>JAIRWL010000032.1 GCA_031268935.1 Holosporales bacterium | reverse complement strand
CCCCCCCCCCCCCCCCCCCCCCCCCCCCCCCCCCCCCCCCCCCCCCCCCCCCCCCCCCCCCCGCATCAGACCCTCGATATAACCCCTTGGCCCCAGAGTAGCTACCTGCGAAACTGCCTCATGGATAAAACCTGGGCTACCTGCCAATATGCCTGGCCTGCGGATGTGTGCCCCTCTGGGAAAATGGCCAATGCAGACCTCCAGACTATCTCAAATCTGGCCTGCGTAACGGGGCCTTGGACCGTTCTCAAGCCCGTCCAACAATCCATTGTAGGGAAGCAGCTGGTCGCTCTGGTGGCCTCCCATTATTTCCGGATGGAGACTCCCTTTGCGGCTAAGAGTCCTCTCGTGATACAACCCTCGGCCCGACAAACTTTGGAGGAGGTAAGCGAGAATCTGCTGGATGACGGATTGTGGCTGCATTTTGGGGATCCCTGGAGGATGAGTACTGTCTTGTGGGCAGTATCAACTGGGAACCTTTGCCCGGAATGCGATTCAGAGGATGAGGTCGGGGGCCATTACCTGAAATTTCACTACTCCCAGGATGTTGCCCCTTCTTCAATTGCCCAGAGGGTCATGAGGAAGCTGAGGTTGAAAGACGTGTTTATGCCTATTGAGGATGGGGACCGTGCCGAAATGGAAGGTCAGTTTGCCGAGATATGGAACGATCTCCTCAACACTGCTTTTGTAAACAACTCGTTTAACGCTATGGGACCTTTTTTACCGTACATCGATACTATAATTGAGGCTCGGCTGGAGCTATGGATCAATGTCGATACAGTGCCCGGCTTAGAAGATTGGGGGCAGAAATGGCTAGATTTGCGGTTGCCTTTGCGAATTTCACCCGCCCCTGTGACCAAGTCTGAGTTGTCTGATGCTCTTGAGGGGGCCTGTGGGACAGCCCTGGATCTAAACGACGCTCGCGTTGTCCGTAAATTGAAAACCGCTATGTTAGCGATACTTCAACCAGAAGTTGTTGAGGATCCAGCATCTGATGGGTACTCATGGCCAAATCCGGACCTTGCGGATGCTCTGTTGGCAGCCTGTGGACAGGCGATCTCTGCAGCCTTGCCTTCCATTTCCAAATCTCTTGGAGCCTCTATGGAAACGATAATTCAAGCCGAGATTGAAAATACTCAAGATGCGCTCAAGAAATCGTCAGTGCTGGCGACCGCTGGGTTGGTCGTCGGGTCGGTGGCCACCCTCGGATTGGGGATTATCGGCGGACACTATTTGTGGTCCATGGTGCATCCTAAGAAGCAGATCTCGTAAATTGGGGTAAAAAAATAAGCGATGGGCGGGAACGTGAATACCCGCCCTTCACTCCATGCTCTCTCTGGGCGAAAATAAGTTCTTGTACCCTTTGACCTCGAGACTGACTGGATGTTAATTTTTCTTTTATCGTTGTACGAAGGTAAATTCTTTGAACTAATGGCTTCGCTTAGTCGTGGATGTTGTCTATTTCTTTCTTTTTGCTGGTGCCCGGAAGAAGACTCGAACTTCCACGAGGTTGCCCCCTCACGCACCTGAAGCGTGCGCGTCTACCAATTTCGCCATCCGGGCAATAATCAGAATAATAAATTCTACCACAAGTTTCTAAGCGTGGGGCAAATTTCTTGTACCCTTGGAACGGTGATCTCAGCGCCGCGAGATGCCTTCTTGGGAAAGTCTAGCGCGAGGTATCTTCCTGGGAATTATTAGCATCCAATAATAAATACACGCAATTTGTTGGCCAATCCAATCGTATTCTCAAAATCGATGATCTGCGAACTGTGCGCTCCTAGAGCGATGCCGTTAAGACCGCAATCGAAGATCGAGTGAACCGTGCTCGGCCCTATCGTCGGTAAATCTATCGATTTTTCTTGACCAGTTTTTGCGATTTTCACTAAGACTCCGCCCTTGGGACTTAATTTCAATTTTTTACATCGTGAGATCAGGTCGGAGGTACCTTCGGCCGCCTCGATGCCAAGCACCATTCCTTCCTGAACGACTACCGCCTGCCCGACATCTGCCCGTGATAAAGCATTCAAGACAAATATTCCGCGAGCAATATCCCGCAGATCCATGTCATTCGGCTTGCTTCCATCGGTCAAAAGCCTCTTGGGAGTGACTGAGGTCGTGAGAATGCTCTGGGCCCCAATGACGGATAATCCCTCCTTCTCGATTAATCTTTTAACTCCCTTTAATAGAGCATCATCGCCTAAAAATAACCTAACTCCGAGAGCCGATAGCCATTTTTTACCTACCGCGTCTAATTTTAGAGAAAAAAAACTGGGCCGTTTGACGTTCCCGCAGAACAGAATTTCGGTTGCCCCAGCTTCCTTCAAATATTCAAGCATTTCTCCGATTTTGCCCAAGCCAAATTTTCGGTAACCCGATGGCCCAATATCGGCAATCGAAAGTACCACATAAGGTCGCCTGAGGTCATCCAGCTTCTCGATAACCTCGGTCGGCAAACTACCGCCCCCTGCTATAAGCGCTATCTTATTGGCCGAATTTACTTTTATCCCCACATCGCTTACCCGTATTCCATCGATCTTATTTTTACGGCGTCTTAATCCGTTGCTTCTATTTCAGCCACCGCCGTTTCTTCTGTGCCTAGATTTTCTCCGATCATAGTATCGGCAACGACTATAGAATTATCTCGGACAGCCCTTTCAATTTCGCTAGCAATACTCGAATTTTCTTTCAAAAAAGATCTTGCCGATTCCTTTCCTTGACCCAATTTTGTCGATTTATATGAATACCACGATCCCGATTTGTCAACAATTCCAGCCCTGACTCCAAGATCTATCAGTTCACCAGTTTTCGACACTCCCTCGCCATACATGATATCGAACTCAACTACCTTGAATGGGGGGGCTAGCTTATTCTTGACGACCTTAACCCGCGTCTGATTCCCGACCACATCATCACGATCCTTGATCGATCCAATCCGGCGGATATCGATTCTTACCGAAGCATAAAATTTCAGCGCGTTCCCGCCGGTCGTAGTCTCCGGATTTCCAAACATTATTCCGATTTTTTGACGAATCTGGTTGATAAAAATCACCATGCAATTCGTCCGCGAGATTGAACCAGTCAATTTTCGCAAAGCTTGGCTCATAAGCCTCGCCTGCAAACCCATATGAGAATCTCCCATATCTCCCTCTAATTCCGCCTTTGGCACCAGGGCCGCGACGCTATCGATGACCAATACATCGATTGCTCCACTTCGAACCAATGTATCGGCAATTTCTAGCGCTTGTTCTCCCGTATCAGGCTGAGAGATAACCAAATTGTCAATATCGATATTCAATTTTTTTGCATACACAGGATCGAGGGCGTGCTCGGCATCGATAAACGCGCAATTTCCACCTTGTCGTTGGGCGTTCGAGATAACATGGAGGGCAAGGGTGGTTTTCCCCGAAGACTCTGGGCCGTAAACCTCGATAATTCTTCCCTTGGGGAATCCACCTATCCCGAGAGCAATATCCAGACCGAGAGATCCGGTCGAAATCGACTCAATCTCTATAACTTCCCTTTGTCCGAGTTTCATGACCGAGCCTCGCCCAAATATCTTCTCGATTTGGGACAAGGCGGCGTCCAGCGCTCTGTTTCGCTCAGTACTCATTTTCTCCTGTCATCACTAATTTTAGGAATTATTCCTTGTATATCTTAAGAAGTGTACCCTCTAACGATGGTTTGAGGCAAGCAATTTCCCTGATAATTACGGACAATGCATAACAGGCTTAATTAGATCTAATGGTGATTCAAACGGTGACTCCTTGAACTAACTTCCCTAAATACGATGTTAATTGGAGCATCCTGAATATCGAATGTATTTCTGAAGCTGTTTGTTAGAAAGCGCTCATGATCTTTTCTGACACTACTTCCATTCGTCACAAAAATTAAAAAAGTTGGCGGTAAAATGCTGACTTGAGTTATATATTTAAGCTTAAATTTCGCAGACGAGCTCTGCATCAATCCACTTTGCCCGACTTCGTGTAGCCAGTCATTTAACTCAGAGGTTTTGATTTTAATTTTCTGTTTTTCATACACTGAAATCACGGTCTCCAGCATATTATTAATATTTGTGTGATTTATGGCCGAAACGAAAAGGAATGGGACATCCTTTAGTTGAGATAAACAGTCTCTAAAGTTGCGTCGTAAAAACGGCGGGCAGGCATCCTTTTCGTAAGGAGTTTTATCAACCTTATTAAATGCAATCGTCAAAGCCTTTCCATATTTTAAAATTTCAGCGGCCAGTGTTAAGTCTTGTTTTTCTATTTTGCCAGATTCGAGAGTTGTCGCATCGATCATTAAAATCACGGCATCGGCATTTTTATAGGATTTTCTAGCATTCGAGACCGATATTCTCTCGAGGATATCAGAAACTCTGTTTTGTCTGCGAATTCCAGTTGTATCGATCAATTTAATAAATTCGTCACCATACTTAAATATATATTCTGCACTTTCTCTGGTAAGCCCAGAATAATCAGCCACAAGCTGTTTTTCTTCTCCCAAAATTGTGTTAATCATTGTCGATTTCCCGACGTTTGGTTTGCCAATGATCGCCAATTTTATCGTCTCTCGCTCCTGAATCAGTTCTTCCTGCTGATCCGTGATATGTTCTGAGATCGCATCCAGGAGCTCTCCAATTCCAAGCCCGTGCTCAGCCGATATTTTATATATTCCTTGAAATCCGAACTCTGTCGCTGCGACATAAGAATATTCTGAGCTTTTCCTCTCGCTCTTATTGACTGCGACGATAACTTCCTTTCCACTTTTTCTGATAAGATTTGCGATATCTCGGTCATAATCTGAAATTCCAGTCACCCCATCCAGAACAAAAATCATTAAATTGGAAGAATTTACAAGTTCGTCCAGCTTTTTGGAAATTGCAGCGAGTAGCTCTGGGTCATCGTTATATTCACCGTAATCAAACATTCCTGGAGAATCGATCAGGACCGCTTTTTTATTATAGATTTCGACAATTTTTTCTTTAGCGTCGCGAGTCACTCCATGTCGATCGAACGTTATCGCATCTCGAGAACGGGCTATCCGGTTGAATAACGTTGACTTTCCGACATTAGTTCTACCTACAATAAGGATCCTAAATTCATCCAATGACATATAGCTCTGCTCTCTCCGTGAGCGCAAACAGCTTACCATCGATTATTATTGGCGTCCTTACTATCTGGGCCCCCTTAAAGAAGCGCTGCTTCTTGATCCTGCCAGTCGAAATATCCAGGGCTACGGAATGTCCAGCGTTATTGAAAACAACTATTTCTCCATTAATGATAACCGGGCCAATCCATTTTGCACCAACCAAGGCATTATTTTTGTCGACACATGCGGATTTCACGTCTGTCACCCATTTTCTACGTCCATCCTTTAGCGAAATACATGTCACCGAGCCATCATTGTTTAAAATGAAAGCCCAATTACCTATAACGGCCGGAGTTGAACTCGTTCCGATTTCCCGATCCCAACTTCTGGTTCCAGTTATTGCGTCGATTAATGCCATTCTGGCCTCTGCCATCGAAACTAAAACGAAACCATTCCAGATTACAGGCGAAGCGGAGAAATGAGATATCGTAGACCCACTTTGAGACATATTGGCCGGAAACAGGACATCATTCCAGGTATCTGAACCATCATCAATATTAAGAGACATGACGTCTCCTGAAGGATATGCACAAATCAATGAGTTGCCAAAAACGGCCGGAGTGCTCGATTCGCTCATCATAGTTGGCTCTTGGGTTACAGTTTTGGTCCAAAGTATCTCGCCGTTTCTGATATCGAGGGCAATCGTCTGATTATTAACGGTCGTTACTATGACCTTTCCGGTAACGCACAAAGGAGGCCCTTTCATCGGAACCTTTAGATCTTTCTTCCAGAGCTCTTTTTGATTCTTAGAATCGATAGCGAAGACAGTGCCGATGTTGGTTCCTACGTAGATGATGCCATTTTCATCGGCCGTCATACCACCAGAAAATACGCCATCATCAGGCTGCTCAGCTATATTCTTTTTCCACACGGGATGGCAATCTTTTTGAGAAACACAGTTCAAGATACCATTCGCATCAATCGCATACACATTCCCTCCGAATGCGATCAGATCTGTCAAAATCGGCCCAGAGCCAATTGATATCTGCGATAAACGTTGGCCATTTGGGTTCATTTTGTGATTTATGGCACTATGTTGCTTGTTCCCAGATGTGCAAACATGCCGACTCAAGGAAGTGATCGCTGGGGGAACGATAACGGCGGAGCGCATAGAGGACGGCCCTAATTCAGGCGCTTCGGCCTGTAATATCCCTGGTATGGGTTCTCTTTTGCCCGGTAATTTTTCTTTCTTATCACAAGAAGTAAAAAGTAGTGCACTTACGCATAATAATGCAGATCCGATTAGCTTCATTTCAAATCCTCACCAGTCTCCCGTAACCTCGAACAATAAACATAAGGAACACTAAACAATATTGCCATTTCATGACTGTAGATCGATTATATTTACCAAAGTTTTAGCGCGCTCGGCCATGGCTTGCGGCACATCCTGAGTCTTCGCGAGTTTGATGAGCTCCTCTTTCGCGAGATCATTTTTTCCGTATTTGATGTAACAAAAGGCCAACGTCTCACGAGCTATCATGTCCCACGGGCCCCCAACGTGTTTCTTCGACAAATTATCAATGAATCCATCCAGTTCTCTTGTAATTTCTTTGACCGACATGAGATCGAGGCTTGTGCTGACATACATTATATACGCAAAATCTCGAAATACTTTATCGGCATTCTCATCTTCAGAGAGTTGTTTGTACTGAAAAACTGCGCTTTTGTCATTTTTAGCTCTCAAATTTGCAGCGTAAACTAACTTGGAGAGCGTCTTATACGGTTCTTTAGCCGAAGCGGAGAATTCCTTGAGCTGAGGAAGAATTTGCTCCGGCTTTTCAGACATAATTGCGTTCTGTATGATCGAAAATCTATGAGACATTGCTTCTCGATCGGCCATATCCTGCCTTTGCCATACATTATAAACGCCGACGGCAATCAAGAGCGCTATAGCGGCATATGAAACTAATTTCCCATATTTGTTCCAAATCGATAGCCAATTTTCACTACGAATCTCTTCTTCGATACTGTCGACGAAACCATCGAATTTCGAAGAGCCACAACAACCATTATCGCAATTTTTCTTGTCCATCAACCAGCGGTATGCAAAAAAAAAAAGAAACTCCTAGACACTGAGAAATACTACACTAAATCCATATAAAAGGAAAGGAAAATAGCTCGAGCCCCCTGATATCCTGGCCGTGTGTGGTTCGGCCGCCCTGTGTTTGATACAATACAATGCGCGTCCAATCTGTCGAATTTGCCTACCCGTTAGTCAGATTCATGGTATCCTTCCGAATCATGCCCGTAGACCTGGGCTAGACTCAGGGCCATTAAAATGAATGCAGCCGTGATGCCGTATTGATATGACAAAATCATTTTATTTGGTCCTCCATGAATCGACTAAACGAAGGTACTTAACTCACTAAATTTTGGTAAGCCGTGGGGCATATGCTAATTTAACCGTCTAAGTTATACCATATCTCCCCCAAACCGGCCATCGCATATTCGTCTAAAAGTGTTGGCGACTCGTGTTGGCGTTCTTCGGGTGGGAGTTCTAAAGACTCACGACGTGCTACGTTGACCGGGTGCATCCGCCACCGGTCCTCGCCCAATTTCTTTAATAATTCAAATGGATGTCTTCCAGGGTCTTCGCTTAGACAGTAATTTTGGAAGATGACCTGCTTAACACCCCAGATGCTTCGGGGACCGCAACGTTCAAAGTGCATCTGAATGAGGGCTGCGTAAGATAACCAGATGGATTCTTCTTGATCTGTCGGAAATCTTTTGGCCAAGGCTTCGTCTTTCAGGAGCCAAAACTCGATTGGATGAGAATACGGGTTTTCCCCTGCAACGATAGGCGGCGTGAAGAGGTCGATAATGCCGGCGATGTCTGCTTGTCGCTCTCGTGCTTGTTCTATCTTTAAGTCGAAGACGCTGCGGCTCAAAGGAGTCCGTTCCTGAGGCGAATCGTCCGGGATGGACCGTGGAATCCGGGGGAAACATCCATCGGAAGTTGCGAATGACTGGTCTGATGAAAGCAGACCTAATACCAAAACGAATAAGGCCTTGGGGAATGAGCGGAACTTGTTGATCATTATATCGATCCTCCTTAAAAGTAAAAATTCCCCTTACATGTTGTGCATATAAGGTATTAGATGTAGAATTATATAATAAATAGCACGATGTATCAAGATTTATTATCTGCCCGAGAGAACTATTGAAGTCTTCAAATTAAGTTCTAGAAGTGCCAATTAATCCAGGGATTTACGGACAGGCCCGATTTTGTCACACAGGTTTTTCCTCGGGAAGGGGAAACGATTTGAGCATTAACCTAAAATTACCAACTCCACACCCATAATTTACTGAGAATTCACGTCCCAATCCTCATGCTCTCGGCAGAATTCAGAGAATTGCTCCTTCCTCAATTAAGAGAAATTGTAACCGATGTATTGATAGATAAAATAATCTTTGATCCAATATACTTGTGGTAAGGCGAGAGCTGAATTAATAAAGTCAAACTAATAAGTAGGGCTTTACTATTTGGAGAATTATGGCCTTGGAGTTTTCTAGTGTATCATTAATTAGGATATGATCGTATGTGGCTATCTTAGGACTATCGAATGATTTCTTGAGCCGTGTCTCCAGTGATTCTGGGGCCTCCGATTTTCGACCAATGAGCCGTTTCTTCAGGGACGAGATGGACGGGGGAAGGATCAATACCCCTACCTTTTTCAATTGGGGTTCGAAGTTTCCGCTCAATATGCTGGCGGCCCCTATATAATCCACGTCCATTATGCATACCCCCTTATCCTGTAGTAATTCATTTACCGATCTTTTGAGGGTTCCATATCTATTTCCATAACACTCTGTATGTTCCAAAAATTCTTCCTTTTTAACGAGGGTGGAGAACTTTTCTTGAGTAATAAAATGATAATCGATTCCGTCGACTTCACGATCCCTCGAAGACCGCGTCGTGCACGATATAGTTATCCCAATTTGATCTTTAAACATGTGCAGAACGTATCTGATAAGAGTAGTTTTGCCGGCTCCAGACGGGCCCGAAAACACTAATAGCGTTTTATCGGTCATCGTTCGTCCAACTTAAATTCTATCCTTCGATTCTTAGCGAGCGCTTCGGGAGAATTCCCAGAAGATATCGGTTGATTCTCCCCAAATCCAGCCGCCACCAAGTGCCCTGGAGCTAGCTGACATTCGATCAAGTATTTTACAACCGAAATAGCCCGAGCCGAGGAAAGTTCCCAGTTCGAGGCAAATTTGCTACCAGCGATCGGGCGCTTGTCGGTATGACCATCAACTCTCAAAATCCAGTTTATCTGGCTTGGTATTTTATCTCCAATTTCTTTGATAATGCTGGCAATGTCCGAGACCTGCCTCTTCCCTTCGTCACTAAGTTCATCAGATGCCGAGTCAAATAGTAATTCAGATTGAAATATAAATCTATCTCCGGAGATACGAATTCCTTTCTTATCCCGGACTATATCTCGAAGTTTGTCGAAGAATTCTGAACGATACAAACTCATCTTAGACAACTCACTGAGTTTAATATTCTCCTTTTTGATGAGGGCGAGCGCCCTCTCCTTTTCCTCGGCAGATTTGTGTTCGGCCGCAAGAGCCGCCAACACGTCATTGAGTTGAATCGTTAACTTATCTATCTTGTCAGCTAATGTAACGTTTCCCTCCCTTTCCCTTTTTAGTAGTAATTCTTCTTGATCGAACATAGCTCGCAAGGTATTAATCGATTCCTGCAATTCAACGATCTTTTTTAAAAATTCAGAATTTTCAGATTCCAGTTTGGTCGATTTGGATTTTTCAGAGGCGAGGAGAGCGCGGACCTCAGACAACTTAGATCTTGCGTCCGCTAACGATGAATCCTTATCAAAAAGGAGACCAGATAGATAAATCTGTGCCGAAATGAACCCGACCAAGACGAATATAAATACCAACAATACCGTTGATAATGCATCGACGAATCCAGGCCAGATATCTAACTGTTCATGATTTTTACCGCGCCTCGAAAAAGACATAATCAAAAAAAATCATAAAATACACATTACCAAGACTACATTTCAGATTATATCTGAATTAGGTTACGAATGATATTACCTTGATTGATCCGTTTTTTTTGACAACTAATTTCTCAATTGCCGAAAAAAATTTCTTCCATATCAGGTGCGGTGAATGCGTTTAACATTACCCTTGAAATATTTGGATTCGTATTCCTTAAAGACAGATATACATTCGTATTCGATGTTATTCCATCTAATTCCGGTAATCGTTCTACTTTTTACGATGGAAGGTATTAATGTGATTACTTCGTATATTCCATCTTCCAACCCATGTATAGGTCTGATGAAGGCTCTCGTATTCACAATATCGCTAAATCGCTGCACTGTTGTAGGCATATGCAGCAAAGTGTCATTATTTTGCCCCATTAAAGTTATTTTTTCATGAAGCATAGCGGTAATATTCTTTTTCATAACTCAATACCTCGCTTAATCTAAAGCTGCGCTTCTGTATTTGTTAATAATATTTTTGACATAAATCGATTCTAGTATATCTTCATCTCGGCAGGAGTAAATATTCTTTGCGATCTGCAGTACAGCGTAGCGTAAATCGCCTGGAATTTCGTGCGCTTGTTCTATCGCTCCAGCCGTATATTCGATTTCGATAGGAAATTTTGTATCATTTATCAAAACAAAAGTTCTGTCTCGATCTGTATCGATAGAAAAACTGATGCTCTTAAGGTTATCAGATGACAGTTTCTGCTTTACCGACAAAATGTCATCTACCTCACGCATCGGTAACGCTATCCGTCCCGGGCTTCCCTCCTTTTCGCAATGAATTACAAATTTATACTTCTTTTTAATAATCGAACACTCAATATGATTTTCTAACATACTCGTAGCCATTTCGATGTTCTTGATTAAATACTCATCTTCGTGATCGTGCTCTATACGAAGGTGCCATTTTAGTTCTGCCAATCCGATAACTGGGAATTTAGCTGCTTCGACTATAAAATTCATGATAATACCTCCAATTACTAAATTTTAAAAAATACATGATTCCCTATTTCGAAGACTGAAATACGCCCAGCCGCCCAATAAGGAACACTCTTTACGGTTTTGCTGTAATAATGATTTGCCCCATTCGTTATGTCATCTATCTTTAAATCAATCAATTCTTTAGACAAGACGTGACACAGAATATAGATCGCATCACCAATCGGTGGATTTTCAGTGAGATTTCTGTTCAAATCTCCTAAATTCCAACACGAAAATTGCTTTGGCTTTAAACATATATCTTTAATCGATTCTCCTGAATGTTTATGACGATTCATAATTACATTCCCGACGGCTATCAACGATCTTGCTCCGCAATTTGGTTTTTTATATTCACCTCTTGCTTCACCGTAAATCGTCTTTGCCATTATTTCTATTGAATTATTCATCCTTTATTCCTCCTCTTTTTTCTTTTTAAATAACATTTGAACGATATCTGATACTAAGGTGTTTTTTGATATTGCTATTGATTGATATTCTGAACCATCCGGAAAATTAATCACAACTTTCCCATCGCATACATCATCTTCAAGGGTTGATAGGGATTGAAATGTGACAATCGGCGCTGGTTCGATGTTTCTGGATGATATCAATTCAGTCGCCGAAATTATATTGATGTACTCTCTGGCTTGGATTTCAGTGCCAACGTAAAACAGATATTGCTGAATGTCGGAAAGTTTAATCCCGGCATAATAGCTACCAGCAAAAAAGTATCCCTTCGATTTTACGTGCAAAATATCACTTCCTTCAAATCCTGGATCCAAAGTATTTTCGATTTCCATGTCCGAATATTGCTTGTGAAAAGTTTTTACGTAAATTTCCGGACTGGTTTTCAAAAATTCCACCCATTCTGATTTGATCAATCCATCGTCCGACTCTAATGGAAGTAACTCTCGAAATCGAATCGCAAGTTCAGAAATAAATCCATCCATTCTAATCTGTTCACCGGAATATAAGCTGAACGACATCACGTTTTCAGAAACATCATCGACAGTCGGCGCCCTGTAACGTGTCCGGACCCTTACATCTCGGAATTCTGATTTTGGAACGAGAGAACACAAACATTTGAAATATTCCACAGATTCATTTGTCGTGCAAAATAAGTCATCAATCATATGGCTATTCCCAATGACAATTTCTGTATTTTCTTTTTCAATTTCTGTAAACCCATCGATAAATGGGGTATTAACTAGGTAATGAAGTTTAGGTGTTTTTATAGCGCTTTTCATTAAATAACCCTCCTTTTTTTTGAATATATCTTTGATTGTATTGAATAAGGAAGCCCTTGACTATATCAGGACTTAACTAGTTTTGTCGCTTTTTTTTTCGGGAAATCTGGAAATCTGGAAATTCAGATTTTTCGGAAAACTTAAAAAATAAGTGGTTCTTCGACTTCGATAAATCTTTTTTCGTGATGCTTCGTTTTCAATGGTTTCGCAATAATAGTAATCGTCGTCTGATTTTCGCTGAGAAAAGATGAAATCAGACTTTTGTAGTTACATTTGTTAATTTTGCCAATTCGTTTTAAATCTTCGATATATGCCATCAATTTTCTGAACTGCATTTCAGCATCATTCTGAATCCTTATATCTTGTAGAACATCGGCAACTCCAAAATCTGCTTCGTTAGGTCGCGGGATTTGTGAAGGTCGTAACATAGATTGCTCAGCAACCTTTTGTCGAACCTTTTCATAGTTTGCAAACGCTGCGGCCGTGATCTTGATTATCTTCTTAGATTTAGAGATCTCGATATTCATCCCAGTAACCTTAGCCATCCGATTTTGAATTTTGATCCAAGAATCGCAGCCGATTTGTACGGTCTCTTCATCGAATGGAACTTCAAACGAAAATTCAATATTTCTCATTGAAAGCACCAGATAATTCCCAATCCCTGAAAAAATTTCCTCTAGTATCGAGATGCCGATATCTGTCGAAAAAAAACTAGGAATCGTTTGGTCATCAATATACTCCTGAACGTTATGTAAATTTATTTTCATTTGTTTTGAAAATGATTTATCAATGCTTTTTCTGATATTTGTTCGCACGGTTTCTGTCACGAATTGATCAAATCCCCAAGATACCGTTAGTTTGTTATCGAAAAATTCTCGACGTAACCTGAATCGCGGTATATCTTCTGCTATACTAATTTCAGGAGTATATGTAGTCATCGAATCGTCTCGTTCCAAACGAGATCGACCGATAAAATATTTCGTAGCTCTGGCGTTCTGATGATGGGCAATTCTATCTCCAAAGCAAGGCCATGAGTGGTTAAGTTTCTTCGGAGTTAGGGTATTAACTTTACCAGCAGAAAATCGATTTGCAATTCTCGAAGAAATTTCGAGATCTCCTTCTCGGCGAGCGACCCACGAGGCGGAAATTTCGAGATCTATATTCCCAATCGATTTCGCCCCATGATTTATCATCTTAAAAGAGTCTCGCAGTATCTTGTGATCGAGATTAATAGAATCGTCAGCGACTGATTCGACAACAACAAACGAACTAGGCCTGATATCCCCCGTCCTCGAAACCTGGTTAATCGTCAATGGAATCAATACCTCCGGATTCTCTGTGCGAAATTTTTCTAGCAAATCTCGATGAGAATCGATATTTTTCTCGCCGCTCCTTCCAGGATCGTATGCAATCTGTAAAGATATTTGAAGAATTTCACAATTTGATACCAAAGAAAAAGAGATTAGATTTCCTTTAAATAGCAATAAATCGCCCCATAAAACATCGCAATTACTGAACTTTTCGGTAATCTCCAAAATTTTAGCTGGGACAGCGATAATACATTTTGGCATTTCATTTTCACTTTCGGAAATAGAAATATCCAGAATATCGGTTGTTACAAAATGTTCGTTAGAATTATAAAAATTCAACTGGAATTTTTTCATTAATAGATTCCTCCTATTGATTAAAAAGATTCGTATTTTTGATGAGACAGAAATTGGGAAAAGGTGATTTTCTTTTGATCGAACAAAGAAAAAGATTGGTCGGGAAAAGCGGATTTGAACCGCCGACCCCTTGCTCCCGAAGCAAGTGCGCTACCAGGCTGCGCTATTTCCCGAGAAAAAAAGGCCTGCCCCAATCTCCGTACCAGTGTAGCATAAAACGAAATGCATATGGAATAACAGAAAAAAAACAAGGATGATAAAAAAAATTGGTGCGGTCGAGAAGACTCGAACTTCCACGGATCTCTCCACAGCGACCTCAACGCTGCGCGTCTACCATTTCCGCCACGACCGCGTACTCTTTAGTTTTTTCTTGGTAAGAGAAACAATTTTACTTAGTAGTGGATTCGAGTTCTTTTTTAGCTTTTAAGACGATAGCATCAAAGGCCCCCCGATCTTCAACCGCTAACCTCGCGAGAATCTTCCTATCGACCTCAATCTTTGCCTTCGATAATCCATGCATAAAGGTCGAATACTTCAGACCGACCTCACGCACGGCGGCATTAATCCTCTGGATCCAAAGACCACGGAACGACCGCTTCCTGACCTTACGATCACGATATGCATACTGCCACGATCTTTCGAGTCGTTCTAAGGCTGGACGGAAACACTTCGACGATCTACCGCGGAATCCTTTTGCCGCGGAGAGAACCTTTTTATGCCTAGCATGGGCCGCAAGCCCCCTTTTCACACGTGCCATATAAAAACTCTCCTATTTACCTACTTTGATTAGACATGAAAATAATGGGCCGCAACCTTTTTCGCATCACTAGGATGCATGATCGTCATCCCACGAGCGTTCCGCAGCATCTTGCTCCCTCGTTTGCGCATATTGTGCCGTTTGCCACACTGCGCCATCTTGACGGCTCCAGTCGCCGTGAAACGAAATCGCTTTTTCGCGCTACTTTTCGTTTTCAACTTCATAATGCTCTAACCAAAAGAAAAAAAAACCGTGACCGGCAGGAAAGTGGTACCCGCTGCCGGACTCGAACCGGCATGCCAGAAGGCGACAGATTTTAAGTCTGTTGTGTCTACCAATTCCACCAAGCAGGCTCATCATAGAGCTTCATCATATCAAATCCATCCACCTGGTGTCAATATGCGGATTTTGTTTGGGACAAGATTGATAGATCAATACAATAATAATATATCGCTAAATATAAATATCATCTCTCTTTATTGCCTCAAAATTCCTTCACAATTCTTAGCGATGGATTCTATTATTTTATTGGAAATCTCTGATATATCCATTTCGGTGAGCGTGGATCTATCTGATTGCATTACAACCTCGAATCCTATAGCCTTATTTTCACTACCTATCAACTCAGACTCATAAACATCGAAAATTGAAACGTGGGTAACGTAATCCAATTTCAGTCTCTTAACAGCATTCACTACATCCGCCGATCTCACCTTCTTCTTCACGATAAATGAAAAATCTCGAATCGTAGGTTGGTATTGAGATAACTTCAATGGGGCCCTTTGTTTAAAAACAACCAATTCTGGAACACAATCTAGGAATAGCTCGAAACATACGACTGGACCAGTTATATCCAGTTCACTCAGAACAGATTGGTGAATTTCTCCAAAATGAGCAATCACCGAATCTTTTTGAATTATGTAAGATCCACTCCTGCCAGGATGATAATATTCCGGAGCCTCTGGTACCAATCTGAAACCCGACACCGTCATATTTAGAATTTTTTCTAGACTCTCCTTGATATCGAAAATGGAAACATCTTCGCTGCGGCATCTCCACGTCCTATTCGTCTTATCCTCAGCTATCGTAGCCGTCACAGTATTTTCTTCCACAAGATCATGCATCTCAGAATGGGATTTGCGATACCTCTTCCCTATCTCGAATATTTTGCCATTTTTCTGACTTTTACTTTGCGCCAGTCTGATGGCCTTAAGATGAGATGCAATAACTGACGGCCGCATCGTAGTAAATTCACTCGTCGCCGGATGAGTAATGAGTATATGGTTCTCTTGTTCTGCAAAAAATGAAGCCGTCTTGGTATCAACAAATGAAAAAGTTTTAACTTCATAAAAATCATTGAATATTAACGAGTCCGCTATTTTATCTAAGGTATATACCTTTGAAATTGGCTCCTTCTTTTCCAATTCTTGATCTTCGATCTTATTATATCCAACAATCCTGACGACTTCTTCAATTAGGTCTTCCTCGATTCCGATATCATGCCTCCAAGATGGTGACTCAATGACCATCTCCTCGCTTCCGGCCCGTTTAACCGTCATCCCAAGCCTTTCCGTAATTTCTTTGGATTTCATGAAATCTTCATGATTCAAACCAGTTAAAGCCTGAAATTTGCCGAAGGTCAATGTAACGATCGTTCTATTGGTCGGCAGAGAACCATATTTTTTAATATTCGAAACCATTCCGGAGCAATTAGAAGTAATAAGAGACGCGGCGTACCGTACAGAATATTCAACGAGATCAGGATCAATTCCTCTCTCAAATCTAGTTCTCGAATCCGTATTTATTCTCAAAAATTGCCCAGCTCTTGCGATAGCAATTTTATCAAAATAAGCTCCCTCAATCAGTATATTTCGAGAATTCTCAGAAAAAGCCGAAGCCTCACTACCCATAATCCCTGCAATCGACAATATTTTGTCCTCGGAAGCTATTACGATAGCCCCATTCGGTAAAATCGTTTCCTCTCCATTCAAGGTTTTCAATTTCTCACCGGCCACCGATTCTCTAACGATGAGATCAGATGACACTTTATCGAGATCGAAGATATGCAGTGGTTGCCCGAGATCAAAACATATGTAATTTCCAATATCGACTGGGAAATGAATTAATCTCTGCCCAATCGCGCGCAACCTTCTTTCGATATAATCCGGAGTTCGGCCAGAAATTCCTTTAATCGCCATCGTTGAAAAATATGAGCAATTTCCAGTCCGCACATCAACATTCGTCGGATTTTCGATATTTTCCGCAATATTGAGTAGTGGCAGGGGAAGTAACTTCCCCGCGCCCGCGGCAGCCAAATCCCTGGCCAATCCTCGAACACTAAAACAATCCGCCCGATTCGGGGTGATACTGATATCGAACACTACATCAGCTACTTTTAGCGCCTGAGCAACATTTCCTCCGATCACCGAATCTTGGGCCAATTCAATTATCCCGGCAATCCTACCGCCCTCTAGCAGCAACTCTTCGGCCGAACACATCATCCCCTCGCTCTCAATCCCGCGAATCGTACTTTTCTTCAATCGAGTCGCCGTGGAAGGAATGAGGGCCCCAACTTTAGCAACCACTACATATATTCCTGAACGCGCATTGTCTGCACCGCATACTATGTTAAGGACCCTATCACCGATATCAACCTCGCAAATTTGCAGCCTCTCAGCATTCGGATGAGGTTTAGCATTTCTTATAAATCCAATCGCATAATCTTGAAATTTCAGAACATTATCTAATATTTCTTCCACCTCAATTCCGAGGTTCGTAAACATATCCGCAATTTCTCGATAACTCAAGTCGGTTTGCAGATGATCTTTTAGCCAATCAAACGTAAATTTCATTTTATCACTCAGCTCAAACAAGCACCTCGCCGGAGATGCACTTCCCTTTTTCGTTACTAGGAAAAACGTCTAATTATATCACTCGAGTGTAATCGATCAAATCACCAAATTGAGATTCTAACTCTTTAAGCTTATCAAAATTACGTCGGATCATCTCCGGAAGCTTGTCAAAATTAGGTCGGATGATCTCCGGTGGAATTAGCCCATTTTTTTTAACATACCAATTAAACTTTTCTTCAATCGTCATATAACGATCTATTCCGGTAATTTTGTCACAATACTGAATCAATTGAATATAGAAATCATCTTCTTCTATCCTATTAAGAATTTCAATAATCTTTTCCGCTTCTTCAGTATCATCATGGCAATAGTATTTTATATATTCAAAATTATCGAAAACTGGAAATGGATGGGAAATACAAATTTTAGCTAATTCTTTATGAGAATCTTTAAATATTTCATATCCTATTCGAGGGTGTTTATATTTTTCAGTTTCAGATACAAAAAATTTTCCGATATCATGAAATAGCCCGGACAAAAAAGCCCTTTTCTGGTCAAAAATGCCAGACTTGGTCACGATAGAACCGGCCGCCGAAGCCACTAGTGTCGAATGTCGAATCGTCTTTATAAAATAGTCAGTCATTTTTCCCTGTGAATGGACCGATCGGAGATCCCGTTATGAATTGCTGCACATAAGGATCGTCGGTCGTCATCAAATCTCCTTTCGATCCCTCCCAAATAATACGTCCTCCATGTAAAAGGCCAACGCGATCGCTTATAAATTTCAAACTGTTTATATCATGAGTTATCGAAAGAGCAGAAATGCCCATCTCTTTGGTGCACTTAACGATAAGTTCATTGATCGTCCCGCTCGTTATCGGATCGAGTCCAGTCGTCGGCTCATCAAAAAATATGATATCTGGATCAGTAGCAATCGCCCGAGCCAGGGCCACCCGTTTTTTCATCCCACCAGATAATTCAGATGGAAATGAGAAGGCAATTTTTTCATCCAAATCGACCGCTTCCAACTTATCGATTGCAATTTTATACGCCTCTTTGGTCGATTTTCTATATCCATAAACTAAACCGAAAGAAACGTTATCGATAACATTGAGGCTATCAAACAAGGCCCCTCCCTGATACAAGACGCCGCACCTTAAGAGAGTTTTGAGCATTTCGCTTTGCGGCAAATCGTTGACATTTTTTCCATTAATTTTGACGATGCCGGAATCAATATCCAAGAGCCTAAGAATGCATTTTATGAGGACGGACTTTCCAGTCCCGGATCCACCGATGATAACATACGACTCCCCAGGACTAATATTCAAAGAAACCTCATGTAAGATTGTTTTCTTTCCAAATGATTTCTTCAGATTTTCAATTTCTATTATAAAGCTCACGTATCGGCCCTCACGATTAGAACAAAACAAAAGTTAAAATGCAATCCAGCAACAAAATCATAATCGATGATGCGACGACTGAGTTCGTAGTCGCGCGGCCAACACCCTCGGCCCCTCCCTGAGAAGAATATCCATGGTAACAACCCATAAGACAGATCGTGAAGCCAAATACTACTCCTTTAATCAAGCCAGAAATCACATCCTGGGAACTCATGCTCGAAAAAGTATTATGGATATAGTTCGATGAATTAAAACCAAGATAATATACCCCCGTCAAATAACCCCCCAATATTCCGATGATATCATCTACGAATACTAAGAATGGCAACAGTAGACTGCCAGTCAATAATCGCGGAAAGACAAGATATTTATGAGAATTTACCGAAAGGGTCGTCAGAGCATCAATCTGCTCGGTCACCATCATCGTTCCAATCTCAGCCGTCATGGAGGCCCCCAGTCTTCCGGCGACCATCAAAGCCGTCAGTACTGGGCCAAGTTCTCGAGTCATGGCAATCATGACTACAGAAGGAATAGCGGTCTCGGCAGTAAATTCTGAGAAACCCAAGTAACATTGAAGCGCCATCGCTACGCCGACGAACAATGCCGTCATACCAACGACCGGCAAAGAGAAATATCCTATTTGCAATGACTGTTGCGCAATCTGCTTCCAGTAGTACGGAGGCCTAATACCAGCCGAAAGACTACGATATGAAAAAACCGTAATCTCACCAATCGCCATCAAAAATGATATAAAAACCTGGCCAATTTTTTCTAAAAACCTTACTACAAACACCTAGCCCATCTTAAAATTAACCGTGCTATACTCCTTCAGTTTACTAAAAAGATCAGTTGCGGTCCAGTAATCCAATGCTAGTAATCCAAGGATAGAATACCTCCTCGCTTCAGTTGAGCCTCCTCTGCCGCATCTAGGGATTTAGGATTTTTCTTGCGTAATACTTAATTATTCTTCTCGAGTATGGCGATAATATTCATTGCTATGGCATGACCTAATTCAGTCAACATCAAGTCTACCGCCGATTTTTTCGATGCCTTTCCAGAATATGGAAACTCGTCACTCACATCATACATTGCAAATGTATCTACAGAACTCTCTGATATCACGTCACTATTCTTATCATATATTTTAATTTTAGCTACTATTCGCTTGTGCTCCTTGATAATTTCTTTTTCAGAAAAAGCAGCCGGCTCTTCCGAATCCGTAATCTCTACTTTGATCTTCAGTTTCTGAAAATTAGACCCAAATGATCTCAGATCATTTTCTATGATTTCTCTAAGTATGTACTGAAAATACGGCTCCGCTACAAAATCGACGACTACGGGGCCATCACTTTCCCTCCACACGGCATCATCATTCACCAAATATCGAGTAGACGAACATCCACACAATAAAAATCCTAATCCACAGATCGCGCTTTTAAAATTATCTCGTAGCACTCGATTTGATCGCCCTCTATAAAATCATTAAATCCATCAGCCAAAATTCCACATTCATGCGATTGGCGCGATTCCTTGATTTCATCCTTTTCATGTTTCATCGACCTGATCTTCCCTTCGAAAACGCATTTCCCACCACGCATTACTTTTATTATCGAATCACTGCGTTTGATCATTCCATCGACAACGCAACAACCAGCAATCGTTCCGATCCGACTAATCGAAAATATCTTCCTAACATCGGCCGTACCAGTATAACGCTCCTCTGCTATCGGAGATAACATCGACGCTACCATCCCCTTTAACTCTTCGGTCATGTGGTAAATGACACTATGATGCAGAATGTTAATTCCATAAAGTTTGGCTACATTCTTCGCGGCCACCGTCGAGCTGGTGTTAAATCCAACGATAATCGCACTCGTATTTTTAGCGAAATCGATATCACTTTCGCTAATAATACCCACTCCCGTATCAACTATGTTAAGCTTTATCTCTGGATGCCGAATTACGCCAATCGATGCCACAATCGCCTCCAACGAGCCAAAAACATCGGCCTTAACGAAGATATTCAGGATCGTAATCCCCATACCTTCTTCGCTCATCATTTGATCAATCGATTTAGCGGCCGTCTTCCGAGCCGCCGTTCCAGACGTAACCCTCTGCCTATACTCGGCAATCTCTCTCGCCTTCTGCTCACTGTCCAACACCGATAATACATCTCCCGGGCCGCAGGCTGAATTAAATCCGACGATTTCTACAGGATCAGAAGGAAGGGCTGTCTCGATCCGATTCCCTTGATCATCATAAATGGCTCTGACTTTCCCGAATGCACAACCAGCTACAAAAATATCTCCATCCGATAATTTTCCGTGCTGAATAATGACGGAGGCTATGATACCACGTCCCTTGTCTATCCTCGATTCGAGAACGGTGCCAACAGCTTTCCTATTTTTATTGGCCTTCAATTCCAACATCTCGGCTTGCAATAGAATCACATCCATCAAGCCATCGAGATTCTTGTTATGCAGAGCAGAAATCTCCACACTTAAGACATCTCCTCCAAAATCCTCTAGAATGATATCATGAGTCATTAACTCTGATTTTAGTTTATCGATATTTGTATTCGGCTTATCAATCTTGTTAATCGCAACAATAATCGGTACATTTTGATCTTTAGCCTGCCGGATAACTTCGACTGTTTGATCTTTCACGCCATCATCGGCCGCCACAACGAGAACGATAATATCGGTTAAAATAGCCCCTCTGGTTCGCATTCCAGCAAATGCCGCATGCCCAGGAGTATCAATACACGTAATCTTTTTTCCATCGCTGGTCGTTATTTGGTAGGCACCGACTCCTTGAGTAATTCCACCCGCCTCCTTTCGCGCGACATTAGACTTTCTGAGGGTATCTAAAAGCGTCGTCTTCCCGTGATCGACATGCCCCATAACCGCTATTATTGGCGGTCTAACTTCGAGCATTTCAGGAGCATCGATGATATTAATGATATCGTTCTCGATATCAGATTCAGAAATCCTTTTCGGTGTATGTCCAAACTCTTCGCAAATCACCTCGGCCGTATCACCATCCATCCTTTGATTAACCGTCGCTATCGTCCCGGTCGACATTAGGTATCTGATCACCTCCGATGACCTCACGGCCATCCTATTCGCTAATTCGCCGACCGTAATAGTATCCGGAATACTAACCTCTCTGATCACCTTCGTTACTTCGTTGCCTTGCTTGGCATTTTTCTGCTTCATTCTGGCGCGTCTTAAGGCCGCCATCGACATCGAACGCTCCTCGGCGTCGCTACTTAGGACACGATTAAGAACGGCTCTCGATACCCTTTTCCCGCCATCTTTCTTATCCGAATAATTGCTTTTAACGGAAATCTTAGCTCGCTTTTTTGCGGCCTCATCATCGGCACCATCTCTGGGGCGCGCCTTTGTATTGGCATTAGCATTGTTTATCACTGGCTGAGGCTGTTTTTCTCGATCAGATTCCTGATTTCCTGTCCCCGTAGCCTGTTTAGGGCGTTCATCCCGCTTCGGAGGATCATACACACTGAATACAACCGGGGTAGAGTTCGCAACGATATCTTCATTGCTCATTTTTTTCGCTTTCTGAGAAATTACTGGTTTGGTTTTAGGAGTTACCTCGGCCTCAACCTCGATCGCCCCTCGAGTCCCTTCTCCCTGCTCGACTTCAGCATGCGTCGCCTCATCCTCAGTAATCATATCGTCCAGGACCTTCTCCTGGATAATATCATCTGCGGCATCCTCTTCTTTCATCGATTCCCGCAAAGCCTTAACCCTGGCATTAAATTCTTGATCAGTCAGATTTCCATGCACCGCCTTCGACCCAGAGGCGTCCGAGAATCTCGCTGGATTTTCCATCGAGCCTAGTTCATCGGCCTCTATCGTTAAGCCAGACCTTTTCCTCTTTATTTCAACTTCAACAGTCCTATTTCCGGCATGACTCTTTCTAGAATTAACCGCGACGGCAGATCGCAACGAGATAGTCTGCCGCTTCTTGTTATCCTCATGATCATTTCCGCTTACCATCTATGAACTGTTCCTCTCATTTTTAATTATAACTCCCCTAAAACCACCCTTCACGAACTTTCATGATGAGCGTTTCGGACTCATGCTTGGTCAGTAAATCGCCCGTTATATCCAATAACTCATCAGCGGACAAGGATCCGAGATCCTCGAGGGTCTTAATGTCGGCCTTTGCGAGTAATTCCAGCAAATCGAGTCTAAGAAGTTTGTATTCCATTAACTCCTTGGATACTCCCTTCTCGGAGCACAACCTCTCGACATCGGCCTTCTTTTTCTCCATCGATACCACAGCCCTCTGATGAATTTCGGTAGCTATCCCCTCGTCAAATCCGTCAATCGAAGCCAGTTCTGAGATTGAGGCATTCACTAAATCTTCGATACTCGAAAACCCTTCCCCCATCAATAGTCTCGCTACCATATCATCGACATCGAGGTTTTCCATAAATACACCTAGAATTCTAGCACTTTCTCTAGCTCTAGTTTCAGAATCTTCTTTCTCGGTCGTAACACTAATCGTCCATCCAGTTAATTTTGACGCTAACCTGACATTCTGCCCACGCCTTCCGATGGCGGCGCTTAACTGATCGTCCGGCACCACGGCTTCAACCTTATTTCCTGATTCTTCCATGACGATTCTAGAAACCTCAGCCGGAGACAAGCTGTTTACGATAAAAATAGCCGGATTATCAGACCATTGTACAATATCGACTCGCTCACCCTTAAGCTCATCGACTACCGCCTGAACTCTAGACCCCTTCGTTCCCACACAAGCTCCAATCGGATCCAAATTTGGATCAGAAGTTGCGACGGCAATCTTGGCCTTGCTCCCCGGATCACGAGCAATCGATACGATCTTGATAATCCCATCGTAAATCTCCGGCACTTCCTGCTCAAACAGCTTCCTTAAAAAATTGGGACTGGTTCTAGAAAGATGCAATAAAGGCCCCGAATGATCCTTGTTTAAGCCACTCAAAAGGATTTTGATCCTATCTCCAACCTTGAAAACTTCATTCGGAATTAATTCAGACTTTCTGATTACTCCCTCTGTCCTGCCGATATCAATCATCACATCAGAAAATTCAATTCTTCTGACGATTCCAGTTATAATTTCTCCAACCCTACCTTCAAATTCTTCATATTGTTTCTTCCGTTCCGCAACCTTTACTTTCTGAACAATAATTTGCCTCGCAACCTGAGCCCCGATTCTTCCAAAGTCGATTGCCGGTAGCTGATCATTTATTTCATCTCCAATTCTTGCTTCCGAATTTAATCGTAAAGCATCTAATTCTGATATTTCGGTATTACCGTCCTTGACTCTCTCAACAACTTTTAACGTTCTATAAATTTCAATCTCGCCAGTTTTTCTATCGATAACTACCTTTAGCTCTCTCTCTTCGCCATATTTCATTTGGGCAGTTTTAAGAATGGCGCATTCCATTGCGCCCAAGATTTCTTCCCGATCTATTCCCTTGTCTCTCGCAACGATATCAGCAATTTGTAAAATTTCATTTTTAAAGGCTACCTCATGAACCTTTGTTTCTGCCTTTATCTTTCTGCTCACGTAAAAAGTCTCCTTTGTTATGATCTAAAAAGCCATCGATATGCGCACTACTAATCTCATCATACCGCAAATCTACTTCTTCAAAACCATCTTGTAACTGCGCTCTAGATCTTAGCTTTATACCATTTTCAGTCGCCGATTCCAAGATTCCTTTAAATATTTTTCTTCCATCTTTAAGAACATAAGTTTTAACGACGACATTCTTTCCACAAAATCTTTCAAAATCGGAGAATTTAACTAATGGCCTATCCATTCCAGTCGATGAAATTTCAAGCGAATAATGCTCCTTAATTGGATCAATCACGTCCAATTTAATTGAAAGAGCTCGCCCAACATCTTCGCAATCTTTCATCGTTGCAGAACTTCCGTCCATTTTCTCTATCATTACTTGTAAAGTCCTGTTTTTTCCGGTCTTTAGAAAGGCAACTCTGACGATTTTACAATCGAAGGATTCGACTAGAAACGATAATTCGTACTCTATTTTATCGAGCGCAACAGACATCAGAGAACAAGTTTCAAGAAACAAAACAAATATGAGCTTAATTGTTATTCCAAGCCAGAGCACAAAGCAAGACGTATCTCTCATGAGTAATGGAAAGCTACGCCCATAATATGGAAAAACAATCAGCTTGATCCGGCTAAGAACTAGCTCCTTATACCGGATCAAAACCCCCAGATTTCTATTTTTTAGAGCCTATTTTTATTTCATTAGATTAACATATTGATATATGCAAAACCCCAATACCACCACTTCAGTAAATACCATGAGCTGTATTAGGCAGAAATTTCGCCCTTGAGCTCGAGCGACTTCGACTAGGGCCGCGCCGAAATGATTCGGACCCAGCTCCGGCCAGTGAGTAGCGAAAGGGAGGCGACCCCCTGCCCCGTCTCCGAGCCCGTAGTCTCTCAAGGGGCCGTTAGAAACATTCAGTATCTCCTCACTCCTAAATGCATCAGGTTCGCACCGCTGGCCTTCGAGTAAGTGGACTTCTTCACGGTTTATCGTGCTCGTTTGAGTTACTTCGAGATGTGACGGCCACCAGGCATACATCCCCGGGTCATCATGTATTGCTCTCATCAGGGGAGAACCATCATCTGAATCCAGGTAAGGTGGGATCGCGTCCAAGCTTTCCCCGAATCCAACGTGGGCAGGACTCATTGCTGACCTACTTAAGGGAAGAGCCCCGTCCGCCTCAGGTGAACTGACTTCTTCGCATTCATTTTCGAGACTCGAAGCACTCCCAAACGCCGCCTCACCTCGCTCCCACTCCAGAGATTCCCCTCCCATCGAAAATGTGAGGTAAGTAAGCGCTACCAACGTCGATACAAATTTTAATATCACAAAAAATCTCCCGAAAAAATTCCTAACTTTTCGCGCAAAGATTGGAGATAAAATGTTAAGATTCCTTTAACGTCAATGTTGATTTATGTTTTCCATTGAGCGGATAGCTTCTTCAATACGAAAATTCGAATGTCAGTTGTAGTTCGATATGCTAGAGTGGCGCGTGTTCATGCCTTGGGGATGTCTGTCGGGCCAATTTTGTGTTGCTACTTGTATTGTCGGTCACGGTACGATTCTCTAAATATAATGGCATACATTTTCGTCTCCATCGCGATTCTTTTGTTTCATCTATCGGTTAACACTGTCTCTGAGTATAGAGACTGCCTAAAGGGAGTCGATGATGGAAATGTAGATGGTCCGCGATATCGACTCGTAACTGGTATTGTCGAGGCAAAATATGTCCTCAGGCTCGGTATATCAGCCTTTTTGACGGCCATAGCTTCAGGCATCATGGCCACGATCACCTCGTCTCTCATCCTATTAGTCCCGGGCTTTGTAGGGGCCGGCCTCGCACTATTTTATAGCGAATGGCCGATTGGATATAAATACAAAGCTCTAGGGGAGATCGGAGTATTTATTGCATATGGACCGCTTCTAGTTTTTTCGTGCATTTTTTCTTTAGCGAACCAGGTTTGTTGGCAAGATATGTTAATATCGATACCAATCGGGTTGTTAACGATGTGCGTTCTATTAGCCAACAATATTCGAGATTTTGATTTTGATCTCGGGAAAACCAAAACTCTACCATCTGTTATGGGATTGAAGATCGCATATACTATTTTATTTTCATCAGTTCATCTAAGTTTTGCAATTGTCCCAATTTTGATTTATTTAGGTCTCATAACTAAGATGGGATTTATAATTTTTTTAGCATATCCAATAATATTCACCACAATTAAAACCATCAATAGTTCTAAGTTTGTTGATGTTTTCGGTATCATACAGGCAGTATTTTGCGGGCTGTTAGCAATTGGATTGTTGAATAAATAGGGAACTCGATATTTTTATTGAAATTAGAACGATTATACGATACGATGTAATGAATTCGTGAAGCGGGGTAGAGCAGCTTGGTAGCTCGTCAGGCTCATAACCTGAAGGTCGTTGGTTCAAATCCAGCCCCCGCAACCAAAGTCTTCCTTATTCGTGAGATCGTATGCGATGTTTCGTTTTTCTAGGAGACGAATATCGAAGTATCTAGAGCCTCGTCGTCGCCTCGCCCCAGATAATCGCTCTTTAATAGATAAATTGATGTATTCTCCTGAGAAGTTTACCTTCGTCAAGGCCGTTGATGTCGCACTCGCCGCTCAAAATATTTCTATTTCTTCGAATCAAAACATACATAGCGCCAATATCGAAATAAAAAGTAAAATCAATTTTAGATCCAAATTTTCTGATATTTCTGTTGTCGAGGGGGTAAAAGATAATTACATAGAATTATTTACTAATCTATATGGAATTGCTGGAATTGAAGGAACTCTCCCAGATTGCTATGTCGAAAAATTCATTATTCATAATAAAACTTCACGTCAATCTATTATAGATTTTTTTGATATATTTAATAATAGAATTTTGTTCCTCAGATATCAGTACATGAAAAAATACGACTTGAGTTGTGTTTCCTGCAAACTCAAAGAATCAATTTTCGGAAACATAATGTTTAGTCTATCTGGATTTGAGAATCATGAAAATTACACCGATAAACTCATTGAGCAATCCACCATCCCTGAACAATTCAAAATTTCGTGCCATAATTTACTTTGGAAAAACACAAGATCTAGCGAAGGATTGAGGGTTATTTTGTCTAGCTTTTTTGACCTTCCTGTAAAAATTGAGCAATTTGTTGGTGGATTTGATGAAGCCGATAAAACACTTCAGAGCGCTTTGGGAATCCGAAAAAGTAGATTCAATAGATTGGGGCGAGATTTCATCCTTGGAAACAAAACATGGAACACCGCGAAAGGAATTAAAGTAGTAATAGGACCGCTAGCCTTCGAAAAATACATTAAATTCTTGCCTAAACGCCATTCATTGGATCAAAGAAATTCTCCGCTTCAAAAAATGAAAGAAATTATTAAAATATACGTACCACATGATATTAAAGTAGAAATTCAATTTCTGCTGGATAAGTGCTTTGTAAAAGAAACTTTACTCAACGGAGTTAGTCGACTCAATAGAGATGCATTCATATTCGGAAAACACGATTCTGAAAATACTTCGATTTCTGAGGAGATTTAAGAAATTTATGGAAATACTTCAAATCAATATCTTCGGAGATGAACATAATCAATCAGATGAAAAGCAAAAAAAAGCAAATCAACCCGTAACAACCTACAAGAAATACAAAGATATTTCATTGGATGACGGTATCTTGGAAAACTCTGTAACAAACGACTCCATGTTAATTCATCGTATTTTGCAACGCAAATTGATCTACACTGGCCTCACATCTGACAAACAGAAAAAAGCATTCGCTAGGATCTTGGATAACGAAATAAATATTAAACGTGGGAAAGAGTCACAAATCACCGCCACCAGAGACTCATTATTGGCGTTTTTTGCGATGCGTTACACTTAAAAAAGTATATCACCTTCTAAAAAAGACAACTTTACTCAGCGCTTTCACTTCGGCAACGATTATTGTATAATATCGCTCTTGTCTCTACTATCATCCTCTACCTTTTCAAGATCGTTGTCTGTTAATTATATTTATAAATTTATTACTTATTTATTGTTGCTTTCTAGCGCTTTCATTGGCCATGGCCTTTGTGAAAAGAAAGCAGCGATAGTAATCGATTATGATGCAAATCGCAAAATCGCTTTTAGCAATCAAGCTGAGGCGACTCGCTATCCAGCATCATTAACAAAAATGATGACCATTTATCTCCTATTTGAGGCGATCAAACAAAACAAAATAACTCTCAATACAAAATTTAAAGTATCTAAATTAGCGACAAAGCAAGCACCCAGTAAATTGGATCTCAGAGTCGGGGAAAAGATTACTGTTCTAAATTTGATCAAGGCATTACTCGTAAAATCGGCGAATGACGCCGCCGTCGTGATAGCCGAGGGATTAGTTGGCAGTACCGAGAAGTTCGGCCGTATGATGACGGCAAAAGCTAAGCAACTAGGCATGAAAAATACATATTTTGCAAATCCATCTGGATTGCCGAATTCAAGGCAGGTAACATGTGCGAAGGACATCGCTACTCTCGGAATGGCGATTTTTAAAGATTTCCCACAATACTGGTATCTTTTTTCTATAAAATCGTTTTGTTATAATGGACGAACCCATAATACTCATTGCAAAATCCTGAATTGGTGTAAGGGCACTGATGGAGGAAAAACCGGATTCACATATGCCTCAGGGTTCAATTTATTCGTCACGGCCAAAAAATATAATTCATCTGGCAATTCAAAAAGAGTTTTTGTCGTCGTGATGGGTGGTGATTCTGGTAAATCCAGAGATTTGTATGCTGCCTTTCTTATAAATAAATACTTACATGGATATACTATTTGCTCATCACTCAAGAAAATTAAAACGAAACAAGATAAAAAGAGAAAGAGTCTAATGGATCAAATAGAAAAAATGGATCGGAAGCCGCAACCAGCGATTGTCACTCCGCCAAGCGAAAGCATCATATATGAATGTGAGGAATTCTCTGTCGCAGAAATCTTAGAATTAGAAAAAATGAAACCGGAAGATTTGGATGAAATGTATGCAGTAGATGAAGATGTGGTGAAAATCGACAATGAAATCTTTATAGGAAAGGTCGAGCCTCAGGTTGTCAATAAAGAGACCATCTCCACCAATCATTCATCTAAGGTTATCCCAAAAGGTAGTGTTATCACCAAAGGAAAAAACAAGCCAAATGTTAATAGAAGCAAATCTGCTAAAAATAGTTCTCAAAAACCTACGAAGCACGACAAAAAGACGACGGCAAAACCCTCTCGACTTGCTAAAACTAAAAAGCCCAACCGTTCCAATTGAATTGAGTTATAATACATCTTAGAAGTAGTACCTGCTAATCGTGATTGAGATGTTTGAGGCTGGCGCTGTTTTTCTATTAAGCTGTTTTCTGTTCTGTATTGGATTGATCGGTGCCTTTAAACAACGTGATTTACTAAAAACGTTTATATCTTTAGAAATTTCTGTTTTTGCAAGCATCATCAATTTTAGCTACGCTCCAGCAAGATGCATCGATGCAGAGCATGTCGTTATCTTGGTTGCCGTAATTCTCGGCTGTTTGACATTTAGCGTTCTCTTCACGATCATAAATAATACGTCGTCAATGCGTTGAATAAAAAAAAGATATGTTGGCCCTGATTCCGCTTTTATCTCTACTCGTATCAGGAATATTTGGATTATCAGGAATATTTGGATTATTAAGAGCAAACAAAATACCGAAAATTGGTGCATTTTCTTCATTAATTATGTTTGTTTTATGTATATTTTGCCCAAATGAATCCATTTCTATAGATTGGTTCAATCTCGATTGCATTAACATTCACTTTTCTCTAATTTCGAGTACGGTTAGCTTAATGATATGTGTGATCGTATGCTCCATTTTGTCATGCCTATATCTTGCCGTACATCTATATCCAAACGATGAAAGTCTGAATCGAAAACTGAGCACATTAAATATATTTGTATTTTTTATGAATCTTACTATTCTATCGAGTAATATTTTTCAATTTTTTGTGGGAATTGAAGCGCTTGGTATTATTTCAGCAATTTTGGTTGGAGTTGAAAATGATGCAACGAAAGAATCAACAAACGTATTTCTGTTAAACAAACTTGCTAGCCTTCTATTCCTTATAGCAACCGGAATGATCGGCCTAACCGTCGATAGTTTCGAATTCGTTGATATAAAAAATTTCTGCTCTTCGGCTAATTATACCGCTCTATTTATCCCGGCCATTCTATTGACTATTGCGTGTTTATGCAAGGGAGCTCAGCTGCCGTTTTCATTCTGGTTACTCGATGCCGTTAAGGCCAATACCTTCGTTTCGATTTTGTTGCATACAGCAACAATCGTCGGAATTGGAGTGCTTTTTATTACGAAATGCTTCTTCATTTTTGATAAATTCCAAATAACGAAGGATATAATGATTTACGTTGGATTAGCGACGGCGTTTTGGATGGGGTGTAAAGCCCTTTTACACAGCAATATAAAAAAGATCATGGCATGTCTAACCAGCTCATCTATCGGACTTATGTTTGTCGCATGCGGAATTGAAAGTACATCTGTCGCAATTCTGTACTTTATATGCCATGCATTCTTTAAATCCATGCTATTCCTGAGCTTCTCGTACGTCATGGCATCCATGTCCGGAGAACGAAACATTTTGAAGATGGGAGGATTGTGCGAATACATCCCCAAAATAACTGACGTTGTCTGGATTGCTTTTCTTGCATCTGCCGGGTTTCCGCTTTGCGTCGGATTTTTTGCAAAAATATCACTTGCCGGGGTACTACAACTTTATGATAATGCAATGGTATCCTCCGTAATCGCCATCGCAAATATTTTATCCATCTCGGCTATCTTCAGGATGATTCTCATTTCATTGTACGGAAACTCTAAGGCTGACGATAAAGCTCTTTCGTGCGCCTCGGGAGCTAACTCCTTCTCCGTTTCCGCGATCTGGTTGCTGACCGGAATTGCCATCTGCGGATCCTTTGCATCATGGAGGGTGTATGAATTGGGTGAATTGCACTTCGAATTTGATAAATTAATGACCTGTTCCAGGAATTTCTTAGACTACTTCGTAGAAGACGTGGCAGAGCTCGGACAAATACTAATCGCAATTATCGCAACTTGGCTATCGATGAGGTATTTCCACACCAAAATCGGAATCACCTCAGCAAAAACGTTTTACGAATCATTCAGAAAAAGAGGAATAATTTACCTTATGCGTGATTTTATTAAAGATACGACCATATCCGCTTCTTCAGCAATATCTAATTGTAATCAAAAACTTTTCGATTTCATGCATGGATCCTCAATCAGTTCGCTGCATTGCATTCAGTTATTTTTATCTCGCCATCATAGAAAATCAATCTCTTCTCACATCGGCTGGATTATTCTGGGGATCGTCATAAATTTCGTGTCAACTCTTATGTTGTTGAAGTAATAGAAATGCTAGCTCTTCACGTTTCATATATCATAACACTCCTTCCACTGCTTGGGACTTTGTTCGTCGCGAGTATCGATAAGAACAGAACTGAAAATGTAAAACTTGCGTCCTTATGGACTACCTCCTCCACACTCATACTCGCCATTCTTCAACTATTTATTCCAAATTTTTCAAAAATTGTGATTCACGAGGCAGTACCCAACTTTATCAATAAACTACCAATGCGATATTCGACAAATGTAGACGATTGCTCGATGATGTTTGTAACACTCATTAGCCTAGTATGTTTTTTATCGGTAATGTGGCTTTGGAAACGACAAATCCATAACATCAAAAGCTTCTTCATATCACTATTGCTTTTTGAAGCATTCGCGATTGGAGCCTTCTATTCTGCAAACATATTCATGTTATTCTTCTGCATGGAGGCAACTCTAATTCCAATATATTCTATGATGTTATCTTGGACAGGAGCAAAATCTAATTACGTCTTACTATACATCTCATATAGCATGCTTAGCGCTTTACTAATTTTAATTGCCATTATTATGATATACATTGAAGCTAAATCACCGAATCTTTTTGAAATCTATAAAATCGGTGTAAAAAACGTAAATATATTTTGGTTGTTAATAATTGGCATTGGAATCAAGATGCCGATTTGGCCATTATGCAGCTGGCTTCCAATTGTCCATACGAAATCCAATGTAATATGTTCAGCGCTTTTAGCATCAATCGTCTTAAAATTCAGTACGCTCATATTGATTAGATTTATAGATCCGCTTTTTCCAGAATACACCTCCCGATACCGTGAAATATTTATTATAGCATCTATCGTAAGCATGTCGTTTGCCGTGATAAGTATTATGTTTCAAGAAGATCTTAAGCGAATTTTTTCTTATTTTTCGATAATTCATATGAATTTGTATTTCATGATATTTTTGAGTGATGTTAATAGAAATCAATTTATTTTCTCAACCTTGCAACACGGATTAACTGCGATACTGATGTTTTTTACGTCAGACGTTATCGAAAATCTATTCAAAACAAGATCGATATCTATCATCAAGAATTCTACAACGCAATCTCATAAATCAAAAATTCTGCTACTTTTTGTATCTCTCGCACTCATCGGGGCCCCATATACGTCTGGATTTATCGCAGAAACAATATCATTTTATTCTATTATCAAATTAAAAGGCATCATTATACCGATCATTACGCTATCAATCATCGCCGCATTATCAGCTTATACTTTGTTTACATATCATTCAATGTTCTGTAAAAAAAAGAATCTCTCACAAATAGCCATTCAAACCGATGGTTTATGCGATAATTATCAAATGACCTCCTTAGTAATCTCTTATTTTTGCATCCTGCTTCTTGGAATATTCCCCGCCCTACTTCTCTGAAGCTCTAAAATCACCTTAGCTAATTCTTCTGGAGCGGGCGGGCAACCATAAACTTCCGCATCGACCGGAATCGAATTGCCAATCCCAGGAACGACCGTAGGGGAATCGGCGTATAACCCTCCACTGATGGCGCAACTCCCCATCGCGATTACATACTTTGGAGACAACATCTGATCATACAAAGTTATTAATTTAGGAAGCATTTTCTTAGTTACTGTCCCAGCGATAATCATCAAGTCGGCTTGTCTTGGACTAACTCTAAACAAGCATCCAAATCTATCCAAATCGACCCTACTGGCTGCTGCGTGCATCATCTCGATTGCGCAACATGACAGGCCACATGCCAAAGGCCACATCGATTTTCCAGCCGCCCACAAAGATAATCTCTCTAGCCTCGACAACAATACTGAATCGGGATTTTGCATCTATGCGTTAAAACCTCATCAATTACATCTCAGGAAGTTTATAATATCATCTAATTTAATTATTTTGGTTTTCATTGCAGCATCGCATGAATTCATAAATTTAACAGTGGCTGTTTTATCCTGAATTTCATTTTCACCTAATAGGATGGCGATGTTACAACCTAATCTATCCGCAATCTTCATCTTTTTGCTGAGATTTCCATGATGAATGAATTCCACCGGTAATTCACATTCCTGGAGATTTCTAAAGACAGAAAAAGCAAAGCTATTCTCCGTTTCAGATACCGGAATAACGGCAATTTTCCGTCTGTTTTTTTGCACAAAGAGACTATCCATCAGAATCATTAACCTTTCAATTCCGATTGCGAATCCGATCCCAGAAACGTCCTGGCCTCCGAAAACAGAAAGCAACCGATCATATCTCCCTCCTCCCCCGAGGGCATCACGATATGAGCTCGATGTCGATTGGATCTCAAATGCAGTATGACTATAGTAATCTAGTCCCCTAACCAAAAAATGATTAATCTCGTAATTTATTCCGTAATCTTCCAATAGAGAGCATACCTTATTAAAATATAGTCTAGCCTCCTTACTAAGATAGTCAATAAAAATAGGTGCCATCGAGCATATTTCAATATCTTGATTATTTTTGGAATCAAGAATTCTTAATGGATTCTTTTTTAATCGAGCTTGAGACTCTATCGACAACATATCTTCATGTCTCGATAGGTATTTAACGATCGCCTTGGTATAATTTTCTCGAGTTTCTTCATCTCCTAAAGAATTGATCAACACTTTAAAATCAAATAGCCCGATTGATTGAATACAATCGACGGCGATAGCAATCGTGATGGCATCGGTATACGGATTCTTTTCTTCAATCCATTCGATGCCGAACTGGCGAAACTGCCTGAACCGCCCCTTTTGAGGTCTATCATATCTGAACATCTCCCCACAATACATCACCTTTACAGGCAGAAATTGATCCAAATGCTCGCAAACGATAGCTCTAATGGCGCCGGCCGTTCCCTCTGGGCGCAAGGTTACAGATTCATCGCCTTTATCCAGGAAAGAATACATCTCCTTCGAAACTACATCCGTTTCATCGCCAATAGATCTAGAGAACACATCCGTATATTCCAACAACGGAGTATAAATCATTTCAAATCCATATCGTTCGCCGATAGATCTAAATTTATTACATATAAAATCGTATTTTTCAGCTTCCCGTCCATACAGGTCCTTCATTCCACGGACAGATCTAAACATGCCCACCTAGCATCACCAAAACGAAACAGCAGCAAACTCGACCTATGATACAATACAACGCCTGTTCGGAATCAATTTCCTTCCATCCCTAACTCATATGTAAAAAAAAGCATCCTATAGCATGAGGCATCCTTTTCCCTTAGAGCAACAGCATACTTCCTCTATCGATCCGAAATTATAGAGCAATTTTAATGGAATTTCCTCGCGAGCTATTGATCGTAGTAAATCATATTCTTCAGCACCAAATCCGAGACGTTCTGGAATAACGTTACTTACGTTGTCTATTCGGAGATTACCGCAATTTCTGTGAAATAAGGAAACCAATTCGCTACAAAAAACTCTTCTTGTTTCTTCTTGGCTATTAGCCCCAGAGGACGCCAAAACCATCTCCTTAATCGTACCAACCCCTTCGTACGGACGTCCGATGTTCTCTCTCAGAAAATCCTGAGTACTCGTCGTCGTAGCACTAATGAAAAGCGGTCTAACGAAAACATTTCCACGATATTCATGCACTACCGTAGGCAGAGATCTAATCTGTACATGTGGCAATATACCCCTGCAAACCTGAGCGACTGAACCATTGGCCTCTAAACAGAACGAAGCGACGTAATCACTACCTCCATCAGCGAAGCCTAAAACGTGATTAAATTCACTAGTGAGATTTGAGATCATAAGATCCAGAGCAGCCCTTTGTGGTTGATAATCGCGTGATATAGTACTTTCACTTTCATCTCGTAAACCGCAGAGAATCCCATATATTGCCGCAGGATTGTCATTTATCACCAATCCAGAATGTGATAGAAAGAGCGGATTTGGAACACGATTCATCGTCGAAGCTATTCTGATTCCCGTCCCACACACACCGCTTGCAGCAAAATTCAGTACGCTACCGTTCGGTATCATCACAACTCGCGAATCGGTATACGTAGATGAAAACAAAAGCGAATCGATAGGAGTTGCTTCAGGAAGCGATGAGTTTATATTATACCATCTCTGCCCCAAAACGGGATCGATATCCTCGCTGCCAATGATATATGCCACACTCACCCCATCATCGGCTTTACATAAAAATATCGACAAACAAAATATTGCCAAACTCTTCGTCAAAAAACTAACAATAAGATTTTTCATTACACATCCTTTCCCAAGCAAAGGCCGTTCAGACTCAGTGTAACGCGAAATCGTAAATTATGAGTAAAGAGAAGTAATAAACTCCTTACGAAGCAGGAAAAAGGAGATTAATTAGGAATAAACCAGCATTTAGCGCAAAGATATACTATCATAAATCATGTTTGGTACGAGATTAACTTTCATCATTGAGATGTATTTGGGATTCCTGAGGTTTATTCTGTATTTTACGATCCATCAGGCAGATGAGGACGAAGGTTGGGATGGTCGTAAGGTAGAACCAGACGACGCATCCCACGTTCGAATCAAAGAGCGAAGAAAACAGGAGCATCA
>JAIRWL010000030.1 GCA_031268935.1 Holosporales bacterium | reverse complement strand
TAATATGGCTCTTAGACTCCGGTCGCGAGCCCTAGCCGTCAACTTCTGAAACACTTGACTCTCCTGAAATATCTCCCGGCCTGGGAGGGGTGAATTCTTGAGAGGATCAGGGTAAACAAGGAGAATTAATTTGTCAATACAATTAAACCTTTATACATAGGTAAACACTCTATGAGAAATTGAACCAACGTGCGGGGACTGGTGTATTTGTTGATTATGAATTGCTGTCTACTGGATTGTTCAAAGCCTATCGTCAAGAGACTGCCACCAACCGTGAAAATTTTCTTCGTTGATTCGGCCGATTTTTCCTTCGAATAGGAGATTCACGGTGCTGGGGGCGTGGGGCGGCCCGCCCCCGGGTGATATATCTCAGCACTCACCCTAACTTTTGCTCATCGTACAGCATGAAAAAAAAAGGCGGCACACGCCTCGCCCATCCTTATCGTTAGGCGTGGGTAATTTTCATTTACTTTCGGATTCCCTTTCTTTTGTCAGCACTTCAAACTTCTTACTAAGTCCGAAAACTGAAATTATCCAAAGGATCACGACTACAAATAGGATCGATCCCAGGATATCGACCATACTCGAAAGAGACACACCCCCTCCCGCGGCCAATAGTAAAGAAGACTGTATGAAGGCTCCTCCGGACTTTCCTCCTCGACCAGCAATGATTCCTACCGCAGCCTGCCCCTTCACCTTCTGCTCCTGATCTAGAGGGATATAAGCCATCTGAGTCGTCGAATCGAACAAAGAATATTTCACTCCCTTAGTAAATGCATTTTGTACCAGGCCTACTATAACGGCGACCAAAAGAACCGCTACTCCCATGATATTTGATTCTAATCCATTCGAGTTTTCATACATAACGACCCCGAAGAAAATGATACTCGTCGCCAATAAGAAAACGGGAGTTATCAGCGCCGCAGTTCTCCACGAAAAACGCCTCAAAATGTTGGCTCCAACCAGCATAACGAATATCGTAAGTAATCCGGTCGTAAGTGAAAGCTTTCCCATTAATGCGTTATAGTCGTTCGCATCTGGGTATTGCATTTTGATTTGCCCTTTCCAGACACATTCAATCAAATTGATCGAGATTCCATATCCAATCAAAAGGGCTGCAATCATGAGCAAGTAAGGAGATGTAAAAATCATCTTGGCACTCTCCATCAACCCGAGCTTGGGTTTGCTCTTCTTTTTTGTACCCTCGCCAGGATTATAGAGTCTCGGATCGGTCAGGACGTTCCTTTGCATCCATCGGTAAATTCCGAGTAAAATGCTTCCGAACAAGACGACCGCCCCCATCTGGTACTTGAGATTGATTCCGAAGGCATCGATACCTTCAATACCCGTACTGTTTTTTGCAAAATTGGCGCAAATGATGATAACAGAACCCGATGCAAGCAGACCAAAATTACCAACAAATCCAAAAAGACTATAAAACCTCTTTGCTTCTGCTACCTTCGTTATTTCATTAGCAAATTGCCAAAATAAAGCGGTCAGGACGACGCTTCCCCAAAGCTCCGATAATATGTAGAATAGGGCATAACTCCAGTTCCCAATAACTGGCCAAACCCAATGTAGCCTCGGCATCGATGCTTGAAGAGATGTTATCGAATCATGCGATAGGTGTAAGATGTCGCGTAACGGATATAAAACAAATCCAAATACAGCAAAGAAAAGTAGAAAAAATGAAACGATGCAGAAGAACAGTTTCTCTCGATCAAGAACATTAGCCAATTTTACGAAAACGATCATAAAAAGGATTGCAGATGGTGTAACACCGTAAAGCTTCAAGAAACCGAGGGTTTCGGCTCCGCCGCCGGTAGCACAACTCACCATCAACGTATCTTTCAAATCCCTGACGAGGGTATAGATGAACAAGATGCACAACATCATCAATCCCATCGGCAGAAATTTTTTCAACTCAAAATCATGGATTGGCCAAATGAGCGATCGTAGCCCCTTAAATTCCTGATCAGAGCCTACTCTCTCGTCTTTACTCATAGTTAAAAATCTCCAAATAAAAGAAGCCCGGATAGGCAGGCTAAAACGGCTCGCCATCACTCAAAGCTTGCACTAGACCTAAATTTTATAAAATATGATCCCAATAATCAACTAGGTTGCCTCCGGCCAGGTAGATTATGCCATTGGTATTCTACCTCATTTAACATAAGTTTCGTATAAGAATGTAGGAAAAACTGGGCGGCACTCATAACCTACGCCTGATATTCAAACAATAACGTACTTGTTACGATTCCTCTGGCGGGCATTTTCACCTATCATACCCTTCTTGGGTGTAACCCAGGTCAAATGGTAACGTGACTAACGTGACATATCACCCGGGGGCGGCCCGCGCAATTTTTTTTCTAAACGAAAAAAAATTGCAGGCAGCTTTTAGCTGCCACCAGCTTTTTTTTCCTTACGGGAAAAAAAGCTGGGCGGGCCGCCCCACGCCTCCAGCACCGTGAATCTCCTATTCGAAGGAAGACGAGTCTATCAAATCTAGTTTGTCGAGATTTGGGTTATTTTCAACAATATTTTTTATTTTTGCATTAGAGACGTGGGTGTAGATTTGAGTCGTCGAGATATCTCGATGCCCGAGAATTTTCTGGATGGTCAGAATATCTGCTCCATTTGCCATCAAATGTGTCGCGAAAGCGTGTCTGATCACGTGTGGAGATATTTTTGATTGAGCAATACCGACTTCTGGTGCTATTTTTTTGAGAAGTTTGGCAAATCCTTGCCTCGTGACATGCCCATTTTTTGAATGAGACGGAAAAAGAAAATTATTGAACGAGTTTTGAAGTTTTCGAGAATCAATGTATTCTCGAATCAAACGGTTCGCACATTCATTTAATGGAATGAGGCGTTCATGACCGCCCTTCCCGCGTATCAAGAGGGTCATGCGGTCCGCTTCGTGATTAATAATTATCGAATCTAATGTCAGGGTAACGAGCTCAGAGATCCTAAGTCCAGATCCGTATAAAATATGCAGCATAGTTCTTAGCTTCAGTGAGGATTTTTTGTTATTTCCGAAATGATTGATGAGTTTCATCATTTCATCCTGTGACAATGTTTTTGGTAATGGTTTATTAGTATTTTTCAATTTAATATTAATAATTGGATTTTCAGTAATAAGCTTTTCATCGCATAAGAATTCAAAGAAATTTCTAAGGGCCGCTATACTTCGCAGAATTGATGATTGCTTAATTCCATCTTTCTGTAATTTTTCGATATAGCTCACTATATCCGATTTATCGGCACTTAGAACGTCACATGTCTTAGAGAATTTATTAATATCCGATTTATAGGAAGAAACCGATTGAAGAGACAAATTACGATCAGCAATTAGCATCTCTTCAAATTTTTCAAATAGATCGCGAAGGCTATTCAATTATTTCAATATCGCTAAAGAAAAATTTAATTTCTGAGGCGGCGGTTTCTGCGGCGTCTGAGCCGTGAACAGAGTTCTGACCCACCGATAGTGCAAATCTATGCCTTATCGTTCCTTCTGCGGCGTCGGCTGGATTTGTAGCCCCCATTAATGTCCTATAATCCTCTATAGCATTTTCTTTTTCTAAAATTTGTACAATGACTGGGTCAGAGCTTAAAAATTCGCAGAGCTCCCCATAAAAAGGCCTCGAAGAGTGAACTGCATAAAAAGTTTTAGCCTGCTCCAGAGTAATCTTAATTCTTTTTTGCGCAACAATTCTGAAACCGGCGGCTTCTATTACGCTATTAATCTCCCCGGTCAAATTTCTTCGTGTCGCATCCGGTTTTATAATGGAAAAAGTCCTCTCTATCATACGAATGATCCCGTTCAAAAAAAAGCAACATATGCTTCACCCATATTAGGAAAAAATCACATTAATCGAAAGAGTTAAGTTTTCTCGGTACGGTGCTTCATACAACCAGAGCCCTTTTTTAATTTCCACTTTTGATACTGTTCCAGCATACCTTCGTTTCCGATATAATCATCTTGCGAAGGCCAATTAAACCTATTAAATTCGGAATGGTCATTATCCCAGTGGCAATATCAGCCAGTGTAAAGATGATATTAATTTTATAAAATGGACCTAAAGCAACAAAAAAAAGAAAAAGTAATTTGTATGGAGTAATATACGAATCTCCAAGAATGAACTGAATACATTTTTCCCCGTAATAGCTCCAACCGATTATTGTCGTGAAGGCGAAAAGGATAATCGCTAAATCTACTATGTATTTTCCAACCAAATATTCCCCAAAAGATATAAAATCTAAACTCGTACAAAAGGCTTGAGAAGTCAATTCGGCCCCTATCAAATGGTCGGAACCACTAAAAAGAGCCGTATCATGACAAGTTAATATTAAAATGATACCCGTCATACTGCAAACGATAACACTCAGTATCGCCCCCGACATCGAAACAAGTCCTTGCTTGACCGGAGAATTTGTTTGCCCGGCGGCCTCTGCGATTGCCGAGCTACCAAGCCCAGATTCATGAGAAAAAATACCGCGACTAACACCTATGCTAGCAATTTGAGAAATCGTAATTCCGCATCCTGCTCCAAGAAAAGCCTCAGGATAAAACGCCCCTTTAAAGATAGCCAAAAATACATCCGGAATGACCGTAAAATTCAAGATTAAAACGATAATAGAAGAAGCTAAGTAAAATAACGTCATAAATGGAACAATTTTTTCCGCAACGGATGCAATCCGATGAATACCACCCATAATGACCGCGGCAACACAAACAACAATAATCACATCTGCACCAATCGGCGAAAGACCGAAAGCTCCTAGAGCAATAGCGATTGAGTTACTTTGAGCTAATGTTCCGATCCCTATTAACGCGACGAGAATACCGCCAATCGCGAAAACACGGGATAAGATTTTTGCATACCATTTTCCGTGTAACCCGATTGAAATATAATACATCGGTCCGCCACACATTTTCCCATCCTTACCGCCGATTCTGTATTTTATGGCCAAAAATCCTTCGGAATACTTGATTGCAAAACTAACAATCGAAGAAATCCACAACCAAAAAAGAGCTCCGGGTCCGCCACAGGTGATCGCTACGGCAATTCCGACGATATTACCGGTTCCGATGGTTGCCGAAAGGGCCGTACATAACGAAGCGAAAACCGAAATGTCTCCCTCCCCTTCGCCTCGTTCAAGAACATATTTCATCGATAATTTAAGTTTTGAAAATCCCAAAATTCCAAGTTTAACGGAAAAATAAAGACCAACACATAAGATGAGACCGATTAATGGCCATCCCCAAACAAATTCGTTAATTGCAATTATGAAGCTTTCAATGTTCTTCATTACTTCCACTTTTCCATGCTTTTAAGAAAGCGGGATCGAGCGCTTTAATTTCTTCATTCGTAGGTGGGCGCCCATAATATTCGGTTAGAAGTATCTTAATACTGGCACCGCCAATGTGTAAAGAATACATTATCTCGGCTAAATCGGTAATCAGATCGATCTCAGAGTAGCTCGATAAATCCCCTAACTTAAGACTTCCATCGTCTGCACGAAGAACATTGACGCTTGCCTCATTCCAAAACCGACACACTTTTTTGTCCTGAGAGACTGGAATGGAATGAACTTGCTTTACGAGTCTTGCAAGCTTTTTGACTTTTTCCGGATCTAATAAGTCTCTCGGTCTGAGGATATGTCCAGGAATAAATTTACAGATCACGAATTGTTCAGATGAATAAATTATCTTTGGGGCAACTCCTTCTTCGGAGGCTAGGCGTATTGCTCCCAAAGCACCTTTGTCCCTGATGAGATGAAATACAAATTTTTCTCCATTGACCGTCACTATCCAACGACTCCCTGAAATCTTTCTGTAAGTTATTTTGTCTGGTGAGGTTTTGAAAAATTCTACAATTTTAGTTTTTGTAGCGTCGGAAAGTACCTCAGTTCTTGCATATGGTGTTCCAAAATCGCATGCTGCATATATTATTGGCAAGATAAAGATCGCTATAAGTTTAATAAGTTTCATTTGTGCCTCCAGGGAATTTTATGCCTACTGAACACCATCAAGGTTAACATAATCTTAATCGCCATTAAATAGACTTAAGCACGACAAATTTCTTTTAAAATTACCGGAGTTTGACGCTTTGATCGATGATGTAGTCTTAGATTGGTTTTGTCTAATAAATTCCAAAGGAATTGGTCCAAAAACATTCTGGACTCTAATGCGGACTTACAAGACTGCGAAAGAATCATTAAAACATGTGTCTAATCCATTCCCAAAAAACTCGGCTGAAAAATTATTACGATCGGCCAATTGCGGAATTATCCTTGCGAATGAAAGTTCTTTCCCGAGAGGACTCAAAAGATCATGCTACTGCCCCCCGATGTTATATTATAAGGGGGACAAATCAATCTTATCAAAGAAGAAGATTGCGATTGTAGGGGCCAGAAATGCCTCAATTAGCGGAATGTCTATCGCCAAAAATCTAGCTTCAAAATTATCAGATAAATTCGCAATAGTATCGGGATTGGCTAAAGGCATAGATTCCAGCGCTCATCTTGGATCATTGGAAATTCTAGAAAATAGAGCCGCAATTGCGGTCTTGCCAACTGGAATTGATAAGGTTTATCCAAAAGAAAACACTGCTATTTATGAAAAAATTGCGAATCATGGAATACTAATCACTGAGGTTGCTCCTTGCGCTGGACCAGATCTTGGAATGTTCCAAGCTCGCAATAGAATTATCTCTCTTCTAGCCGATGGAATAATTATCGTGGAAGCTGCGGCCAAATCTGGAACGTTGGCTACGGCTAAGGCCGCTTTAGATGTTGGATGCGAAGTTATGGTCGTTCCAGGGTCTCCGCTCGATCCGAGATCTTTTGGCTCTAATCTTTTGATTAAGAATGGGGCATCGTTAATTCAGAATCATTATGACGTTCTCGAAATACTGCAGTTTGAAGAGAATTTTGTTCATCCCGAAACACCAGATCAAACGATAATTGACGATGAAAAAGATATACATGATCTAAAAGATAAGGTTCTATCGCTCTTATCAACCAAAGCCGTTTCTCTTGATGAAATCTCTTATCATATGAATCTCTCGATTCCGAGGCTTTTATGCATCATATCGGAATTGGAATTATCTGGAAAAATCGTGAAGCATGCCACGAATGAGGTATCATTGTCGTGAGTGAAACAAATTCATCGGCTTCGGCACTTCCGGTTCAAAAAAGTCGAGATGATTCGAGGACCGGTCATCGAAAAAGAATTTTTCAAAGACTAACTAAGCATGGGTATGTAACTTTTTTAGACTATGAAATAGTTGAATTGATGCTCTTTTTGGTATTTAAAAGAAAGGATACGAAACCGCTGGCCAAGGCTTTGATTGAAGCCTTCGGGACAATAGATAAAATTATTGAAGCTTCCAGAGAAAATTTGATGAAAATTCCAGGAATTGGAGAAAGTGCCGTTCATGCTTTTAAAATTATCGATGCCATTATTAAAGCTTCACTCCAGAGCAAGATAGTAAAAAAGAGTATAATTGAATGTTTTGATGATGTATTGAGATACTGTAGGGCGCATATGAAAAACCTCACCTCAGAGGAATTTAGAATTCTTCTTCTGAATGGAGTAAATGAAATAATTTGCGACGAAATTGTGCAAAAAGGAGATGTAGATTCAGTCGATGTTTCACCTAGAGAAATCGTAAAATTATGTATAGAAAAGGGAGCTAAAGGATTCATTTTGGTCCATAATCATCCAAGTGGAGATCCAACTCCGTCGGTAAACGATGTGTATACAACGAAGCGTATTCAAGAAGCAGCCAAGGTATTCAATATAGTTCTTCATGATCATATAATTATAGGAATAGACAAATACGTATCTTTTAGGAATTTAAAAATAATTAAAGAATAAAACAAGGTCAATATACCGCAAATAGGAATTATAAGCAGTTAAAAAATGTATCGACATTAACTCAAAATTAAGTTCGAGGTGGTAGACTTCCACAGTGACCGTTAGATAAATTTTCGCATAATTAGAGTAATGTGGGGGAGACATAGTGAAAATTATTAACAACAGGAAATTTTCTACTGGAAGAATATTGAGCATCACGCCAGTCTTGGCTATCTTGAGTCTGTCGATATATCCTCCACCCACATTTGCTGCGACGCCCACCCAACCGACTGGGGCGCAGGCTATAAACCAAATCGAGTCCGATGGGCATCCAGTTACTCAGCCAAATCCGGCCCCTCCTCAGGCTAATCCCCCCACGCAGGCTAATCAGAGTACCCCCTTATTTCCCGATGCTCAGCCTCCCCTTCAGAGCGGCCCTACTGGGGAACCGGTAGCGGGGACGGGGCAAACACCGAATCCTGCGCAATCTCAGGCCGGCCCCATTGGTTCCCCTAATTCTACGATCACGGCTCCTGGGGCGGAGATGCCTGCTGTCCCTGCTCCGACTTCATTTCCAGCTCCTGGTGCAGAGGTGCCTGCTGTCCCTGCTCCGGCTGCAGATCCGGCTTCTCCAGCGCCTGGTGCAGAGGTGCCTGCTGTCCCTGCTCCGGCTGCATATCCAGCTTCTGGGGCGGAGGTGCCTCCTGTACCTGCTCCGACTTCATTTCCAGCTCTCAGTAACGCGGTTTTTGCGCATCCAACAGGTAAGATCTTCGCCCCTCCATGGCAAATTCCTTCCGAGATGCTGGGACAAGTTTTCATGGTAGGGACAGGAATAGACGACCCAAAAATCCAAGAATTTTTAAATAGTTCCCAAGCCCTACCTCCGCCCTCCCCGGTCGCCGGACCTGTGAATGCAGAGGCGGCGGGTCCGGTTCCACACCCTGAACAAGCCCCCGGGTCGACAATTGGGCCAAATGGGGAGGCGATCCCACCTTATACAGGCCAACCTCCAGGCACACCCCCGGGAGTCACTGGAGCACCATTAACAGGTGCTCCTGGGAACACTGCAGGCACAGTCCCGGGTGCCGTGGCTCCACCTCTTGAACAATCCCCCGGGCCAACTATTGGTCCAAATGGGGAGCCAATCCCATCTGAGCCAGTCCAACGTCCCGGCACACCCCCTGGAGCCCCTGGAGCACCATTGACAGGTACCCCTGGACAACCTCCAGGTACGGTCCCGGGTGCCGTGTCTCCACCACTTGCCCAATCCACGGTTCCGACCCTTGGTCCAAATGGGGAGCCAATCCCATCGGATCCAGGCCAACCTCCCGGCACACCCCCGGGAGTCACTGGAGCACCATTAACAGGTGCACCTGGGAACACTTCAGCCACAGTCCCGGGTGCCGTGTCTCCACCACTTGCTGCCCAATCCACGGTTCCAACTATTGGGCCAAATGGGGAGCCAATCCCTGGGCCAGACGGACACCTCCAATTGACCGTTGTGGGACCAAATGGAGAGCCTCTGCCACAGGATGTAATTCAGCAAAAGGGTGTGGTATTTAGATGCCAAGTGATGTAATCTTTGGGAGTAAGTTACTGGTTATAAATGTTATAAATTAGCTAGTCCGGGGAGGTCATAACCAGCGATAAACTCGAGAAACGCTCCCCCGGCCGTGGATGTGAAGGATATATGTTTTTTATATGGTCCTAGCGAGGCTATCGTTTCGCCTCCCCCTACGATGGATATTATGTTTCCATGTAGCGTTTGCTCAGATATGAAAGAAGCAAGCACCTTCGTCGATGCATCAAAATTAGAGAATTCAAATGCCCCAAGGGCTCCGTTCCATAAAAGTGTTTTAGATCTGGCGATTTTGTTCTGAATCAAGCCGACCGTATTTTCACCAATATCAAAACACGAATACCCCTCTGGAACGCTGTTTAACTTACACGGCATTCCCGGAGATTCGATATTAGGTGCTGCCAAAAAATCGACCGGAAAGATAATTTCGGCTGCGGATAATTTCATAATCTCAATGGCTACATCGATTAGATCTGTTTCGATTGCCGATTGTCGCATATCAAACCCCTGAGCCGCCAGAAAAGTATTGGCCATCGCGCCAGCTATTACCAAACAATCGGCCGTCTGGGAAAGTTGTTTTAAAACATCCATTTTTGTAGAAACTTTTGAGCCACCGATTATGGCCGTATATGGCCTACTTACAGAACTCATTAATTTCGAAAGCCACTCTATTTCATTCAGGAGTGACAGACCAGGAAAAGATGGAATGAATTTGTTTATCGCGCACACCGAAGCATGTTTTCTATGAGAAACGGAAAATGCATCATTTACATATACATCCCCAAAACTCGCTAAAACTTTAGCAAAATCATCATCATTTTGAGTTTCTCCTTCATAAAATCTAAGATTTTCCAATAAGACGATATCCGAATTAATAGGATCTGGACTCGTTTCGAAAATTGACGATCCGATGAATTGTACATCTCGGCCTAAAACTTCAGAAATATCATCCACTACCCCCGAAAGCGAAAACTTCTGAGTAAACACATCTTCCGGTTTCGGTCTTTTGTAATGAGAAATTAAAACTACTCTTAGACCGAGAGCCAATACTGAATCGATAGTGTCCTTTACCGCATAAATCTTCGAGAGATCTTTAATTGAAGATGGTAGATTCAAGTCACACCTTACAATACATCTCCTGAAACTCGGCGTTTTTTCCACTAAATTTTTAAAATCTTCGAAAGTTTTCAAATGCAATCTGATACTTTAAAAAAACGTTTACGAATAGTACCACACTTATGCATCAACGTCTTTTAAATTTCCTTGTTAGAAAGATTCCTCCACCGAGTAATGCAATGCCAATTGAAATAGCTAGCACGGCCGGCATCGTATCGAATGATCCATCTGCCAAAACATCCGCTATTACATATCCTAAGAAACACCCGATAAAAGCCCAACAAAAGCCGGACAGTATATTATATCCGATAAATCTACATGGCTTAATTTTAGCAGCTCCAATTATGATTGGACTAATTGTTCGTATTCCATAAATAAAACGAAAAGCAAATATAAAAAACACGTCCATTCTATTTAAAAGAGAAAAGACTTTCTCTCTCGCCAGAAGTAATTTTGGAAATCTACGAATCAGCCAATCTGTCCCAGTTTTATATCCAATGAAAAACAGAAGTTGATCAACCAAAACAGTCGTCGTAAAGGCAATCGTAAATATAGTATAAATAGACAGACAGCCGCTAACTGCCGCGAATGCACTAGCCGTAAGTAATATTACTTCACCTTCAAATATCGAGCCTAAAAAAACTGCAAGATATCCCCAATCTTTTACAAAAGAAGCAACTAACCCGGAATCAAACATTTTTTATATGATGACACTCTCTAGAGGTGATTCTGCCCCCGAAGAAAAATCCGACAAAATAGTCTCCCCACCAACCATAGTTTGTCCAATACATACTCTTGGCACAATACCGACCGGAAGCCATATATCAACCCTGCTGCCGAATCTAATGATGCCAAAAATTCGCCCTTTCGCAATATCTTGACCATCATGAACATCGCAGACTATCCGCCTCCCGATCATTCCTGCAATCTGAGATAATGCCATCAAATTTGACGGATCGCCATTAACCTCGACAATCAAGGTATTTTTCTCGTTAAAAATACTAGCCTTTTCCAAAGCCGCATTTAAAAAAGAGCCAGGACTGTAGATGATATTCCTTATTCTTCCAGATACTGGCAATCTATTTACATGTACATTAAAAATACTCAAGAATATACTGATTCTATACCTTTTATCCTCTCCGAGACCCAAATCGTCAGAAGGAACTTCAAAATTAATTGCACAAACGGTTCCATCGGCCGGACTGACTATCAGATTATCATCGCTAGGGACAGATCTCTTCGGATTTCTAAAAAAGAAAGTACAAAAAAGCGTGACAACAGCGAAAAACCATGCCAAAGAGGTAATCAACATCGAAAAAAGCAAAGTAGCGGCCGCCGCCGCGCCAATAAAACGGAACCCGTCTTTATGAATAGAAAAATCAAGCCCTGGAAAATTCATCCAATAACCAGTATGAAAACATCAGACCCGGCCAAATTCTAGCATATACAATTTTACGAATGCTACTCAATTATACCTTTTTTAAGAGTTCTTTGCAGACCGTTGATAAAATAACGGCCACCGGGATTGAAATAAAGATACCCGCAGCGCCTAAGACTGAAATAGCCGCACAGATTGAAAATAAGAGCCATACAGGCTGAACTCCTATGCTTTTTCCGATTAGTTTCGGAGTTATTAGATTTGAATCTAGAAGCGGAACGATCGTATAGAGGCAACACGCCAAAAGGTATTGTCGGGCCGAAAAATCATCAATAGCCATCGCCAATGTCGTTAGAAATCCGATCACTGGCCCAAAAAATGGAGCAAATGACAAAAATCCAGAAAAGATACCGCAAATAAAATATTCCTCGAGATTCAAAAAGAACAGTGCCGTGGAATACACTATAGACAGTATACAACATACCAACAGTTGCCCCTTTACATATATACCAAGAGTCGTATTAATTTGATTTAGTACAGTAATTACCGTTTCTGACGTCATCTTTTTTAAAATTGATTGGATAGATAATGTTATTTTGTCCCAATCTCTCAGTAAATGAAACACGATAATTGGAACCATTATAATAAAGATTACCGAATGAAACATTGCCATACTTGTATCGACAATATGAACGATATAATTTGGCCAAGAAGACGTTATTTCGCTAATATAATTTTGTAAATTAGTTGCGATGTCAAATTGCTTTTCTATTCCGAATGTGGAACAAACATTTGAAAGAAACGTATTAACCGAATTCGGCAATGAATGCAGGAAGATCGGAAGCCTTTGAACTATAGCTATAGCAGAATTTTTGATTACAGGAATAAGAAATATGACAAATAATCCTGAAAAAGCAAGTAAAACACTTACTATGATTCCAGAGGCTACAGAGAAAGATATATGCAGCACCTGCGAAAGGTAACGAGATGGCACGTGGAGAGCATAAGCTAATATCAGAGAGACAAGGAAAGGAACGATCAATTTCCCCATAGAATATAATAACCACGAGGCCACGAGGACAGAAGCCGCAATCCCGAAGATTTTCACTTTCGGCGACATCTCAGACACCCTCAACTCCGATCACAAATGAAACACATCTAAGGATCTCGAGTATCTAAAATCACAAGACTATGACGCCTTAGAAATCAGCCGAGAGTTAGCCTCTGCCAACCATTGCCTGGCGACTCTCCCAGTTCCAGCTGGCATTAGCCTTCCGACTATGACATTTTCCTTGAGACCAACCAGGAAGTCGATCTTGCCAGATATAGCTGCCTCCGTTAAAACTCTCGTTGTCTCCTGGAAGGAGGCCGCCGAAATGAATGATTTAGTGTGTAATGAAGCTCTGGTAATGCCCTGTAAAACAGGAGTTGATAAAATAGGCCGGAGTCCATTTTTCAGTAAATCAGCATTAACGGTAGTTAAATCTTCTTTATCTATTTCATCTCCAACTATATATGTCGAGTCACCCGCGTCTCTAATTTCCCGCTTCTGCAACATTTGTTTTACAATAATTTCGATGTGTTTATCATTTATGGGAACTCCCTGCAATCTGTAAACTCTTTGCACCTCATTAACGATATACATCGTCATTTCTTCAATTCCCAAAATACGCAACATATCTTGCAGAACTATATTACCATCAACGATCACATCCCCCTTCTTCACATAATCCCACTCGCGGACCAAAACGGAACGTCCCTTCGGGGCGAGGTACTCGATCGGCTTCGCACTATGATCATCTGGAACGATAATAATGCGCCGCTTCATTCTATGGTCTTTACCAAACTCTATCTGTCCATCCACGTCAGCAATAATTGCAGGATTTTTAGGCATTCTGGCTTCGAAGAGTTCGGAAATCCTAGGCAATCCTCCAGTTATGTCTCTAGTCTTGATGATATCTTTTGGAATTTTTGCGATTATATCACCCGCAGAGATCCTATCTCCATCATTAACAGTTATGACTGAATCGATCGAAAGAAAATATCTAGCTTCGACTTTGTCCGATAACATGATCGTGTGCCCCAATTCATCTACCAGCAAAATCGTAGGCCTGAAATTGGAGGTACGAGCGGACTGTTTCCAATCGGTAACCACCTTGCTGGATATTCCAGTCGCTTCATCGATAATCTCTTTTATCGATTGATCATTCACCAAATCTATGAACTTCGCAAATCCACTGGCCTCACAGACGACTGGAGTAGTATACGGATCCCATTCAGCCAAAATCTGACCAATTTTAACGGTATCTCCAGCCTTGACCTTTAATCTTGCTCCATACGGAACCTTGTGAACGATTCGTTCACGACCGTTGCCATCTATCAGAGATATCTCCGATTTCCGAGATAAAACTACCGATTCTCCGGAGCTATTCAAGGCAAAATTGGTATTTTTAAATGCAATTTGAGCTTCCATAGAAGACTCAATATTGGAACGTTCAACGCTTTTCTGAGCCGCTCCTCCAATATGAAACGTTCTCATCGTGAGCTGAGTACCGGGCTCTCCGATGGATTGTGCGGCGATAACTCCGATAGCTTCGCCGACACTGACGATAGTGCCACGTGCCAAATCTCTTCCATAACATTTAGTGCAAATTCCGCGCTTGCTTTCGCAAGTTACAGCGGACCTCACCCAAACTTCATCGATTCCGGCCTCTATTATCTTTTCGACCTTATACTCATCGATAAATCCGTTCTTAGCCAAAATCAGGGTGCCATTATTAGGATCAACAATATCCTTTGAGGCATATCTACCAAGGATTCTCTCCTTAATAGAAATAACAGTTGTAAGTCCGTCGTAAACCGGTTTCATCACCAGGCCATTGGTCGTCCCGCAATCTTCTTCAGAAACGATACAATCGTTCGCAACATCGACGAGTCTTCTCGTTAGATAACCGGAATTAGCCGTTTTAAGGGCAGTATCGGTCAATCCTTTGCGACTACCGTGAGTCGATAAAAAGTATTCAAGAACCGAAAGACCTTCTTTAAAATTAGACACAATCGGCGTCTCAATAATTTCGCCCGTAGGTTTCGTCATCAATCCTCTCATTCCAGCCGATTGTTTTAATTGAGCAACAGATCCTCTTGCCTTCGAATGCACCATCATATAAACCGAATTTGGCTGGCAACCGGGCTTTGTGGCGGCCACTGCCTTCATCAATTCTTCAGCAATTTTATCACCGCATTTATCCCAAGCATCGACGACTTTGTTATATTTTTCACCTTGCGTTATAAATCCATCAAGGTATTGCTGCTCAAATTCACCTACTATCTTCTCCGTTTCTGCGACGAGAGTTTTTTTCGCCTCAGGAATGACCAAATCATCTTTTCCGTATGAAATACCAGATTTCGTCATATACTTAAAGCCAACTTCCATTATATGGTCAACAAAGATTGCGGTCGCCTTTTGCCCGCAATGGAAATATATTTCATCGACTAGTATACCGACATCAGTCGATGTCAATACCTTATTGATGAGATCGAAGCTTATCTTATGATGCTTAGGGAGATTTTGCAAAAGTATTACTCTACCAGGAGTCGTTTCAACCAATTTACTTTTAAAAGTTCCGTCTTCGTTATAGAACGGCACTCTCGTCTTGATCTTGGTATGATAAGTTACTACTTTTTCTTCCAGGGCATACATGATTTCACTGAGATCAGACAGACAAATCCCCTCATTTGGCAACTCATCGATCGACATCGTTAGGTAGTACACTCCCAAAACGATATCTTTTGATGGAACGACGATCGGTTTTCCATTCGATGGGCTGAGGATATTGTTAGTCGATAGCATCAATATTCTGGCCTCAAGCTGCGCTTCAATGGACAAAGGAACATGAACGGCCATCTGGTCACCGTCGAAATCGGCGTTGAAGGCTGTACAGACAAGTGGATGCAGCTGAATCGCTTTGCCTTCAATTAAAATGGGCTCAAAAGCCTGAATACTGAGACGATGCAAGGTCGGAGCTCTGTTCAGTAAAACCGGATGCTCTCGAATGACCTCTTCCAGAATGTCCCATACTTCTGGTCTATCCCGTTCGATCAATCGTTTCGCCGATTTTAGTGTGCTGGCCAACCCGTATTTTTCAAGTTTTGCATAAACGAATGGCCTGAACATTTCCAAAGCCATTTGTTTTGGTAATCCGCATTGATGAAGCCTTAATTCTGGACCAACGATAATGACAGACCTTCCGGAATAATCCACTCTCTTTCCCAGTAGATTTTGGCGGAAACGCCCCTGTTTGCCCTTCAACATATCGGCCAAAGATTTAAGAGGGCGTTTATTACCCCCAACACTCGACTTAACTCCTTTCCTCTTGTTATCAAACAAAGAATCTACGGATTCTTGCAGCATTCGCTTTTCATTACGAACGATAATATCAGGTGCCTTCAGTTCCAGCAGCCTTTTCAGCCTGTTATTTCTATTAATCACACGACGATACAGATCATTCAAATCACTCGTCGCAAATCGGCCTCCCTCTAAGGGCACGAGCGGCCTTAGCTCCGGCGGAATAACTGGGAGGACGGTCATAACGAGTTGTTCCGGTCTCGATCCAGTCTTAACGAAAGCCGACAGAATTTTCAATCTTTTAACTATTTTTTTCTTCCGAATATCAACTACCTTCGATTCAAGTTCTTGCTTTAATTTTTCAATTTCTTCTGCAAGATTGATGGAAGAAAGCATATCTCGAATTGCTTCTGCTCCAATATTTACGGTAAAGGCATTCTCTCCGTACTTATCCAAAGCCGCCTGATATTCCTCTTCCGTTATGGATTGAAATTGAGAGAAAGGGCTAAATCCAGGCTCGAGCACAACATATTTTTCGAAATAAAGAATTTTCTCAAGTTCTTTTACTCCGCGATCAAGAATCATTGAAATCCTGCTTGGGATGGACTTCATAAACCAAACATGAACAACAGGTGCAGCAAGCTCGATATGCCCCATCCTCTCTCGGCGAACCCTGCTAAGAGTAACCTCTACGCCACATTTTTCGCATATCGTCCCCTTATACTTCATTCGTTTATAACGACCACAATTACACTCGTAGTCCTTTATTGGACCAAAAATCCTCGCACAGAAAAGTCCATCACGTTCCGGTTTGAACGTTCTATAATTAATCGTTTCCGGTTTTTTTACTTCACCATAAGACCAGGAACGTATTTCATCAGGACTTGCTATAGAAATCCTCATCGCATCGAAATCTTTAGCGATGCTATCCCCACTTTCAGGCCTTAAATTTTTCTTCAATCCCATGTTTGTCATTACTCCTAAATGTCGATTTTCTCTGGATCTATTCCGTGCTCGAAGGAAACATTCAGAGCCAGCGATCTAAGTTCTTTTACTAAGACGTTAAATGATTCTGGTACTTCCGGTTTAACCTCATTCTCTCCGCGTACAATCGATTCATACACCTTGGTTCTACCCTTAGCGTCGTCCGATTTTACCGTTAGCATTTCACGCAAAATATGAGCAGCGCCGTACCCCTCGAGAGCCCAAACCTCCATCTCCCCGAATCTTTGACCACCAAATTGCGACTTACCTCCAAGGGGTTGCTGAGTTATAAGACTATAAGGGCCAACAGAACGAGCATGAATTTTATCATCAACCAAATGATGAAGTTTAAGAATATATTTATATCCAACCGTAACTTTCCTATCGAATGGTTCACCGGAGAGACCATCATAGAGCCTCACCTGACCCGATTTATCGAGCCCGGCCTTCTCAAGGAATGCATCGATATCTTCGAGTCTAGCACCGTCGAAAACTGGACTCGATACTGGAAGGCCTTTACCTAAATTAGTTGCCAACTCCAAGAATTCTTCATCATTCAGTGATTTGATATCTTCGATATCTTCTTCATCCACATAAGCATCGGAAACCTTTTCCCTCAAATCACCTAAACTGACCTTACTTTCATTATATCGATCCAGCATGCTCTGGATCTGTAATCCCAATTCGCGAGCCGCGGCTCCTAAATGAGTCTCCAGTATCTGCCCAACGTTCATTCTCGAAGGAAGACCAAGAGGATTTAGTATGATATCAACCGGTGTCCCGTCTTCGAGATATGGCATATCTTCGATCGGCAAAATTCTGGAAACGACTCCCTTATTCCCGTGGCGTCCAGCCATCTTGTCCCCCGGCTGAATCTTGCGTTTATTGGCAACAAAGACTTTGACAAGTTTAAGAACTCCGGCCGGCAGGTCATCTCCCCTCCTCAATTTGTAAACACTCTCTTCGAACGTTTTTTGAATTTTTTGAATTTTTTCATCGAATTGCTTCACTAAAAGCGAGATCGATTCCTGCAATTTATCATTTTTTATTCTAATATCTCTCAATCGATACAGCGAGAAGCCATCGATCATCGAAGCCCCTATAGTTTCCCCTTCTGAGTGGCCCGTCAATCCAGAAATCAATGGCTGACCTAGCAATCTATTGTACAAGTGCTTAGCATAAGTCTGTTCCAATATCTTCTTTTCAGAATCCCGATCACTAATCAAATCATCGATTAACTGCTTTTCAATCGCGAGAGCCCTATCATCTTTCTCGACTCCGCGTCTCATCAAAATCCTAACCTCAACGACGGTTCCAGAAACTCCAGGCGGTACTCTAAACGAGCTGTCCTTAACATCTGCAGATTTTTCTCCGAATATAGCTCGCAACAGCTTCTCTTCTGGAGTCATCGGTGTTTCTCCCTTCGGAGTCACCTTTCCTACCAAAATATCACCTGGATTTACTTCGGCTCCAACGTAAACTATTCCAGATTCATCCAAATTTCTTAAAGATTCTTCAGCTATGTTAGGAAGATCCCTGGTTATTTCCTCATTTCCAAGTTTTGTATCACGAGCCATAATTTCAAAGCTTTCGATATGAATTGAAGTCAATGTATCTTCTTTAACGACTCGCTCTGATAATATGATCGAATCTTCGAAGCTATAACCGTGCCATGACATGAAGGCAACCAGTAAATTCCTTCCGAGAGCGAGCTCACCGGTATCCGTCGCCGGACCGTCGGCAATAATGTCCCCCGCTTCAATTTGATCACCAGTCTTTACGAGAGGTTTCTGATTAATACAAGTCCCCATATTAGAGCATTGGAACTTGGCCAAGGAATAGACATCAGCCCCAGCATTATCCTCCTCAGTTACCCTAATCACGATCCTTCTAGAATCGACATGATCGATAATCCCCGATCTTTTCGCAACAACGGTTGCTCCCGAATCTTTGGCAATGACCGTCTCCATTCCGGTCCCGACGAGAGGGGCTTCTGCCCTTAGTAATGGAACAGCTTGACGCTGCATGTTAGATCCCATGAGCGCCCTCGTCGCATCATCATTTTCGAGGAACGGAATTAGAGCGGCAGCCACCGACACAACTTGTTTTGGGGAAATATCGACGAATGAAACATCAGATTTTGGACGCAGGCCAATCTCCCCTGCCCTCCTACAGACAACTAAATCACCCGTGATATATCCCTCTTTGTCGACCGCTATACCTGCCTGAGCAACCGAATGTTTACTCTCTTCAGTAGCCGTTAGATATACGATCTCATCAATAATCCTTCCATCGACTACCTTTTTATATGGACTTTCAATGAATCCGTATTTATTAATCTTAGCGTATGAAGCGAGTGAATTTATAAGTCCAATATTTTGCCCTTCCGGGGTTTCGATTGGACATAATCTGGAATAATGAGTCGGATGAACGTCTCGAACTTCAAATCCTGCCCTTTCTCTGGAAAGTCCACCCGGACCCAAGGCCGATAGTCGTCTTTTGTGCGTAATTTCCGATAATGGGTTAGTCTGATCCATAAATTGTGACAATTGTGACGATATAAAAAAGTCTTTGATAGCAGTTATGAGAGGTTTCGCGTTAATCAAATCACTCGGAACGTAGTTATCGACATCAGCCGTCGCCATCTTTTCTTTGACATTTCTCTCCAATCTCAACATCCCGACACGGCACTGATTCTCGATCAATTCTCCGACCGATCTAATTCTCCGATTCCCAAGATTGTCTATATCATCAATTTCTCCGTTACCCTCTTTTATAGCGAAAAGCAATTTAACGATGGCAATCAGATCTTGCTTCTGGAGTGTTCTAATATTATCTGGAATATTAAGACTTAGCCTATCGTTCATTTTGGCACGCCCCACTATCGATAAGTCATAGCGATCAGGGTCAAATATCGTAGCATTCAGTAAATCTTCTCCGCCCGAAACGGTTGCTGTTTCTCCAGGCAGCATCGATCTGTAAAACTCTATAAGCGCATCCTCTCTGTTCAAACATTTCGAATGAGAAAATGTATTCAACATATATGGGCCAGTGCTTCCGTTACCTATCTGCAGAATGCCGATCTTTTTAAGACCTATCGATTTAATCGTCTCTAAAGTCGTCTCTGTAATTTCTTCTCCGGCCTCCAGATATATTCTCCCAGTTTCTTCATCGATATGTTCCGTCGCTATATATCTACCAAGTAACTCTTCCGTCGAAATGAAAATAGCCTTAAGACCAGATGATTCCAGTTGAACCAATACTCTTGGAGTCAATTTGCTATCGGCCTTCGCGACAACTTCTCTCGTATCAGCATCGACTAAATCATGAATCAATCGTGCTCCACGAAAATAATCCGATTTAAAAGGCGTAACCCATCCATCCTTAACTTTTTTATATTCAACTACTTCATGAAAAGAGTTTAGAATTTCTTCTTTAGACATTCCGGTAATACAATTTGGCGGAAGTGTCTCCCCTGGTTTTAATTTTTTTCGAGCTTCTTCAGTTTCATAACTTTCTAGACACATGAAAAATGTCGAAGCCAATACCTTCTTTCTGCGATCAATCCTGACAAACAAAACATCTCTATGATCGAATTCAAAATCTATCCAAGAGCCTCGATACGGTATAACTCTCGCAACGAATAGATATTTCCACGATGAATGAGTCTTACCATTATCATGATCTATAAAGACTCCCGGACTACGATGCATTTGAGAAACAATTACTCTCTCGATGCCATTGAAGATAAATGTACCTCGCTCTGTCATCAATGGAATTTCTCCGAGGTAAACATCCTGTTCTTTGATATCTCTTATCGATCTCGAATCGGTACTCGGATCGACATCCCAAATTACCAATCGAAATTTTCCTTTTAGAGCTGAGGAGTAGGTGCCTCCTCTCTGTCTGCATTCAATCTCAGTGTATTTTGGACTTTCAAAACAATATCCACAAAATTCAAGTTGAGATTTTCCTGAAGAATCTTTGACAGGGAAAAAAGAATTGAATATACCGTACAAGCCAGTATTTTCCATCTTATTTGATGGAACACCGTACTGTAAAAAATTCTCGAAAGATCCTTTTTGAAGTGCTATAAGATTTGGTAGTGGAGTCTTTTCTTTGATCCTTCCGAAAGACCTGCGGAACCGTTTACGACTTGTATAAGACCTGACCATGTTGCTCAAAACCTTCTGAAAAAAAACGGCTATAACCTATAAAAAAAAACAAAGGCGAGTCGAGCATCCGACTCACCAGATTTGTTCTTTTTTTATTTAATCGAAACCTTAGCTCCCGCCGCCTCCAGTTGTTTTTTGAACTTTTCAGCATCTTCTTTCGAGACTCCGCTCTTCACAATTTTTGGAGCTCCTTCGACGAGATCTTTAGCCTCCTTCAAGCCAAGATCCGGGACGATAGCTCTAACTTCCTTGATCACATTTATCTTACTGGCGCCAACCTCATCGAGAGAAACATCAAACTCAGTTTTTTCCTCCTCGACTGCTGCCGGTACTCCAGCCGCTGATCCCGCGACCGCCACGGCCGCAGCCGCGCTGACTCCCCATTTCTCTTCGAGCAACTTGGAGAGCTCGGCCGCTTCAAGAACCGTCAATTCTGACAACTCTTCAACTAATTTTTCTAATTTCGCCATTGTTCATCACTCCTTACTATTAGAAATATACCATTCCTTAATGCACTAACTTTTCGCCGCAATAACTCTAGCAATCCGCGCCGACGGCTCTTTAATCGTCCTAACGATCTTAGTAGCATTCGCCGTCAAGAGACCAATTATCTTGGCTCTTAATTCATCTTTAGATGGTAACGATGCCAATTCCTTGACAATTTCTTTCGATATTACCTTACCATCCATCATTCCTCCCAAAATCGCCAATTTCTCATTTGATTTCGCAAAATCATGAATAGCCTTGGCGAGTCCAACGGGATCATTCGAGTATGCCAAACCAGTTGGCCCACTAAAATAGTCAGAAATAACCTCTAACGCAGAATCTTTTATTGCTATGCGGGCTAAAGTATTCTTCATTACCTTAAAATTAGCATCCGCATCCCGAATATTCCGGCGAAGCTTTGTTATCTCTTCGACCGTAATTCCTGCGGTTCTATCCACGGCAACGACGATCGAAGAGGAAAGTAAAGTTTTCCGCATCTGAGATACGAAAGATTCTTTTTCCGATCTTTTCATACGCTCTATCTCCTCGATAAATCACAGAAGGAGTTCATTATCTTCACCTCTTCTGTCTACTGCGGGATTTATTGGCATCACCCACAGTCTTCGACAAATGCGCTCCTAATATTTTCAACGCACCGACCTTATGGAGAGCACAAAAGCAAATCGCATCATCCATAAAATTTCCTCTCTTCTAATCCAACGAAAAAATCAGCCCAACTCCCATCGTCGAGCTAATGACCATCTTCTTCAAATATTGCCCCTTTAGTCCGGCTGGTTTCGATTTTAAGATAGCATCCATCAGAGCCTTCACATTACTAATGATCTGATCTGTCGAAAAGCTAGCCTTACCGACCCCCGCATGAACTATTCCATTCTTTTCGGAGCGATATTCAACTTGACCACCCTTGACATTATTAATAGCCGTCACGACATCTTGAGTTACCGTTCCAAGTTTGGGATTCGGCATCAAACCCTTCGGCCCCAAAATTTTACCGACCTTACCGACTAAGGGCATCAAATCTGGAGTTGCGATACAGCGATCAAACGGCATATTTCCCTTCTGAATCATTTCGACAAGCTCCTCAGCACCAACCACTTCCGCTCCCGCTTTTTTCGCATCTTCGGCTTTTTGATCTTTCGCAAAAACGGCAACGCGGTATGTCTTTCCAGTTCCATGAGGTAGATTGACGACATTCCTTACATTCTGATCTGGCTTTTTAGCATCGATTCCGAGCATAACACAAACTTCAATCGTTTCGTCAAATTTAGAGGTCGCCGATTTTTTAATAATAGCTACTGCCTCTTCCAATGAGAGCTCTTTATTCAGACCTAATCCTTTTTTGATATTTCTTAATCTTTTTCCATGATGTGCCATATCCTCAGCCCTCCACCACTTCGACGCCCATGGACGTCGCCGAACCAATTACCATTCTACTGGCCGCCTCCAGATCATTCGCATTCAAATCCTGCATTTTCTGCTTTGCAATTTCCAACACCTGAGATTTTGTTATCTTCGCGACGTATGGAGTAATTCCGGTTTTCTGAGATCCACTAGTGATATTCGCCGCCTTCTTTATGAAATACGACATCGGCGGAGTTTTCATTATAAATGTAAAACTCTTATCGGCATAAGCGGTAATTACAACGGGAGTCGGCACCCCAGGCTCCAGCGCCTGAGTTTTTGCATTAAACGCCTTACAGAACTCCATGATATTTAGCCCCTTTTGAGCCAACGCCGGCCCGATCGGTGGTGATGGATTTGCCTTCCCAGACGGAATCTGGAGCTTTATATATCCAATAACTTTCTTTGCCATTTTTTTTACCTAATCTCCTGAATAATTTCCGTGGTACAACCAACCAAAATGACCAAATCTCCCACAGAAAAACTATACCTTAACAATCTGCGCATAATCCAGAGCTATCGGAGTAGCCCTTCCGAAGATCATAACCGAAACTTTGAGTCTCTGCTTATCATCCTCTATTTCTTCAACAAAACCGGCAAACGATGCAAAAGGACCATCTAATACCTTCACCTGATCTCCGATTTCGTAAGAAACCGTATTTCTTGGGCTTTCCATTGCATCTTTGACCTGCTTCAGTATTCTATCGACTTCTGACTGGCTAATCGGGCTAGGTTTCCCCTTAGAACCCAAAAACCCAGAGACTTTTGGGATACTGCGAATAACTCGCAACACGTCATCATCGAGCTTTACTTTCACCAAAACATAGCCCGGGAAATACTTTTTGTCTACTTTGACCTTCTCGCCGCTCTTAACCTCGATAACCTCTTCCGTCGGAACCAGCAATTCTTCAAACTTTTCCTCAACTCCGTTCTTGACGGCCTGCTCCCTTATGAGCTGAACGACTCTACGCTCAGATCCGGAATAAACGTTAATCACGTACCACTTCGTATCATGCGCAACCACCACTGACTTCACCTTCCTATCACGAAGTGAATAACTTTATAAGCTACAGTATCAACGATACTGAAAAACAAAGCAGCGATCACAGCTAAAACGAAAACCACAATCGTCGTAATAGTGACCTCTTTTCTAGACGGCCACGTTATTTTATCCAACTCTTGCCGAACATCACCAATAAAGGACAAACATCTAGATATGGCGCTCTTATCATTCATTTCACGTTCCTCAAAAGCACAGTCACAAGAAAAAAAAGCCTGGCAGGAGCAGAGGGACTCGAACCCCCAACCGCCGGTTTTGGAGACCGGAACTCTACCAAATTGAGCTATACTCCTAACGTTACTCGAGTTACGATTGTAGCACAAAATCACCGAGAGTCACCATGATAATTGCTCCAATTCGGATCTTATGCGCAGAAACAAAAAAAATTATTCGATAGTATCGAGTCATGCTAAGGAGCTAAAGTAACGCAACCATCTAACATCCGTATCATATATATTCCTAATGTCCGAGATTCCCGTTTTAAGCATGATGAGTCTCTCCAAGCCCAAGCCGAAGGCAAATCCCTGAGCAGTCCCTTCGATTCCGCAATTTTTGAAGACATTAGGATGGACCATCCCAGCGCCACCAAGCTCAAGCCAATCATCTCCGTCTTTGGTGATCCTGAGTTTGCCGCCCTCTTTTTTATACCTACAATCCACTTCCACTCCAGGCTCCGTAAACGGGAAATAGCTAGGTCTAAACCTGATCTCGACATCATCAACTTCAAAAAACATGGAGATAAACTTTTTTAATTCATTTTTTAAGTGCCCCATAGTGATGCCACATCGATCCACGACCAAGCCATCAACTTGATGAAACATCGGAGAATGAGTTGCATCTAATTTATCATTTCTATACGTCTTTCCCATCGATATCATTCTAACCGGAAACCCAGTATTCATCAGCGCCCTCACTTGAACGCATGTAGTATGCGTCCGAAGTAGCATTTCATCAAAATCATCTACATAAAATGTATCGTGAGATTGCCGAGCTGGATGATGTTTCGGAATATTTAACGCATCGAAATTGAAAAAATCTTTTTCAATCTCTGGGCCATCGAGCACTAAAAATCCTTTAGAATGATAATAATCTCTGACCTTACGCATTTCTTGAGTCAGGATGTGACTTCCACCAAACGATCCACTGATACACGGTAATGTAATATCCAAGGTTTCGCTTTTTAATTTATCTGAAATTATTGATTCTTTAATTTTGCTGAGTCGGTTCTCGATCGCCTCCTCCACAGCAAGTTTCACATTATTTAATTTTTCACCGAGATTTTTTTTCTCCTCGATCGGAAGTTTAGCTAGCTCCTTGAATGCAGTCGTAATAATCCCCGACCTTCCAAGCAAACTGGCTTTGGTCTTTTCTAGTTCACTGATAGAGCTCGCTTCTGCAATCGTTTCCATCCAGTGATCTAAATTGTTCTCTAATTCTTCTGACATCGCCACACATCTCACAAAACTGCTTAGGGAAAAACGCAAAAAAAAACACATGGTGCCCAGAGCCGGAATCGAACCAGCGACACAGAGATTTTCAGTCTCTTGCTCTACCGACTGAGCTATCTGGGCACAAAACCAACAGCCGGAACCCCAAAACATTATAACACAAATCCGGATTTGTCCAGCATACAATGAAAACTGAGCTTGTTCAATTTCTCAGGCTGCTCGCGACATCTTCGATAACGATACTGCCGCCAAACTGCGAATTGTAACTAATAGATCCTACCACATCCAGCAGTTCATCCTTGTTTTGCTCTAACATTCGCAGAAGATTAGATTTCGACGATATGCTAAAAATAATACCCTTAATATCTTTGCCTCCCAAATGATGTGAAAAAATTATCATTAAATGGGCTCCAGTTTTGGTTTTTGACATGCGCTTGATTCGCACTTTTTTTATACAAAACAGCGGTTTTTCGATGCCTTTTCCGAATGGTTCCAAAATCTTCAATTCTTCTGCAATGCTAGATAAAGGAATTGCGTAATTTAGTTCGTGATCTATTTGTAGCTGATTCGCGAAATCGTACTCGATAATTGCATTTATAAATTCTTGAAAAGATAAAACTTGATCGAAATGAATTGAAAATCCTCCAGCTAGAGCGTGTCCACCGCCATCTATTATTACCCTCGATTTTTTCGCTTTCTCGAAAAAACATCCAAGATGGAAGCCTGGTACTGATCTGGCCGAACCTTTGCCCTTACCGGACGAATCGAATGAAATCACGAAAGTCGGCTTTCCAAATTTTTCTTTAATTCTACCGGCAATGATTCCTATAACTCCTTCATGCCATTCTTTTCCGTACACGCAGATTCCTTTGTTTGATTCCAAATTCATTTTTGCTATCATAGCCATAGCCTCAGACATCAATTGTTTTTCTAGGATTTTTCTTTGATCGTTAAAGGAAAGTAGTTTGTTTGCGATTTCATCTGCCTTATCCTTATCATCCTCCAAAAACAATTGCAGTGCAATCATCGGATCACCGATTCTGCCGGCCGCATTAATTGCTGGACCTAGAAAAAATGATAAATCTTCGGGTGACTCGACGGTCTTGAGGCCAAAGGCCTTCATAAGAGCTAGTAATCCGATTGAGCGCCCCCCATGTTTCAGGAAATACTTCACGAATGCACGATTGACACCCTTCAATTCAACGACATCGCAAAGTGTTCCGAGAGCTACGATATCGATGAAATGCAAAATGTTCTGATCCATCGTATCCTTGAGGAACCCTATATTCTTCAAATGACGACGTAACGCCATGATAAAAATAAAAACAACCCCCGCGGCACACAAATATTTGATATGAGCACTACCAATTTCTAGCTGATCTATTCTATTAGGATTAACGATAGAGATGGCATTTGGCAGCACCTCAACCGATTGAACGTGATGATCCAATACGATGACATCTATGCCAAAATTCTGAGCATCTTCTATTTCGGCTACAGAGTTCGTTCCTGAATCGACAGCGATAAACAGTTCTATTTGTCGCTCTTTAGCAAGCCGAATGGATTCAGCATTTATCCCGTACCCATCTGAAAATCGATTTGGAATGTGGAATGTTGCATCGATACCGAGAAGTTTTAGATACTTAACCATGAGGCAAGTTGACGTTATACCATCAACATCATAATCCCCGAAAATCATTATATTTTCACGAGCAATGATAGCCTTGGTGACTCGCTCGACGGCCAGATCCATTCCAATTAGCAGAGCTGGATCTGGAATTGTGGTTTTTAAACTTGTCATCAGGAAAGATTCAATCTCGGTAATGCTGTTGAATCCACGATGTAGTAAGACTCTAACCGCTAAATCACTGATCTTAAATTTTTGAGCAAACTCCTGTATACACTCAAGATCATTTGGTAGGAAATTCCAGACTTTGCTTGAAAATGAGTTAATCATTCTTCATTCTCCGATGATATTTATTTCTTCTTCAAGTAATATTCCGCTACTTATAAGCACTCTATCTTTTATCAAGCGAATTAAGTCCAAAAAATCTGAAGAATTTGCATCTCCAGAATTTATCAGAAAATTCGAATGCAACTCACTTACAGATGCTTGCCCGATTTTCAAATTTTCACAGCCGGCTTTTCTTATCAATTTCCAAGCCTTAAGGCCGGCTGGGTTTTTGAATGTGCTTCCCAAGGTCTGCTGACCGATCGGTTGAGAGGTCATTCTTTTCTTGGAAAGATTATCTATAGTTGATGTGAGTATTAATTTGTCTTCTCGTTGAATCGCAAGCGTTGCCGAGGTAATGATTAGGTTCTTTGGAATATTCCCTTTTCTGTATTGCATATCGATTTTTGATCGATTAAGTATAAATTTCTTTCCTTCATGATTGACACAATTGATATCTATTAATCCATCAGATATTTCGAATTCTGGAATACCTGCATTCATCGCGATTGCTCCACCGATTGTACCTGGAATAAGGAAAAGCTTTTCACAGCATGATATTCCGTATTCGATGCATAATTTGATGACTGAATTCAGACTTGCACCGGCATCGACCCGAATGTATCCTTCACAAGGCTCAGTCCTCGTCATGAATTTTGAAAGATTAATAACGCATCCACGAATTCCATTATCAAGAATAAGTGTATTTGAAAAATTTCCTAGACAAATAATCGGTAAATTTGATGGTTTATTTTGCAAGAAATAAATCAAATCCTCTTCATCTTTTGGATAAAAAAGAAGATCACACAATCCACCAGTTCCGATAAAGGATAATCTTTTCAGTGGAAAATCGAATTTATACTCTCCGCGAATTTGCGGGAGTATTTCACCAAGTAACTGGTTTGTTGACATAATTCGAAATACATTCAATCAATTCTTTTATTCCGGATCGAGTAAGGGCAGAAATGACGCAAACTTGCCTACCCGAGATCGTCTCTAATTTGGTTTGAAGTTCTCGAATTATATCATCATCTACGATATCAGATTTATTCAAAACAATGATCTCTGGTTTCTTGTCCAGATCATGACCATACATCGAAAGCTCATTTCGGATAGTATGATAAGATTCAACTGGATTATCATTATCTGCGAAAATTACATGTAGAATCATCTGGCAGCGTTCAATATGAGAAAGGAATTTATCCCCCAGACCTCTGCCAGCGTGAGCCGACTCGATGAGTCCCGGAATATCGGCAATAACGATTTCTTTATCAAAATATTTTATGATTCCAAGCTGAGGGGTAAGGGTAGAAAATGGGTATGCGCCAATCTTAGATTTGGAATTGGTAACAACAGAAATAAGAGATGATTTTCCAGCATTCGGAAATCCAACCAATCCGACGTCGGCAATCAATTTCAGTTTGAGCCATATCCATCGCTCTTCCCCCGCATCTCCGTTCGTCGTCTCACGAGGGGCTCGATTTGTTGATGATTTGAAAGCCGTATTACCGAGACCTCCACGTCCTCCACAAGCCAAGAGCACTTTTTGATTAATCTCAGTAAGATCTGCGATTTCAGTAGATTTATCTTCATCTAGAATTTGAGTCCCTACCGGAACCTGCAGAATTATATCGGAAGCCTTTTTTCCAGTCTTATTCTGTCCAGAGCCATTTTCTCCTCTTCCGGCCTTGAAATGCTGCTTATATCTGTAATCGATGAGAGTATTGATATCGGCAACGGCAACGATATACACAGATCCTCCAGAACCGCCAGCGCCTCCATCGGGCCCTCCGAATTCGACGAATTTGACTCGTCTGAAACTTAGGCAGCCGTCCCCGCCATCACCAGCTTTAATATATATCTTTGCCTCATCGAGAAATTTCATCTAAATACCATGTCGATGCTTAAAGGCCGCGATGAGAGTTCCATCGTCGAGTCCTTCGAGATCGCTTCCGACTGGAACTCCGTGAGAAAGAGTCGTGATTTTTACATTTAATCCTTTTATTTCATCTTTCACGAAAAACATCGTAGTTTGACCATCTAGATCGGCACTCATTGCAATAATAACTTCTCGAATCAATTCGTTAGTAGTCGTCGATTCCGATATTCGTCGGCATAATCTGGATATATCGAGATCTTCTGGCCGAATACCATCGATCGCCGAAAGTTTGCCACCAAGGACATGGTATAAGCCCCTGTAAAACCCAGTACGTTCGATGGCCCAGAGATCCGATATATCGGACACTACGCATAAAGTAGAAAAATCCCTCTTTTTGTCGAGACATACGAAGCAGACCGGCTTAACGTCTACGTTTCCGCATATCTCGCACTCTCTCGCGTTTTCAAATACGCTGATAAGAGATTTAATAAGATGATCCATCACGGTCTGTTTGCGCTTTAGGAGATGAACAACAATTCGCATCGCAGATCTAAAACCCATACCGGGCAGCCTACCGATACAATTCACTAGCTTTTCAATTTCTCCAATTGGCATTACTTTAAAAAAACATCCTCAAACAGACTTCAGGACGTGATGATCAGGATAATTTGTTTGAATAAATTCACTCATTGCGATGATGACGCGATCGACCGTAATATTGGCGGGTTCATCGTAAGTTTGAACAGAAACATCAGCTTCAGAAAAAATTGGATAATACTTATCGATTAACTCAATCAAAATTTCCTCTTCTCGGCCAACTTCGAGAAGCGGCCTGTCCTTTCTTCCGATCACTCTGAGAAGCAACGTCTGAAGATCCGCCTTCAGCCACACCGAAATAGACTTTTCTTTCAGTAAAGCCCTAGTATCGCCATAAGTGAATGATAGACAACCCGTCGCGACAACCTGAACAGATTGAGAAAGAATTCTAGAAAGCACCCTAAATTCTCCACTCTGTAGGGCGCCATCTCCGAAGACTGAATCTATATCTCCGATCGAACAGCCAGCCGCCGTCTCAACTTCCTGATCTGAGTCGCAAAATGGAAGGTCAAATCTTTTAGCAAGTCTTTTCCCTATGCTCGTCTTCCCACATCCCATCAATCCAATTATTACGATTGGTTTTGGTGGCATAAAACTTACTAACGGCGATGCAGGCCTCGATGGCGTTGCAGAAAACTTTTCGGTACCGTCAATCATCTTTTCTTACAAACTCCAAAAAAAAAGGAACCTACCCATACACGAAGAAAAAATTATAAAACTCTACACCCTGGCGTACTCGTAGTATCTGCAAACGAAGCTCTTTTTGCAAGTGAAAATCTTGCAATGTAATACTAAGAGGGAAAAGCATCGGCATCGTTACAATTTATGCATCATACGAAGATCAAAATTCCAACTTAAATCATAAAAAAGAAATATAGTTCTCAACTAACTGGACGATTAGAGTTAACTAGAGGATTGACCATCCGAATGATTTAATATCTCAGATCGTTGGTTCCATGTTAGGACCAGGAAGATTGTGCTCATTAAAGCTGATCCGATTATAGCGCAGAAAACGCTCTCCCAGCCGTAGTTATCTGCTAAATATCCGGTCCCAAACCCGGCGACCGCCGTTCCAACATATCCTAATGTTCCGGTAAATCCAGAGGCTGTCGCGGCCGTCTTTTTGGCCGTAAAATCAGTCGCGGCAACGCCAATCAGAATTTGAGGCCCAGTTATCAAGAATCCGACACACAACATGCAGGCTGAGCAAAGGATTGGAGAGTCTTTTGGAGATATCCATAACAAAGTAACTAAAAGGGCAAAGATGCTCATATAGAGCGAAGAAACCGGGCCTCTCCGTCCCCTAAAGACTCTATCAGATAAATAACCGGCAAAAACTCCACCGCACATTCCAGCTAGGTCAAATATTACCATCTGGAATCCAGCGCTCGTTAGTGAATTACCCTTCGATTCAAGTAAGAATGTCGGGCCCCAATTTAAAAATGTCATTCTGCAGATATAGACGAAAAAATTGGCAAGACTAACGAACCAAACAAATTTATTGTTCAGCACCACCTTTAAGGTCCCAAAGTATGACAATCTAGTATCATTTTCTGGATCCCATTTTGAGCTTTCAGCAACGGATGCTAATCCAGTCATTTTTTCTACCGATGGTAACTTTAAAGACTCCGGAGTGTCGCGTAATCTATTGAACAGTAGACAAGCCATCAAAATAGCGACAACTCCCGGTATAAAAAAAATATATCGCCAACCAAAATGCATGAGAATTATTGGTCCTGTAAAGGCAATCACTGCACTTCCAATTTGCTGTGATGTATTCCATACGGCCCATTTTGTGCCAATTTCGACAGGACTAAACCAGTGCGTTAGTAATTTTGCGCATGGAGGATATCCCATCGATTGGAAGCAATAATTTAAAGACCAAAATATGGCAAAGATAGGAATAAAAGAACTGAATCCCATACAGATATTCATGAAGGCTGAGCATAACAGCCCAACACTCATGATATGTCTCGCACTGTATCTATCTCCAATAACCCCAAAGAAGCATTTACCGAGACCATATAGGGTCGCCGCAATTGACATCACGATTCCTATCTCTGATTTTGTGTAATGTAAATCTGAACACATTGCGGGGACGGCTAGCGAGAAATTTTGCCTAATGAGATAGAACGCTGCATACCCCATTACGATTGAATACATCGTTCTAAATCGCCAATAGGAAAAAACCTTGTTACAACTATCTGAATATTGAGAATTATTTTTTTTGTTTTTCAATCGCATATTTCCACCTCAATTTTGCAGTGATTTCGTGAGGATTTCGAGATCTGCGCTAAAAGATTGATCTCTCGTAATCAAGTCTTTGACCTTTTTTACAGCATGAATTACGGTCGAATGGTCTTTCCCGCCAAAACTTTTACCTATATCTGGTAATGATTTCGTAGTTAATATTTTACAAAGATACATGGCTATTTGCCGAGCCATTGTTACGGCCTTGTGTCTTCTCGCCGAAATCAAATCTGAAAATTTCACCCCGTAATACTCGCAAACCTTCTTTTGTATGATGTCTATCGTAATTACCTTTTCATTGGCTCTCAAAATATCTCTTAAAACCTCATGAGCTACATCCAGAGTTATGCACCTCCCGACGAGGGTCGAATGAGCTACTATCCTATTAAGAGACCCCTCCAATTCGCGAATATTCGAAGTTATTTTAGCGGCCAGAAACTCTAATACATTGTCAGGCACCTCCGCCTTATACTGTTTGGATTTAGCTTGTAAAATACCGAGACGTAATTCATAGGTGGTGGGATGGATATCGGCAACTAGCCCCCATCCGAGCCTAGATTTAAGCCTATCTTCAACCCCCCCTAAGTCAGATGGAGATTTATCTGCCGATAATATGATTTGTTTATTGTTGTCTACCAATTCATTGAACGTGTGAAAGAATTCCTCCTGGGTCGTATCCTTACCTCCGATGAATTGAACATCATCGATCATAAGAACATCAACAGTTCTAAACATCTCTTTAAAAGAAATAGCATTCTTAAAGCGTAATGATTTAATGAACAGATACATAAATTTTTCGGCTGATAAGTATATGACCTTTTTTTTGGGAAAATGATGATTAGTATTCCAGGCAATGGCGTGCATCAAATGAGTTTTACCGAGCCCAACTCCCCCATATAAAAATAAAGGATTAAACGCTGGAGTTTCAGATTCAGAAACTCTAATCGCGGCAGCATATGCAAATTCATTCGGCTTACCAACCACAAAGTTTTTAAAAGTAAATCTCTTATCCAGAATAGATATATCTTGATATTCTCTCGTATTTATCTTGTTGGCCTCAGTGTTATCTTCACTTATACTGGCCGTAGTTTTATCATAGACATCTATACTGATTGCTCTAATCTGACACCCATACGAATTCATAATTTGAATAATTTTATCAGCAAATCTGGAAAGCACATTATCCCTTATAAAATTAGATGGCGCCGCAAGCTTTAAGACTATGTCATCAATCCCGATGATGTCTAATTTTGAAATCCAGGTTTTGAATGACCCTTCCCCGACGGCATCTTTGATATCTAAGAGAGCTTCCTCCCAAATTTGTTTTAGCTTGATATCAGAAACATCTGACATGCTACCCCTTACTAGTACTGATTTTACTGGTCACGGAATCCAAGTTTGCATCAGATATGACCTCCATCTTGTACGGCAAAAATCTTACGACAATCGATCTGGCGCTACCAACATTTTCTGCGAACCTTCCGGGAGTTGAGTATTTTGCAAAAATGAAAGCTCCTAGCGCCTTAGTATATGATTTTAAGTTAATTTTTTGATCTAATTTATTTCTTCCGGGAATCATGTCAAAATTGAAAACCTCAATCGAATCCTTGTAAGTTTTCTTCAGGGAATCGGCACCGGTAAAATATCCTGTAGCATCCATTCCCTGAAGTCTATCGAATAAATCTTTCGAGTAAGCGACAACAATATGACATTCGAAAGCTTCTCCCTTATTAGCTTTCGGGTCAATCTCAAAGTCAGCCTTTCTCAACCATACATGAACATCCGGCAACATACCGCAGGCGACCAGTAATAAAACCGATAAAATCGATACTATTCGACAAAGCATTCGCTATCTGGCAATAACACGACTGCGATCTCTAGAGCTGTTCACGACGTATACTCCTTGTCCGACGGAAAGAGGTGGTGTCGGCCCTTGGACAACAGTTATGACCGGTCCCGTATCGAGTTTTACGGTGTATTCGATACCATCAGAATCTTTGTTCTGAATCATATGACCTGCGACTCCGCCGGCGACAGCGCCAACTGCCGTGGATAGTACTTTTCCTCCTCCCTTTCCGAACATGGATCCAACGAGCCCTCCTCCGACTCCGCCGAGCAAAGCCCCTGCCCCCGGAGCTCCATCCGATTGTATCTCAACTTGACGCATAGATATTATAGTCCCAGAGTCAGATCGAGAAACTTCCCCGACTCCTCTCGATGAATATCGATCGCCCGAATACTTGTTCGAGCACCCAGCGAACAACATGCAGCTGATCGAGATTACAATATATCGACCAAAATTACACATAAAATACCTCTACTTTACACATTACTTTTTCAGCACACATTATATAACTTTCGTTACCCAAAGGCAAAGCCCCTCAGTTTTGCCTCATGAGGACAAATTCTAGACATTTTCAGGAAACAATAGCCGTATGACTTCAAAATCTCCATTGCTTTTTCCGCTTTTTCGAACGTATCGTACAGGCCAAAGCAACTCGAACCCGATCCAGAAACTCCGCAGAAACACGGCGAAGTCGCTCTAATAGAACGTAGATAATTTTGCAATTTCGGAACGAGCATTATAGCTGGCTCTTGCAGAGAATTACGGAAATCTTTTAAAAGTTCAAAATCGCATTCGTTGGTATTGATACGAGGTAGAAATGGTCCTCTGAAATTATCGTAAACTTTCTTCGTCGATAAAAATATTCCATCAAATACGATGACTAAGTAGCAATAATGAAGATTCTGGATTGACAGTGGAGTGATGGTGCCATCAAACCCAGCTCCATCGAGGAACAAAATATTTAAATTCGTAAAATAATAATATAGAAAAATGAAGGTGTCGCTACCAAGTGCTTTAAAATACTTAGTGCAAATTAACTTTTCTTTGGCCGGAATTTGCCATAAATCGAAAACGACATTAATAAAGCAGGCGGCATCACTCGAACCGCCCCCCAGCCCAGCCCCAGTAGGAATCTCTTTCTTTATCTCAACGTGCGGCACTTTTTTCCGGAAAACGCTGGTCAGAATATTGGCAGCCATTTTAATTAAATTTTCACTGGCTTTGACCCCGGCGATATTCCCAGATGATCCGTTAAACTCTCTGGCCGTATCTACCGTTAATGTATCAAATATTTCATCTAAAAATACAAAAACGCTTTGTAACTTGTGATAGCCACGTTCTACCTTATCTGTTATTCTCAGCGTCAGATTAACTTTTGCGACGGCATGTGACCTTATTACCATTATGCACAATTTCTCAAAAGGTGTTATTGGATGGTACAAAGCGTTCGGAATAGATCATCTTTTACCATGTACCAATTCGAGATCGGGTGATTATAGAAGTGTTGCCAATCCACATCAAGCATCCGGCTCACTCGAAAATATTACCAGTCTCGATGAGTTGAGGGAAGCGGTATTATCGATTGATTGTCTGCTTAAAAAAGTTTCGAAAAATACAGTTTTTTCGGACGGAGATCCGTGCTCATCGATTATGTTTATTGGTGAGGCGCCCGGACACGATGAAGACGAGCAAGGAAAACCATTCGTCGGACAAAGTGGTAAGTTATTGAACAGCATGTTGAGCGCCATCGATCTGAAGAGGGAAGAAGTTTATATTACTAACATCGTATTCTGGAGACCGCCCAGTAACCGAACTCCATCGTCCGACGAAATTACGATGTGTCTACCGTATGTGAGAAAACATATTACTCTAATCAGACCCAAGATAATCGTACTGTTGGGAGGGGTAGCTATCAAAGCGATCTTAGAGACGAATGATACCGTCTCTAGCTTGAGGGGGAGAAAAATGAAAATTATGGGCATAGATACTATCGCGACATTTCATCCGGCCTACCTGTTGCGTTCCCCCGGACAAAAGGCCCTGGCCTTCCGAGATTTCATAACTATAAAAAAGCTATATCGATATAAATAATATTTTGATATTTATTCATCCTGTTCGTTGGATTTATTCTGTATTTTACGATCCATCAGGCAGATGAGGACGAAGGTTGGGATGGTCGTAAGGTAGAACCAGACGACGCATCCCACGTTCGAATCAAAGAGCGAAGAAAACAGGAGCATCA
>JAIRWL010000021.1 GCA_031268935.1 Holosporales bacterium | reverse complement strand
ATGAGCTGAAGGATAGCTCCGGTGAACGTGCCCTCTGGAAGAGTTCCCCCTTCCCTTATCTGTGCTCTGAAGGCCGGGTTCTGCCCCAACCCCGTGTCGGCTCCCGTGAGAATCTGTATAGCCTTACCGATTCGGGTGGCATCGCCTCGGATGGGGCCGCCTCCACCGCCGCCGCCGCCACCGCCGGCTCCTCCTCCCCCGCCGCCTGCGGGTCCAGGATCTGGTCCTCGCAATGGTACGTACGGAAGAGCCGCCCAAGAAAGGGTCTGCCCTCCTCCTACCCTAAATGCTCTCACGAACCGCTTGTCCCGCGCTAACCTTTCGAAGATTCCTCTCAGGGCCGCATCCAACCTTCTGGCTTGGTCTAGCGCTGACTTTTTGGCCTGCCCCAAATTACCTACTGTCCTATTTAGCTTTTCCAGAGCCGCCTTCATTGACTTGCCCGTCTGTTGGAGGAGGTCATCCCTGTGTACGTCTACCCTGATCTTGTCAAAATTCCCGGATAAGTTGAAGCCCAGGTAAAACTGGGAGTTTCTATTTAACGTTGCGTCTGAAGACTGTGATATGCCAAACGCTAACGTGAGCGTGCAAATGTATTTTTTTTGGTTGACCATTCTAAATCTTCCTCCTTTTTTGGCTGGCTAATTCTATGATAATTTCGCCGGAGATGCAAATCTGTTTTATGACTATCTTGTTCTATGACTCCGAGTTATTAATTCCCGTCCTTGGGGCTTCCTTGAACAAAGATATCTAGAATGGTTTCGTCCTCAGCTCAAACGCGATTGAAAGTAAATATTAGTTGACACAATTCCAAATATTAAGGATTATAGATTAATAATGGATGAATCTTCGTTTAATTAACCCGTTCGCACCATTTTGCTTGGTTTTAGGGGGCTATGATGAGAGATATTGCGATGCGGTACGGGATGTAATATTCTTTCCCAACTCGAAACCGATCAGCGTACTGCCCTTCAAATTTAATTCAGTTTGCTTTTCCCTTTAGTGATATTGTACGCTGGTACCATGGCATTATTGTCGTTTTATCTCCGAGATGAATCAATTAACTTTCGCTAAATTAACGGCGGCCAAAATTTGTCATGAATTGGCCAATCACATGAGTGCCGTTCAATTTGTGTGCGAAGATCTACTTTCATCTGCCGTCGAGATTAGAGAACTCTTGCTCAATGTTCAGCTTCTTTCACTAACTCTTCGGTTTTTTCGCGGTATGTATGCCGTCAATGGTCACGCGGAAAGTCTTGTCGATATATTGTTCGAAATCGCGAATATCAAAAAATTAATTATCAGTGATGAGGGGAGCGTATTGAGTGATTCGGTCCGCAATCCTGATCGCGAGAAGTTGCTGTGTGGGGCGGTATATCTTGTTTCGAAATCATGCAGGCAAAATGATGAGATAATCATAACCGATGATAAGAGCAATGTGGTGGCCGAGATAACGGTAAAAAACAAAGGCAGAATGTTGCCGTCTGGAATTGTGAATGCTTTACAGCATGATATTCCAGGAGATTCGGTAAATATTTTTGCTATTTACATCAAAAGATTAGCTAATTTCGATGGAAATTGTATTAATATCGATACTGGTGGTGATTATCCACTAAAATTAAAAATATGGAAGAAATAAGTGATATCCAATAATATTGAGAAATTATATGGTAGGGTTAAGAGCAGAGCATTAACGAATAGACAGGCAGAATTATATAAATCCCTACTTCCAGGCGTTTCCATTGCTTCATTTGACTCATCTTTTCTGTCAAGGTACGTAGGTGTTTCCTTTGAGATTGGGTTTGGAAGTGGTGAGCATTTATTTCAGCTCGCAATTTCTAGCCCCAATAAGTTATTTATAGGCTGTGAATTTTTTATCAACGGGATCACTTCTCTTTTATCCAAAATTGACGAAGAAAAAATTGAAAATATAAAGATATTTCAAGGGGATGCGCGGAAATTAATTCCTGAAATTCCAAATTCTACTATCGAAAATGTATTTTTATTATTCCCGGATCCATGGCCAAAAAGGAAGCACATATATAGGAGATTTGTTCAGGAACGCACCATCCTCGGAATTTATAAAATGTTGCGAGATGATGGATTTCTCAAGATCGCGACCGATTGTCCAACCTATGCCCAATGGGTAAATACCGTCCTCGCCACGCCATCTTGCGACAAAAAATTCGCAATCGAAACATTTGATCTCAGCTCCAGGCCTGATGAATCCGTTTGGCCGAAAACAAGATATGAACGAAAATCTATCGAAAATTGTACTTTTTTCTCGTTAAAAAAGTTGCGCTCTTTATAAAAATTTCCGAATGAGTTATCATTACGATATACATGGAAAACGCTGTGGGGAGCATGAGGATTCATACGAGTTCCGATGCTATTTGTTTATGGCTGAGTACAAATCCGAAACCGCCGATAAAATTGTTGGCTCGAAAATCAAATTACGTAGAAAGGCCCTAAGGATGACTCAAAAACAGCTAGCCGATATGATAGGAGTTACATCACAGCAGGTCCAGAAATATGAGAGCGGAACCAATAGAATTACAATGAATTCATTTGTGAAAATTTGCAATGGACTTAAAATTCGCCCAGAACAACTTTTAACTAATTTTTCTTTTTGCGAGGGAACTTCCGAGCACGATAAAGATTTAGAAAATAAATTGCTCTCGATTTTTAGGATGATAGATAATCTCAGTGTAAAAGCCAGAATTTTAGACCTCGTTAAAGCTCTGGTATCAGATGAAGACAAGTAACTAACAAATCAAATCATCATCTATTATTTTTTTATTAATAATTATTCCTGCATTAACAAGCAATTAATACATTTCACTTAAAATATCACGGGATAGTACCTTGCGATGAGTACCGCAGTCTGAAATATGCTTTTTGTAAAGAATATCGCTACCATATCAAAGGCGCTCCTGTGCATCGTATTATCTCATTCATGTACCGTTTACTGCTCATCACCAAAAAATAGTCAAAATAAATTAATCATAGAAAGCCGTGCAAATGAAGAAGTCAATGAAAAAAAGATCAAACCACAACGTCGTAATCCGAAAGATATCGCAAAAAGTGGGTATTTAAAAGTCTGCATAAAAGAATTACCTAAGTCTCAAGCGGACAATAAAAATTCGGCCGATTTCCTACTTCAGTTAACCGATGTCGGTTTTGCAAAGAAAATGGCCGAAGGCCTCGGAGTAAAGAAGCTCATTTTCGTTTATGGATTCCCTACGTATGACGCTGTTATCACTGCCGTCGAGCAAGGGAAAGGAGATATTGGAATTTCCAATCTCTCATATACAAAAGAACGAAGTCGCAAGGTTCAGTTCTCGACTCCTTACCTAGCTCCTATGAGGCAGACTTTACTTATCGATAGAAAATTACTACATGCGGCCGATAACGCCAGTTTAGTCTCCATCTTGAACAACGATACCGTGACGATTGGGACGGATCGTGGCACATGTTATCCAGCTATGTCCCAAAAATTATTCCCTGCGGCAAAATTGGTGCCTGAAAGCGATTGGGAATACACGGTCGTTCAAGATTTTAAATCAGGGAAGATTAGAGCTACTATGCGAGATGAACTTCGAATCAAATTGCTTATTCAACAAAATCCATCTTTGCTCTTTAAGTTTATTCCGATAATGCTTAAAGACAAACCAGATTTCATATCGGTCGCGATCGAAATGGAAAATGTTGCTCTCTTAGAGTGGATAAATACATTCATCCGGAATGCTTGTAATCCGCTATCAGTGGATGAAATTATCAAATTTGACGGAGTACTCACCTGATGAAATTTCGCATTTATCGTAAGTTAAGATCAGATATTTTGATCGCTTTTTCTGTTCTCATATGTATAACGGTTGCTTGCGAAATTATTTACTCTTCTTTTACGCACAAAAGATTAATTCTTGATTTTGAAAAAGAATACTATTCAAAAACGGTAACAAAAACGGCCGCTAACTACCTCGATTCATATTTTAATCAACTGGAAGTGGTTTTAGAAGTTTTGGCAAATGATTTTGATGAAAGTGCGCAGGATAAATTCTACGGATTCGATAAATTATTTTTAGAATCTCTAAAAAACATCCAATGTACTTCAAGCTTTTACATAACTCTAAAAAATGGCGAGGTTCTTCAGGCGCGAACAGCTGAGAATCTCAAAACTACCCAGAAAAGTGGCAATAATGAATTATTGCCTCAGAATACAAAATATGCTCTTAGGAAGATTAGCCCGAGTCCGGGATCCAAAGAATTCATCGAGACGTGGACTTATCTCAATGACGGATTTAAGGAAATATATCACGAATCAGTTCCGAGCACAACAAACTTTACTAAAAGGGATTGGTATCTCAAGGCAGAAAACAATAAAACAAAAGTTTGGAGTGATGCATATGTTTTTGCGACGGCTCAGAGTACCGGAGTTACATTATCCATCCCTCTTGGGTACGATGATCATTTAAACGCAACCGGAGTTCTTTGTGTCGATTTTGCATTCGATCATTTTAAGAAAATTTTACAATCAATTCAGGCAAATGAATGCTCAAGAACATACCTAATCAACTCCAAAAATGAAATTTTAGCCTCATCATGCCCAGATGATCAGTCATATGTTACAGATAAAGAAAATCCTCACAAACTCACATTAGTAAAACTAACAAACTCTACGGATCCAATAATCGACGGAGCCGCAAAAGCTATTTTTGGGTCAGATGAAGACCACACCAACTTCAATGTACAAGACACCGAGTATGTTGTTGCCGTAAAGAAGCTCACCAGACTACCATTCTCAGTTCTCACAATAACGCCTCAAGATTTGTTTACCAGCCTTTTCGAAGACGTAACTAGAAAAATGATGCTTTTATTTGCATTCATTTTCTTATTTTCTACGATCATTATCCTAATACTATCTCACAGAATCGCAAAACCCATAACCATGCTGCGTGATTCAGCGAAAGCAATCGGAGCGATGGATCTAGAAAATTATCCTACTCCTCCCAAATCCAACATCTTGGAAATAAAACAACTCTCTAATGCGATGGATGCCATGAAATTGAATATCACGACATTCACTAAATATGCCCCAAGAGATCTCGTAAATAAACTCGCCGCTGAAGGTATTTTACCGAAATTGGGTGGTAAAACTGAACAAATTACCATTCTATTTTCCGATATTGAAAAATTCTCAACAATTGCCGAAAATCTACCGGCCGAATATTTAATCCTTCATCTATCCGAATATTTTGATGAACTTACAAAAGAAATTATGAAATGTAATGGAGTAATCGATAAATACATGGGAGACTCAATAATGGCGATGTGGGGAGCTCCTAAGTTTGATGAGAATCACATTACTAATGCTTGTATCGCTGGGCTTAAATGTCAGTATCTTCTAGATATTCTACAAGATAAATGGAAGACCTTAGGTAAACCATCTTTTCCCACTAGGATCGGTATTCATTCGGGACCCGCCGTCGTCGGTAATATAGGCTCTCAGGATAGAATGAATTTCACGACAATTGGTGACGTCGTAAATACAGCTTCCAGATTAGAGGGAGCTAATAAATATTATGGCACTAGAATATTAGCATCCGAAGACATCGAAGCCGCTTCACGCGGAAAGATTCTGTTCAGAATAATCGACAAAATTGCCGTCAAAGGACGCCGCTCTGGAATTACGGTTTTCGAGCCACTATGCCTACTGGAAGTCATCGGAGGAGACAAATACTACTCCCTGATCGATCTTTGCGCCAAATCGAAGGATGCCTTCGAGCTGTATCAGAACAGACATTTCGATGAGGCTATAAAGTTCTATTCTATCATTTTAAAAGGTTTTCCATGGATACAACAATCGATCTCGCCAGTAATAAATAACTGCAAGAAATATCTGGATGGCGCTCCGGATGATTGGGATGGAATCAATTTCTTGGAGGGAAAATAGCAAGATGACAATCAAATCTCCGATTTTAAATTCGTTCCTCAATTTTATGAGCAGCGGCTATATGACCTTCCTCTCGGTCTTCTTTGCGATCGTTAGCTGCGTTACATGGCCTGAATTTGGAGATACAGCGAAACCATTCGGAGAGGTATTTTTAACTTTTATTTCGATCTCGATTATCCCAATCATTTTTTCATCTGTAACAACTTGCATTATCAATCTGGCATCTGGGGATAATAATAACGTCAAAATCAGCAGGCTTATCTCGGTGATTTGCTCGGCTCTCTTAGTCGCCTCGATAATCGGCATCGTTATCTGCATGTTAATGGAGCCCAGCAAAGATGTTCTTCAGTCCAAATTAATCTCTGACTTAGTCGTAAAAGATGCGCAACGATCTATTGCCGAGATATCATTAACAGACCCTATCCAATCCTTACATAAATTCCGATTTACCGATTTTTTAATGACATTATTCCCGAAGAATCCATTTCAGGCATTTTCGGACGGTAACATCATTCAAATTTTATCCGTTTCCATCCTCGTTGGAATTGCAATCGCTCACCTAGATAAAGAAACGATCAAATATTCAACAATGATTCTTGATATTGTCATGTCATCCTTTAAAGCTATTTTAAAATTTCAAACAAAAATACTTCCGATAGGGTTGTTTTTTGTACTGGCGGGCAATTTCGCCAACATCGATATAGATTCATTCATTACAATGAAACTCTTCTGCCTGAGCTCCGGTATAGGATTTCTATGCCTTCTAGTTATTTCATTTTTTATATTTGCCCTGTACAGCCCTATTGGAGCAAAGAATTCTTTAATCGCATTACAAAATCCTATAACCATCGCCTTTTCAACACGCAGTAACCAAGCAACTTTACCGTTTTTATCGGCCGTTCTCATTGAGCGATTCAAGTTACCACAAATCGCCGTTAACATGTCGATACCGCTCGGAATCGCGTTGTGTCGTGTCAGCGCAGTCACTTACTACTCCTTCGTCACAATTTTTGTGATGTCACTTTATAACGAACCATTCACGGCTTTTAATCTGATCTTCGTCGCTATCGGCGCGATAATAACGAGCTTCGCCGCCTCTGGAGCGACTGGCATCATCGCCATCACCATGATCGCCACGATACTAAATCCCTTAAATATTCCGATTGGGGCCGCATTCTTACTCCTCGTGATCGTTGAACCAATTCTCGATCCGTTGCGTACCGTAACATCCCTCATCTTCAACGCCGCCATATCTTGCATGATCATTAACAAAAAACGCTGGAGAACAACATGAAAATCAAGCAATTTAAACTTACTAGTTTTTCATCAGAATATTGGAAATCTAATGATTTATCATCATTTTTAGATAATTCAGATACAAAGGACAAAGTATCCAGAACAACAAAAATCATGGAATTTTTGAAAAGTAAAATCGCGAGTGGAGTGGCAAAAACTGATGCAACCCCCGGATTATACATTCTCAAATTTCACAACGATACAAAATGTGTGATATCACTGATAGCAGAGGTAAATTATGACGGGAAGAATGTTTTTGTCCCGAATGAAGAAATTCATCCCGACAAATTATCAGCTTATAAGAAAATATTTGACTCCCATAGAATGCAAATAAACCCGATCCTAACATTCTATGAAGGCGGAACATCTATAAAGGAAATTGCTGCACCTTTTATGCAAAGTCAACCGAGAATTGAAGCAAATGTTAATGGCGATAAGTACTCTTTATGGGAAATAAAGAATCCTCTCGATCTACAACACTTACAGACTTCTCTTTTATTCATAGATAAACTATATATCGCCGATGGACATCACAGATTCGCCGTATTTAACGAGTCGATAACAAAAAATACAGGTATTATGGTAGCAATTACCGATTCTGAATCAATAATCCTAGCTAGTTGCCATAGAGTTGTTATGCAAAATATAGCCTCTAACTGGAAAGAGAAAATAACTAGATACTGCACTTTGGAAAAATTAAATACTGCCCCGAAAAATATCAATGCAACGATAATTAAATTACGTAATGGTGAAATGTATCGAGCGATATTTAAATATAATATTCACGAAAACGCTTCGTTTCATGAAGCTATAGAAAATGATATAATTTCCTCATCATTCGGAATTACGGATAAAGCCAATAAAATCTTCCCTTTGCCTGGAGTGCTGACATTAAATGATTCTGATAGTATTTTTGGGTTATATCAGGACAGTTCGGCTATTATTTTTATTCCAAATATTGAGATTTACGAATTTCTTAATACAATCAGGAATGGGAAAAAACTTCCTCCTACCTCCACATGGTTCGAGCCGAAAATAATTGATGGATTCATAATAATGAAATTATAGCACCCATTAATTTAATTAAGACAATTTTCAACAATGAGTTACTTTTTGAATAATTATCGTCGTATTTAAAAAATAAATAATGCTTCTTAGAAACATACAGAGTATACTTAATTTAGGAGGATTATCGAAAACACATTGGGGAGTGTATTATGAAAAATTTTTTGGGCAAGATGGCTTGCCAGGCCGTAATCGCTGTTTCCTGCTCGTATGGAGCCTCCGTTACAGCGCTTCAAGCAGTATCAGAATTACTACCAAGGGAGCTAAATAAACTTCGAGTAAATGCAACCGTAGGCGGAAGGCCTATATGGGTTGATCCGCTCGGGCCCGCTCCCACTGATTACAACGGCCTTTCACTGGTATTCGCTAAAACTGCCTTGACCGAACAACTTAAAAGATTTATTACCTCATCTCATACAGAGTTTATGGATGAACTTAATCGGAAAGTCCCGCAACTATTATCTCTTTCCGAAAGAAATCAGCTATTTTTAAATTTATTCTTGTGCTCTCATTGGACTAGACCTTGCACGTTCGACAAGATATATGAGGTCATTAATACTATTGGTCGTGATTGTGGTTGTATCCACTATTGGGCTGATGATTTTCAAGATGTTACTCGAGATATCGAGATATTTGTCACCACTACTCCTCTTATCCAGATCTTAGATAAGTTCAGAGAACATGCTCCATTACTCCGGCGCAGGGCCAATATCGAATCTTTATGGATTGCCGAAGTACCAGATGAAGCCGATACAGAGTTAATCAGAGCGGAAATTATGAATACCTTAGAAGCTATAATGGATATCGCAGATAGTAGTCTTTCAAGGATAAGCAAAGAAAATGCACAATCGATTTGCACATATTTAAGAGCCATTCTCGAAGCGGCCGATGATAAGGTGGCTATCAAAGCAAAAGTTGCCGAAACGTTAGATACTTGCCTAATTGTAATGCTCGGGTACATAGATGACATATTGAGAGATGTCAGGGCAATTAGATCGGTATTTTTCCAAAATTTCCCAGGAGTCGCAGAATTTGCTCCACAATCGTTTGCAAGTTTAGACGACAGACTTCTTCAACGAATTTATTGCATTGTTCAAGATTACCAAGAGATCACTCCAGAAATAAGACCAGTAATGCTTATGATCCTCCAAGAATTGCTTAAGCTTGATGCAAGACTTCTCCCGGCATATGTTAGAGAAGTCATCAGTAACTCACTTTCATCTTTTAAGAATATAGGAATTCAGTTGGTAAGATCCAAAACTCGCGGAGTAGATCACGTTTTTTACGCCGAAGACCCTACAGATTCACGGGCAATTCGAGAAACCGCCAGAGAATTCATTATGAATTATAATGTTACATCCATGAATCCAGATCTGGAGCCTGTTGCCGACGGAGTGGAGCCAGGTTTGGTTGAAAGCATCTCCAATTTATGTTTTGCCCCGTTATTTCAGCAGGTTAGAGACTTTCACTATGCGTACACCAAGGCCGCAAGATTTAATTTGCTTCCATTTTTCTACCGTGAAGTCTGGCCTCAAAAGAAACACTGTAACGGATCCCTTGGAGCTCTTTTTGCGGATTTCACAGAGAAATTATTCGCATTCAAAGAAGCAAAAAAAATCCCCGAATTTGATTATGATGCCCCTGAATTAGTCGATCTAGGACCATTTAGCCGGGCAAGTACCACTTCTATCGCGCACTACATGTTGCGGCAAGCGCTTGGAACTATCGTCGGTAACAATCCCAATATCTTTCCGGAAACCATAGCAAAAAATATTTACTATTGGCGTTTAGCTGAGTTGTTTTTTGAAGTGCAAGATAGTAAATACAGACCTTTGTTGAGACGCCACAAACGAACCATCGAAGCACTAATGAATAGATTAGAAACTAACTCCCTCTATACGATTCTGCTTCAAGCTTCACAGAATATACCTCCAGGATTTCTAGGAAATCATCAGATTTACATCAGCTTGCATGGACTGCCTCCATCTCCGCACTTAATCCTAATGGATTCTCTGATCCTGCCGGCCTGGGACGCTTTGCAAGCTTACCTTGCCGGGCATAAATCTCGCTTGGAAGACTTCGTCACCAACGGATACAAAACTCATCGCGGTCCAATATTGGGGAGCTCACTGGTAGAGGCCACCGATACTTCACGAGAATTTATATTTCACCCCCAAAGATCTCCTCAAATCCAACTGCAGGATATCATTTTCGTTATCCCACTATTAGATAGTCTAGAAATTGATGGGGTAGAATGGTATTTCACGGACGAGCCACATGGTGATTGGACGGCCAGAGTGGGATTTGACGTCATGCTGAGAAAATACTTTCTCGGCACGATTCTGCCGACTCTTACGTGATACGCCCTTGACAAGCCGTCTCCCCCTCCTCCCCTACCCTACTTAATTAACCTGAGTTTCGCATAAGAATGTAGAAAAAAAAGCTTAGCGAAACTCTTAATATACCACTGAGTTTCACACAAAAATCCACGTATCAAGATATTTCTGAAGCCCTTAGAATCGAAAGGCATTATCCCGGAACCTACCCGCCAGATCTGATCGATGATTTCGTCCGCAGATACAGGTTGGTATACCAATCCATAATTAAGGCGGCAGAAAAAGCAGGAATACCTATCGATCAGTATAACAGCGATCCCGTGGGGTATGCCATATACGAAATGCAGGCAATGGTTGAAAACGTTATAGACCCCAGTTTAGTCGACCTCGGGCACAGCACCATCATCGGGTAGCCTGGACATCCCCCCCCCCCCAAAAAAAAGAAGCAAGGGATCCTGGGCTGCCGGCCGGAATTAGGCTGCCAGTCGGCCCAGTGCTATCCTCCCGGATCGTGCAGCTCAAGATCCAGCAGTTCTTTTTCGAGTTCCTCAAGCGCCCCTAAGTATATAGAATTCCCAAGTGCAATTATTCGGAGGTACCCTCATAAGTTTCCAGGGATAAGTTTCAGTGTATGTAGATTAAATACTAGTTTACATTCCCTTATGATAAGGATAGAATAGTTATTGGAAAGCATTCTTTCTAGGAGTAGAATGGAGATACTTAGGCAAAATATAAGAGGCATTGTGATGATCCTCTCCTTCATAGCGAGCTCCGGGGCCAGTATTAGGAGCAGCCATAACCTGGTCGCAAGAGGAGGTAGCAGCCGCAGCGGAACGTGGCAGAGCCATTTTCGAAAGACTCCGCCAGCCGGGCCAGAAGCCCGACACTTTCGAAAGGTTTGAGATTCGGGGTCGCGTTGAACAATTCAGCAGAATAGTGGCTGGCTTAAGCAGGGTGTGCCCCGAGCAGGACCCTAAGAGTAGGGCCAGAAGCCCCGATAGAGCTGTCCAGGAGTTTGGCAACTTGGTGACGCTAGTTAAGCAATACATAAATCCAGCACTAGCGCAGATGGGTTTGAGTCAGATAGAACTATATAGCTCCTCAGCACCTAACAGCTTTCCACCGACAGACAGCCCCACTACCACCTACCCCAGCCCACCCACCATAGCCCGGATCCTGGCAGTTCACAGGTCGGCACAAGCAATCTTAGCCGAATTACCCGGGGAGGGGGCCTTAAGACAAAATCCACGCCCACGCCTCCCAGGTCGCCTACGGGAGACGGTGTATCGATTACAGGAATAGATCCAGCGACTCAGGAACGACTCAGTAGAAGCGGGCATCACCGTCTACCACAAGAGTACGATACCTACCTCCCAGGCTATATGCAACCTGCTCGACTTTGTTACTCAGAATTTAAATCCCATTTTGGTTCGAATGGGAGCACAGCCGGTAGACACGTGGGGGTGGAGTGCCAAAAAACCCAGAAGGTAGACAGGGCCCACCCCGGGCATCCCAGAGGACAGCCAAGGGGCCCCCGGTCTCGCGTTTTCAGCACATATTACAGTAGGTAATTTTCGATTTATGGATCTCTTAACTGGGTTTTCTTCCGACCCGAGCGGGTAATATGTCTAGAGCGGTTCTAATTTGCTAAGTGATTGTCTTTTTGTTAGGTGAGTGCTACCACCCTCGGCAAGTCTCGTAATAATCTCCTCGATATAATTGAAAAGTACTTCCAGAGAAATCATATAGATATTACAAGTATCCAAGTAACCATACCACGCTAAGATGGAGGATTGCCAAAAATACAGCCGCACTGCCGATATCTTTAGCTTGTTTAGACAAGGGATGATTTTCTAGTCCGATCCTATCTATTGTCGTCTCGATGGCTGAGTTGATGCACTCCATAATGAGGACCAAGAAATAAGCGCTGAATAAATATAGTTTCATGCTAGTTGTCGTCGAGCGAAATAGTTCGACGATGAGCATGATTGCGCCAAGGAGAAGCTCCTGTCGAAATGCCCTCTCCGTTAAGACAATCTTCAATCCACTAAGAGAGTATCGACAAGCCTTACATAACGCGGACATTGACATCGTGAAAATTATTACTGATCGCCCTCTTTGGCTGTATCTTAGCAAGGATCGCTAAAATTAGCTATCGTTCCCGATAATATGAACTTTTCCATTTGTCGTAGTAAAATTGATTAGAACTGCAATAGTTAAAGTGGGTTTGGGAGACAGACACACCAAGAGCAATTATACCCCAGAGATGTGGAATTAAATTCTAGCGTGTTTTTATAAAAGTTTCGAGTTGACTAGGAATGGTCTTAAGAGTTACTATGACGGCAATAAATGATAGATTCTTTTACGTTAACTCAAAAAATGAGTCATGTAATAATTGCTATCACTAGAGGATCTGAGAATTGAACTCCAAAGTTTTCGTATGTTTTTCTTTGCTAGCTACCATGGTCGTTCGGGCTTCCAATGTCGGCCAGACCGCAGGATCCCGCGATTTTGAGAGCTTAGAAGGGAAGAGGGAAGGGTTGGCGGTAGAAATACAGGTTGTAGAGCAGCTTCCGGGATTCGCTGGACCAAGAAGTGGCAAGTCCTCGAAGTTACCGGACGCTCAGGGGGAGCGGGACATCGGAGACGGGCAGGCAGATCTCCTTCGAGGAGGGTCAGGCGGCGAGCCCAACAGCGCATATAAGGGTGGATCACCCTATCGTTCATTGGCATGGGCAAAGAGGAGTCGGGACGTAAGGAGGCCCCGCCTCTTGCTAGGCCCCGTGCCCAAAAAAAAGCTCGCAGGGGCCGCCTTCGCCAACGGGGTGGCTGATTGGCCTCTTCCGGCCGTCCGCCCTCCTTGGCCGCTAGGCGCTGCAGATTCTGCAGGCCAGCCCTTTGTGGATGAAGGAGACAAGGTAATTGGGCCCGGCCGTTCGAAGTCTCGCAAATTGTATTCCAGCAATTTTGTATATCCAGTCACGGACCAAATCGCGATTCATTTTTCCCTGAATCCAACCAACGGGGAGCTCTTTCGAGAAGAATTCAGCGGCCCCATACGCTGGCCGAAGCTGTGGGTAGCGATCAATGTTACAGATATAAGGACATTCACGAGGATGTGCATCGTAGATACGGAGTTAGTTGATGGGAAGGTTTTTGTAAGATTGAGTGGTGATAGAGATTTCTTAAGCCGATACTTTGCCCCTGAATTAATAAATCAGTTCGAGCAAACTAGAGGGGTTTGCGGAGACATCATCTTCACTGGCTCCTATTCGTTATGGGGCAAAGACGAGCGGCCGGTTGTGCAGCGGGATACTCGACTAGTTAATCCATCTTTGATTCCATTTTTGGCAGCTATAGGTCTAGCGGCAGAAAAGGTATGTGCTTTCCTGGGAGATGGGAGGGGTTATGTTCTTAAGGATCAGTTCGAGCTGGAATCGTTTGTTAAGGGTAGCGATATATCCAGATATATATTTCCTTATTAAGGATAATTTAAATTATTAGTTTTGACGATAAGTTCTAGATTAAAGGTGATTTGGTAATAAAAGTTTTGTTTTGCTTGGGACCACCTCTCTCATCTTATCTCGAGAGATTCCCAAATGTCTTCTTACATCCAAGGTTTCCGGTGCCTGATGGAGACTTTGTCTCAGCCATGCTAAGATTGCATTCTAGCGATCTGGAGAATGTGAAGAAAAAAATCGAAGAGCTCGTCCAATCTGTGGATTCAATTTGATTGTAGTTCCTCGTTTCGAGGATTTGTTTCATATCGAGGTCGGGCGGGGGACTCTTGACTGGCGAGATGTCGTTGTGCTACGCTGGACCCATTAGGACGATGTCGTAGCGTTGGTTTTTCGTTTTATGTTTGTTTTTGTTTCTGGTGGAAAGCAGTTTAGCGTCGATGCGGGCGATTGTATAAAGGTCGATAGATTGTATGTCGAGCCCGGTTGCGTAATTGATGTGGATGAAGTCCTTGTATGCAATGTGAATGGCGTCGTCACAGTCGGGGATCCTATCGTTAAGGGGGCTACCGTAAAAGCAGAGGTATTGAAACATACTCGAAATGACAAAATAATCGTTTTCAAAAAGCGCAGGCGTCACAATTCGCGGAGAAAGAATGGGCATCGACAGCCCATGACTATACTAAAGATCCTCGAAACCTCTTTAGCTAAGGGAGAATAAGATGGCAACGAAAAAGGGCGGTGGTAGTTCGAGAAATGGTAGAGATTCGATCGGAAGGAGGCTCGGTGTTAAGAGGTTCGGCGGGGAGTTCGTTTTAGCCGGATCTATCATCGTTCGACAAAGGGGAACGAAATACAAAGTTTGCGGCAATGTAGGACTCGGCAGAGATCACACCATATTTTCGTTGGTTAATGGGACAGTATTTTTCAAACATGGTAAGGACAACAGGACGTACGTCGGTGTCGATCCACTTTCGTAAACGACTCGAGAGAAATGCCCGCTACATGGTGTTTGGAGGATATTTATAAATCTCCCGACGATCGGCAGTTAGGTGTCGATCGGAATTCTGTGCAAGCCCTCGCCATGGAGTTTAAGAGTTGCTTCAGAGGGAAGATTTTACCAGAAAATCTCTCCGATGCTATTGCGGCATACGAGAAAATTGCTAAAATTCTTATCCGATTAGAATCTTATGCGTTCCTCTGTCTTCAAACTAATCTGAATAACGAAAAAATTTTGTCATTTTATAGATACATTACGGAATTCGTATCTAATACTGAATCATCCATCGTTTTTTTCAAAATCGAAATATCAAAGTTAGACGAGATTGCCGTCATGAACGCGTGTTCCGAGAATCCCGTCCTCGCAAAGTATAAATCGTGGTTACTAAACTGCTTTAAATACAAAGAACATTTGTTAGCAGATGAAACGGAAGAAGCGTTGTTTCAAAAACAATTGACGGCCAATGATGCGTGGATACGATTATATGATGAGCTCCTCGCTCGACTGGAATTCGTTTTCGATGGTGAATCTAAGAGATTGCCAGAAATCATCGAAATAGCAAACCATTCGGCTACATCCGAGACAAGAGAAAAAGCATCAAAAACGATTAGCGAAAAACTCACTGAGGCTGGTTTTTATATCAACCACATATACTGCAACATCCTCCTAGATCGAGCGATAGACGATAGATTGAGAAAATACGACAAACCAGAATCTTTCAGGCACTTAGAAAATAACATCGGCCAAGATGTTGTGGATTTTCTAGCCGATACAGTTACTGAACAATATGCGACTATAGCTCATAAGTATTATAGATTAAAATCATATCTTATGAAAAAGAAGCAACTTGAATACTGGGATCGTAATGCACAGATCAATCTCAGTGGATTTCTTGAGAAAAAATTCGAATATCATGAGGCGACACGGATCGTTTTGGAGACTTTTGGAGCATTTTCTGACACATTTGGGCATATAGCTCGCGATTTCATAGAAAAGAGATGGATCGATGTTTATCCAAAAGACGGTAAAGCATCTGGAGCATTTTCGCATAGTTGTTCGACGGACATCCATCCGTATATTCTTTTGAATTACTTTGATAGTATGAGAGATGTTTTTACTTTAGCTCACGAATTAGGGCACGGGATCCATCAAACCCTAAGCGGAAAGGAGAATGGCCCCCTTCTAGCCGCTACTCCGATTACCCTTTCCGAGGTGGCCTCTTTATTCGCCGAAAAATTACTATTCGAGAAACTTTTCGAATCCTCCGCAAGTGATTTGGAAAAAATAGATCTACTTTGCTCGAGGCTCGACAATACTATAAACACCGTAATCCGACAGATAGCATTTTTCAAATTCGAAAGAGCCGCCCATGAGGCCAGAAGAACCGGGGAATTTTCAACTCAAGCCTTATCAGAAATATTTATAAAAACTCAAAGGGAGTGCCTTGGAGAATTTGTAAATGTCGATGACTGTATATCATGTTATTGGTGTTATATTTCCCATTTTTTTCACGCTCCATTCTATGTTTATGCTTATTCTTTTGGCGAGATTTTTGTAAATGCCCTGTTCGGAGCTCGGCAAATCATGGGTAATCCGTTCGTCGAGAAATATACTCGCATGCTATCTCGTGGAGGTATCGATAGTTATGATGTCGCCGCATCCGAATTTGGACTTAATCCTCTGAAAGTAGAATTCTGGAGGAATGGAGTGCAATCAATCGCCGATCAAGTGGAATATTTGGAGGCGTTGTGTGATTATTCGGTTGCTGATTAGAAAGGCAGGAAAAATTACTTTTTGGCTACTCCTCGTTCTTGCTTCGATCGTTTTACTTTTACAAAATTCCAAAATTCAAAATTCGATAATCGATGCAATTGCTGGGCATGATATCGATGTTACCATTTCTAACTCTACTGGATTTTTCCCATTTTCTTTTTCGTTCGATAGAATCCAGATTAAATTCAAATCTGATCCATTCAACACATTTCTCGATGTAAAAAATGTATATATCCGACTTAGCAAAAAACTGACACATATTCTTGATGTAAAGATCGAAGAAGCAACAATTTCCTCAAACAATATGAAAGGCTTGGATTTCTCTGATATTCAAAAAATTCTTCAAATCGCTTGCTACAAAATCGCAAAAAGAGTAGCAATTGATAAATTATCATTTAACAATTCGCAAATTCAGAATATCTACTTCTCATTAGACAACGCCCTCGGATTAAGAATTTTGAATTTCATGATCAATAAAAAGAATTACGAAGCGCAAATGAAAATACAAAACCCAACTATAAATCTCAGTTTAGCTGAATCCAATTTAGGAATAGATATAATATATGGCTTGCTTGATAAGCGCATCGGCATACATTATCAATCCAAATCTCACGGAAAATTTTCATTTGATGGAATTTGTTTTGGTAATTCGGTAACCGGAATCATAAATCTCCATGATTACAATCAAAAATTATCAGGCCAATTTTCCATGGAAAACGGAAAAGCTAATGCCAAAATATATTCCAAAAATATCGGCCTTGCGGCGGTTTTGAATTTTGATATCGCTAATGAAAGACTGTCGATTGATGAAGCATTTTTTGATAATGGAATCGAAATCAAGCCTTTTATTATGCAAATTGGCAAAAATATTCCAAACATAGAAATTCTACTGAAAACAGGCGTCGTCAATATCGAAGACTTAAATTTATTTGCTGGAACACCCTCTATCGGGCGAATAGAAATTAAAAATGCTCAGTTGTCAGAAATTCTTAAAGGAGAAAGTCTTGGCAATGGATTGGTAGATGGTATTGGAACTTGCTCGAATGGAATCATGCATTTCGTGATGAAATTGACGGATTGGCAATTCGGAGAAATAAATATCCCCTTTATCGATATAACCGCCGATTGGTGTAAAAATAGCATTAAGGCCACTCTAGGGTACGATCTCATGAAGAAAAGAAACGTGGTCGATTGCAACCTAGACATCGAAAATTGGCTTCCTTCGAGAAATAGTAGAATCAGGGTAAAATCTTTCGGAAACTTTACATTACCAAATCATAAATCGAATCATCATTCAGTGATTTCCGGTCAATTAATATATAATATAGATGTTTCCGGAACTATCTTAAAGCCAATATTTACAGGAAAGATCGAAATAAAGGACTTGGTCTACATGAATCCATCCCTTAACACTTTTATAAAGAATGGAGCATTACTAGCAAGCATTAAAAATAATTGTATTGCATTGGATAAAATATACGCGAGGGATGATAGCTCTCCTAATGGAACGATTACCGGTGGAGGGAAAATGACATTAAGCAAAGATAAACTAGATACAGATATTTTCCTCGATTTACATGATTTTAATGCTATCGAAGTTAATGAATTTTATGGAAAAATCCACGGTAAAATCAACGCAAAAGGTGATCTACTGAAAAGTATTAAGATATCTGGTGAGTTATATTCTGAGAACGCCAAACTTGATATTTCAAACCTCATAACGAATGCGTCCAGATCGATAGAGATTCTCGATACTAAAAAATCAGAACCAAAAACTCAAAAAAGTACCCCCATTATACAGTGGCCTATCGATATTAAATTCGTATTCAAAAATGGATTGCAGATAATATCTGAGCTTGGAATAAATAGTACATGGAACGGCGGTGTCTCAATTTCGGGAACCGCATCGAATCCGAAATATCACGCTAAGATTACGATGGCAAAAGGCGCCGTAAAAGTCTCAGGAAAAAAATTCAGTCTGAAAGATGGGGAAATTTGGATGGATAGCGCTCACCCCGATATTACCAACGTCCGAGTTTCTGCCGTAAAAAGCCTGGACGGCATTAAAGTCGGAGCCAAATTTACCCAAGATTTAAACGGAGCAAAGGTAATTTTCTTTTCGAAACCATATTTACCAAATGTCGATGTTCTTTCATATCTGTTATTCGACAAAAGGTCCTCTGAAATTTCGACGGGAGAGGCGTTTACTCTATTCTCGATGATGGGAAAATTATCCAATAGTGGAGGCTTCGATGTAGTAGACAAATTAAAATCAGTTCTTGGAATAGATGCTTTGGAAATCAAGAGAAGCCCCGATGCGGCGGCCAATGAACAAACTTCCGTTAGTATCGGCAAAAAAATTGGCTCTTTTCACATATCTATTGATCAAGGCACCGGTAAAGACACAACAAAAGTAATGTTGGAGAAAAAAATTGCCAAAAGAACCAAAATCACAGCAGATTTATCTGGAAAAAATTCACTCGGATTCGGCCTCGCTTGGAGCAGAAGATACTGAGATCGGCCGTAAAAGTAACCGTTCCCATAGAATTAGCGCATCGGCTCGCTTTCTTTGGTGAACTTTGATACAATCAGTCGTTATGCAGTGATAAATTATCACCATCCATCACCTGGAATTTATGGTTATCATCCGGAATCTCATCAAGAAATTTGGCAGCCGACTGATCATTGACAATTTCTCATTTCAGTTTCCGAAGGATAAGAAGATAGCTATCGTCGGGGCAAATGGAGCCGGAAAGACTACCTTGCTAGACATCATCTGTGGTTCCGAGGAATATGATGATGGAAGCGTCATTGTTCCAAAGGATTGCATAATTGGATACCTTCCCCAAAGTCCGTGCGGACACCCAAAGGATACCATCCTTGACGAGTGCATCTCAGGAAATGTTCAGTTATGTGAGCTACAGGAAAGGCTAAATGAGGCTCTCCTCAACATAGCCGACGATTACGACTCATACGAAAAGATTGAGCAAGAATGTAGTGACAAGAATCTGTATGCACTCGAGGCCGACGCAAAAGGAATTCTCGTTGGACTTGGATTTGAGAATTCGCAGTTCGGCGCCGATCCGAGAAATCTATCTGGCGGGTGGAGAATGCGACTTGAACTCGCCAAGATGCTGATTAATAATCCGAATTTCATCGTTCTGGATGAGCCTACGAATCACCTCGATTTGCCGAGTATCACGTGGCTTGAGCAGTATCTCAAGACCTTTAAAGGAATTCTTCTATTCGTATCCCACGACAGGGATTTCGTCAATAATCTTGCGGACATGGTAATGCATCTGTCTAATGCCAACATGAACGTATATCACGGTGATTTTGAATCATTCCTCGAGCAAAAAGAAGAGGCAACGAGAACCATCATTAAGGAGAGGGAGACCCTAAAAAAGAAGCAAGATCAACTGCACGGGTTTGTCGAGAGATTCAGGGCGAAGGCTAGCAAGGCCAAGCAAGCTCAAAGCAAAATCCGCATGATCGAAAAGCTAAAGCAACTTGAGGGTAGGCTCGTAGTTGATGACGACAGTAGGAAGGTCAAATTTAAGATGATGGTCGGAACGCAGAGCGGAAAGATCGTGGCAGAACTTAATGATTGCGCTGTTGGCTATCCTGGGAGTGAGCCGCTTCTTCGAAATCTGGATCTAAGAATCATCAGGGGCGACAAAATAGCAATCATCGGAACAAATGGAATCGGCAAGTCTACCCTGCTCAAGAGCATCGTCGGTGAAATCCAGTTTGCGAGCGGAAACTTCACGCTGGGAACGAACGTCACGATGGGGTATTACGAGCAGGAGCAACTCAATATCCTGGACCTCGGAATCAACGCAGTGGATAACGTACTGAAACTGGCTCCAGGAATTACGCATCAACAGGTCATGACGATATTGGGATGTCTGCTAATTACGAAAGATAACGCGAAAAAATTGGTAGGCGTGATGTCAGGAGGCGAGAAAAGTAAGGTGGCCATTGCTGCTCTTTTGGCATGCCAGAGTAACTTCTTGGTACTAGATGAACCAACAAATCATCTCGATATGTCAAGTACAGAGGCCTTATCGGAGGCTCTTGCCTCGTACGAAGGAACCGTTCTCACGGTCAGTCATAACAGATCGTTCATCGCCTCATTCGCTACACATTTCTGTTTGCTGGACAGACACAATAAGGCAGAGCTGATAAGCTGCGACGATAAGGATAAACGATAGCCGGGTATCTTTCGGAGGACATCGTGTCGATACCTACATCAGACAATTTCCATTTTATTCTAATTCAATCAAATGCAAGATAACTCGTGGGTTATCTAATCTATTTCCTTTAACTCTTACTAGATTCCATAGTAGCTTGAGAAGGGTATTACTACTATTCTTTGTCTCATAGCATGAGAAATTGGACAATCACCTCGTTTTCTTCTTGACCAAACTGGAAAAAGGGAGCAGAATAAGACCGCGGGGTGGGTTCAATCCGCGATCATAAGCCGGGCATATACGAAAGGGTTGAGGGGTATATGTCATCTATTCCGCCTCAAAACCAGTCAAGAAGAGAATCTCTTGTGTTCGGAAGAGTAGTGTTCAAATTTAATTTATTTAGATTAAGGAGACAAATTATGGAGAAATTATTTACCTTGAAGATTGAATCAGATAGAGGAGTTGCTCTCGTTAGTCGTAATGCAACTCAATCTCTGGCGCCAACGTCTAAGACCGATATCAGGAGAGATCTTGATTTGCGCCCAATTGAGGTATCGAAAGGAGAAGCGAAGTGGAGATGTTGCATTGAGACACAAGACGTCCCAGACACATCTCTTCTCAAAAGCAGAGATCCGTTTCGGATCACCTCAATATTGCAGTTTAGGGAATATGGTGCAGATAATCCTAACGTGCCGTACGTTGCCGATTCGCTGGAAAGGGAGGAAGATTCAATCACCTATCGCCCGATACTATCGATGGTTCTAACCGATTTTAAAGTAAAATCGGACAATGTTGGGAAAGCCACGTGGCATCTTGAATTCGAGGAGTGTTGAGCTATACTAATGCTTGATGCAAATATCAGTGATATCAATCGATAATGAGCGTGCCAACAAAAAAAAAGAAAGGGGCTCACTGAGATACACGCTGTCATGTTTAGAAAGCTCATGACGACTAAATTTAAGTCAATTTATTATTTTTTTTTTGTTTGTAAAATCTTATTTGAGGTTGTTTACCACTGTGTGAGTAAATTTCCGTTTTCGCCAAATAGATAACGTAATGTTTTGTCTACGAATAATTGTTTTTTATTGAACCGATTAGCAATTTCATTTACAACGGCCTCAAAAAATTCTGATTCCCATTGTTTTTCGACAACTTTTAGGACTGCTTTAACTTTCTTTGGCAGATCTTTTCCTGCCCCGATCAAGTTCATCGCAGTATTTGCTTGCGTTTTATCACCATTCGTCATCAGTAATATTGCGTTCAATATTGATTCTATTGCAAAATTTATTGAGTTATCTTCTTTGGTTTCGATTGTTTCTGCTCGGGGAATTTCGGCCATGGATTTGGTATAGATATTGTGAGAATCGCTAGCTACCAACTGTGGAATTTGAGTCGGAGCATAATTTATCGGGAGATTTGGTATCTTTTGAGCATCCGGCTGCCCTGAGATTTGCGGCAGACTCGCCGGTAATATCACGGGTGGCGGCCCACTAATTGGCATATTGGCGGGCCGATTGTTGATCGGACTTGTATTCTCAGGGGGAATATCAGTTGTGCTCACATTATCTCTTTGAGGAATTTGGCGAATTTGTTGCCTTTTATGTGGAGGAATTACGTTTACAGGCGCTCGATACCCGTCATCACCGTCGGTATTATGT
>JAIRWL010000025.1 GCA_031268935.1 Holosporales bacterium | reverse complement strand
CCAGGCTGGCCTATCCACCGGCTCCAGCTCCTACTCCCCGGCGGCAGAGTCATCCCCGTCACTGGTGACACAGCTCTGCAGGTCGTTCGAGACCTTACCTGGCCACCTCCATCAGGGGAAGAAGACCTCCCAGACGGTCGAGCCGTAGCTTACACCATCGCCACCCATTCGGCCCACTCACACAGAGCGGTTAGGTCCCAATGCAAATGCTGGTCAGTGGGATAAATAATATTGAATCCGCCTAAAAGTTAACTACCAGCCTCTATTCGGACGGGGAGGCCGTGAGGCATCAGGCCTGAGTAATAAGGGCAGCATAGCTCTGAGCGGATTATGGTGAGGATTCGATGCCCAGTAAGCAAATCGAGCCCTAACTCCTCGCGATCCCAGGATGAATGGTAAAAAAACAAGAATTGCGCTCGATCTGTCGATTCCTCAATATTCTCCTCCAGGCAATTAAGTCTGATCACTGTAGCGCAGCACTCTCGAGCGTTAGGTAAAATTTGTTAATGATATTTTTCCCCATCCTTTGTTCTGCCTGATCTAGCCCCAGTATTGTATCATGCTAAAACTCAATATTGATAACTCTAAGAATTTTACCGATAACCTAACGAGCAAAAAGAAGGGTAGCTCTGACGTCAATCCACTTGCAAAGGAAGGCTATTTTTTCGGCTAGGTTGGGTATATAATATGCTGGTATCATCGTCGATTGGCCTCGTTTTTTTTATACCGAAATGTTGAAATCTCTCAGGAATGCCTCGCACAGTATTGTCATCAAAATTCTTTTTGGTGCTATTATCCTCAGCTTTTGTCTATGGGGTGTCGGTGATATTTTTAGAAATTATTCAGCTTCAAGAACTGTCATAAATGTTGCTAAGACTAAAATTCCTGCCGATGCTTTTCTTCGTGAGTATAATAATGAAAAACAACGCATCAAGAATAATTCTGATAATCCTTTGAAAGATATAAAGAATGTCGATATCAAGGGAGTAGTAATTGAAAATATGGTAAATAGAGCAGTTTTTGAGCAATTCCTTAGAAGGTTAAAAATTGTTGTCCCTAAAAAAAGCATACTCAACATAGTGCAGTCTCTTCCTGATTTTCAGGTAAATGGTATCTTCAATGAGAGAGTCTACGAAAGTGCGCTCAAGAGGTCCGGAATAGGGGAGGCCGGTTTTCTAGCACAAATTAGAGATAGTTTGGAGCGCACACAATTGCTTCATCCTATCGCCACTAGTTATCGAATTCCATTATTCATTAAAGAGCAAATCGCCAAAGAATTTGAAGCAGAGAAAACTTTGCTGATATCGATTTTGCACACCAAAGATATGCAAGTGGATAAAGATCCGTCACCCAAGGAAACGAAACAGTATTTCGATTCGAGTCCGGAAAAATATAAGATTCCCGAGCAACGAGATTTGGCGATACTGGTTATCGATTTTCGTTCTCTCGCCAAAGACATCTTGCGGGTCGATCCTAAGGAAGTAGAAGCTCGGTTTCCGCAAACTGAGCAATCCTACGTCCAGAAAGAGACTAGAGATGTTCAGAGATTTTCATTCGATACAAAGGAAGATGCTGATAGGGACCGGAGTTTGATCAATTCGGGTGAACCTCTAACTGTAATCAAAAAGAAATTTGCGATTCCCTGTGAAGTTATGAAAGGTGTTCGTCCGTCCGATTTTCCAGATCAAGTCGGAACAGATTTATTTAAATTGCCTCTAAATAAGGCGTCACCCGTCTATCAAGAGGGAGGGCGTTTTTATATCTATAGACCTGTTAAGATTAATACTTCAAAACAGTTAGATGATAAGGAAATAAAATCAAATATATTGAAAGAAATACAGAATGAAAAGATGAATTCCATTGAATTTCATAAGACAGTTAAGCTCATTAAAAACAAGGTTGATGATGGATTTGGATCAGGGAAAGGTATAGATGAAATTGCTAAAGAAACGGGCCTGCGAATCGAAGAACTTAAGGCTTTTGAGAAAGATATAAATGCTCCGAAATTAGTGACCATAATAAATGACGAAGCTACGAGAAAGGAATTAATTGAAGAAGCGTTTGGCGCCAATAAAAAGCAAGCGACACAAATCTTAGAATCTAAAGAGGATGATTCTATAGCGTACGTCATTTATGTCAGAGACATCAAAAAATCCGAAATGCCGAAATTTGAAACTATTAGTGGAAAAGTTAAGAATGATTATATCAATCATAGGAAAGAAAAAGAGATTGAATCACAGACGAGAGAAATAGTTAATAAGGGAGATGAGGCAGCCGCTGCCGTTGCTCAACACAAAAATGTAATGAGGTTCAAATTTTCCAAAAAAGATCTAATCATGGCGGCGCAGGGACAAGTGGCAAAGGAAGATGTCAAGAAAATTTTGAAAATAATTCCAAATCCAAATGTTGTATTCAATATTATGTCTACCTTGAGAAAGGGGGAGGCGATAAATTACAAGCTTCCAGAAGGAGAAAGATATGCTATCATCGCCTTCAAAGATGCGTCCGTCGGAGTGAATGCTACGGATGAAATGGGAAAAATCATCTCTAATCACGTGGACTCTGGAGCTTCGAGTGATGTTTTGCCATTCACGATGATTGCTCTTAAAAAGCCTCTCGATGTTGAGATCGATGAGGAAATTGTTGCCGAGCTTATCCATAGCACCGATAAGGCAGACGAGGAATCTTAAAAAGGCAGAGAAAAAAGAAGGAGATGTGACTGGAAAGATGGTTAAAGTTGGAATAAATGGATTTGGTAGAATAGGTAGAGCAGTATTAAGAAAATATTTTGAAGATGCCGCGATGCGACGCAGCATCGAAATAACTCATATCAATGATATTGCGGATAAGGGGATAGCTATACATCTTCTCAGGTACGATTCTGTTAATGGACGATTTAGATATCAGGTACAAGAGACCGAAAGGGGGATACTGATAGATGGCCAGGAGATAGAATATGTTAGTGTTCCGGAACCAGCTCGACTTAACTGGAAAGGGCGTGGGGTGGAATATGTTATCGAAAGCTCGGGACGTTACACTAATCGATCTGGGGCGGCCGGACATATATCTGCCGGCGCCTCCAAAGTCATAATCACGGCCCCGGCCGATGGAGCAGATATAACGGTCGTATATGGAATCAATCATCAGGATATAAAACATGAGCACGAAATAATATCGACGGCATCGTGCACGACGAATTGCCTTGCTCCTCTTGCATTCGTAATTGATGAAAAATTTGGGATACGGTCTGGATTTGCCACCACGGTTCATGCCTACACGGCCGATCAAAAACTCGTCGATTCTCCGCACAAAGACTTACGCAGAGCAAGGGCCGCCGCTCTATCGATCATTCCGACGTCAACCGGTGCCGCCAAGGCGATTGGGCTCGTTCTACCTCATTTGGCAGGTAAAATTGATGGAATATCTATCCGAGTTCCTACGGAGAATGTTTCATTGTTACAATTTACTTGTACGGTTTCTAGATCTACTAATGAAAATGAGGTTAATGCTGCATTTGAAGAATCGGCGCAGAATAGATTAAATGAAATTATAACATGTACATCTGATCCATTAGTCTCTAAGGATTATATAAATAATCCTTACAAGGCCATTATAGATCTTCCTCTTACGAAAGTTACCCAATCTCATACGGTTACGGTCTCGGCCTGGTATGATAATGAACAAAACATTGTCTCAGGATTGACTAAACTCATTGACTGTCTCAATTAGTCTCTCTGATGCAAAACATTATCGGTTTGATAAAATTCTGAGGTCGGTGGAGTCGATAAATCTAAATCTCTCGACCGTATTTCTTCACTACCTTTCTGTAGTAAGAAGAATTGTATTTCGGGTTAGAGGCATGGTAGCGCTTCGTTGCTTCCTTCCAATTGCCATATTTGAGATATAGATTTTTTATAATCTTTGCGGCATAAGCAATATTTTCTTTCGGGCTCAGCATACTCTCAACGGATGAGAAGTGATTTTTATGAGATTTATAATGCAATTGCAAACAACCTATACTCAAATTAAATCGCTTCTTCTTAAGCATATCATTAATAAATTTCATAGATTCATCTTTTGATTTAAATCTTAAAGAGCGTTTACGAATATTGACATAATACGGATTGCATCCGGATTCAACATCGGCGATGGCCTTCAATAACCCCTTCGGAATTCCATTCTTTTTCTCCTCAGATTCGATGATGGCCGATACATTGTTGCATCCATCATTATCCTTATCTGAAACCGCCGGCAGAGCATCATTAACAACTACATTTTGCTGCTTTAAATCCGAGCAGCCGGCAAGCAGAGTCCAACAGGCAACGCACATTATGCATGAAGCGCAACGGAAGTGAAACCTGATAAGAAAAGTGAGCAATAACAGGTAAATTCCTAACACACCACACACATACCCAGCCTTATCTAAGAAAAATGTAGCAAAATTTCAGCAATTAAGTCAATTCAAAGAGCTGAACAACCTTGAACATTAGCCACGTTATGTAAAAATTTTGAATGATAATTGTTAAAAAAACATGTTCGTCGTGTACAAACTAGAGTTGTGATTCATTGACCTTGGGCCGCATGAGATGTTATCATTCCGGTGATTTGCCGTTCACGGTAATTCTGCTTTTTTTTGTACGGTTCGGAGGATCCTCTACTGTCTGTTAATCGAAGAGAAGATTGGCAAATTCTGGGTGCCGAACCGTTTGTTTCGATCAAAAATATTTCCAAATCTTTTAATGGAGTCCCCCTTATCAGAGACGTTTCCATTTCCGTCTTCAAGAATGAATTATTTTCCCTTCTTGGCTGTTCTGGCTGTGGGAAAACCACCTTGCTCAGAATTTTGGCAGGATTCGATAAGCCATCATCGGGAAAAATAATAATTGATGGTATTGATGTTACGGATGTACCCGTATTTAAGCGTCCGGTTAATATGATGTTTCAGTCTTACGCGCTTTTTCCACATCTCACGGTTTATGATAATATAGCCTTTGGACTCAAGCAGGACAAATTATCAAAAACATCGATAGCAGATAAAATCGGAGAAATAATTAAGCTAACCAATCTTACTGGGCTCGAAAAACGTATGCCAGATCAATTATCTGGAGGGCAGAAACAGCGAGTTGCGCTGGCGAGGAGTTTAGTCAAACGACCAAAACTGTTGTTATTAGATGAACCAATGGCCGCTCTGGATAAAAGTCTGAGAGAACAAACGCAGTTTGAATTGGTCAATATTCAGGAACGGATTGGAATTACCTTCATATTGGTCACTCATGACCAAGAAGAAGCGATGACTATGTCTTCCAGGATGGCAATAATGGAAGAGGGGAAAATAAAGCAAATCGGAGCTCCTCATGATGTATACGAGTTTCCTAATTCAAAATTTGTTGCAGAATTTGTAGGTCGAGTTAATTTTTTTGATGGCATCGTTCTAGAGCATCAATTGGATCAAATATTGATTGAATCTAACGAGATTGGCTGTTTTTGCAACGCTACTCATGCGGGGGCGGTACCGGTAGGAACGAGAGTAACGTGCGCCGTTAGACCAGAAAAAATTATGATTTCCACTTTAAGGCCAGCGTACCCGAGAAATTGGGTCAAGGGAGTCATTAAAGAAATCGCCTATCTGGGACATATTTCCACTTATCACGTTCTGTTGAATTCAGGAAAGGTCGTGGTAGTAACTCTTCCTAACTTATTACGACTTGACGATAGAAACTTTCAATGGGAGGATGAAGTGTATTTGTTTTGGCGTTCAGAAAATAGCATGGTGTTAACGGTATGAATGCAAAGCAAATTTCTTATGGCATTTTATTGATATGGAAGGCAGTAAAGCGTACCTCATTATTTAAGAGCTTGAAGGATCCACAATTTTTCTTTGGACTACTCCCACTTTTATGGTTGATCGTTTTTTTTCTAGCTCCAATTCTTGTAATTATAGTAATTAGTTTTGCTAGTACTAGTTTCAGTATCCCTCCATTTTCTGAAGTCTTTAAATGGTCGATCGATAATATCCTTGAAATCACATTAAATACCCAAAATTACATTAGCGTCGTTAAAGATTCTTACTATATACACGCCTTCTTTAATTCAATCGTTCTCAGCATCATTACGACCGCCGTATGTAGTGTTTTGGGGTTCGCGATGGCATATGGAATTTTTTGTGCTCGCAAAGAAAGACGCGCTAATCTACTAGTGTTGGTAACCCTATCGTTCTGGACATCGTTCTTGATTAGGGTGTATGCCTGGATTAATATGTTAAGCGCTCACGGAATGATCAACAGATTTCTCATGAAAATTGGCTTAACTAGCGAGCCGATTCAGTTTACCGGAAATTACTACGCTGTCTGCTTGGGATTAATATTTTGTTACTTACCTTTTATGATTTTGCCTATATATGCTGTCTTGGAAAAGATTGATAGATCGTGCGTAGAGTCGTCATGGGATCTCGGCTGCAAAGTAACCAGGACCTTCTGGAGGCTAACTGTTCCATTGTCTAAGGACGGATTAAAAAATGGATGTATATTAGTGTCCACGGCATCACTTGCGGAATTCGTAGTACCAGAGCTCGTAGGAGGTGCTAGCACGATAACTTTCGGAAGAGTCTTGTGGACAGAATTTTTTAATAACCTAGACTGGCCGATGACTTGCGCCATTTCTATCGTGATGATGTCCATGGTTATGTTTCCAAGTTTTCTGTTTGGAATGATTCGAAAGAGAATTTAGTCAAAATTTCTGAACTTTTTTTTCAAGTTGCCCCCGTGGATGGTTTTTTTGTATAATTTGTCGTTGTTGATATTCATATATTTAAAGAGTTATCCATGAGTACTATCGAAAAAGTAAAAGAAATTATCGTCAATAGTCTAAAAGTGGACGGTAGTAAAGTTGTTGAATCTGCTAATTTTAAGGACGATCTTGGATTAGATAGTTTGGAGCAGGCAGAACTTATTATGGAATTTGAAAAAGAGTTTAATTGTGAAATTCCGGAAGATGCAGCAGAAAAGATTATCACGGTTGCCGATGCCGTGAAGTATCTCGACGCAGTAGATAAGTAACGGATCACGATATTGAGGAGGAGGGTAGTAATTACCGGGATTGGAGCGGTTTCTCCACTCGGTAAGGATGTAGATGATCTTTGGAATGGTATCATTGAATGTAGGAGCGGTGTACGTGCCATAGATACATTTGACACTTCTGGTATTTCGTCGAAAATTGCCGGAATGATCCCGGGAGGGGAGGGTGGTTTCAATCCGGATGACTATATTACCCCTTCTGAGCAAAGAAAAATTGATAAATTTATCATTTATGCTATCTCGGCGGCTGACCAAGCTGTTCGAGATTCTGGATTTGATTCGTTGTCAGATGAGAAAAAATCTAGAACATCGGTTTTCATAGGGTCTGGAATCGGAGGAGTCGCTAGGCTTTATGATACCTCGGTCACTCTGTTTTCAGAAGGTGCCAGGCGGGTTTCTCCCTTTTTCATTCCATCCGTGCTGATCAATCTAGCATCTGGCCTCGTAGCTATTCGATACAATTTAACCGGACCAAATTTTAGCATCGTTTCTGCGTGCACATCTGGAACTCATAGTATCGGTGAAGGATTTAGATCCGTCAGAGATGGATATTCGGATTTCGCGGTAGTAGGAGGAGCTGAGGCGGCGGTCTGTAAGCTTGGTGTGGCCGGGTTCGCCTCGGCGAGAGCTTTGTCGACAAGATTCAATGATACCCCAGACAAGGCATCGAGACCCTGGGATCGGAATAGAGACGGATTCGTAGTCGGAGAGGGAGCTGGAATTCTTGCCCTAGAAACGTTAGAATCTGCTAAGAGCAGAAACGCAAGAATTTATGGCGAAATCATTGGGTATGGAGCCTCGTGTGATGCATTTCACATTACTGCTCCTTCGAAAGATGGGCTTGGTGCCATTATGGCCATGGAAAATGCGTTATCGGATGCTCAACTTAGTAAAGAGGGAGTAGATTATCTCAATGCTCACGGAACCTCCACACCGACCGGAGATATCGTCGAGATTAATGCGATTAAAAAAGTTTTTGGAAATCACGTCTACGATATGAATGTATCATCGACCAAGTCGGCGATGGGGCATCTACTCGGAGCCGCTGGCGCCGTCGAAGCGATCATCTCAATTCTCGCGATTAGGAATAACGTCGCCCCTCCGACTTTAAATCTCATCGAGCCAGATGATGAATGTGATATTAATCTTACGCCAATTTTCCCTCAAGAAAGGAAAATTGATTGCGTTATGAGTAATTCATTCGGATTTGGCGGAACTAATGGATGTTTGATTATCAAAAAGATTTAAGCTGCCGTTTTTTTTTGTTATAGTCACACGGTATCACTTTTCTCCGATCAATCGCGTATTCGATGTCCCGCTCCTCGATCATTTCGACAATAGGTCCTTCTAGTAGTTCTCCAGAATTGATCAACAAGCTCGTCTTAGCTGGATGTAGAATTTTTCGATTAAACTTTTCCCATGGTCATCATGATTTTCATAAAAAATGCGCACTACTCATTCGAGAAATTGAACAATCTACTGGAATATCTTTGAGTATTTTAATGGATCTTCAGGGCCCGAAACTACGTATCGGTTGCTTTAATGACGGAAAAATTTCCCTTGCCACTGGAGCGCGATTCATATTAGATCAGTCCCCGGATGTCGGAAATTCGACTCGAGTTTCGCTACCTCATCCAGAAATTTTTGCCGCCCTTTCTGACGGAACGTATATTTTTCTAGATGATGGCAAAATCAAATTGATTGTCCAAAGTAATGATGGATATGCGATAGAAACCGAGATATTAGAGGGCGGGGTTCTTGCTAATAAGAAGGGAGTCAACATACCCGAGATCTTGTTGCCCATTTCTGCTCTGACAGAAAAAGACAAAGCTGATCTATCCATTGTAACGGACATTACGGCCGATTGGGTTGCCGTATCTTTTATTCAGACGGCCGAAGATATTATGTACGCTAAATCTGTAATTGGGGAGGATTTTGGGATTATTGCTAAAATCGAGAAGCCAGTTGCGATGCAAAATATTGAGTCCATTTTGAGGGTTTCTGATGCTGTTATGGTGGCGCGTGGAGATCTCGGCGTCGAGATGCCATTCGAAACAATTCCAGCTGCTCAACTGAATATCATAACATTGGCTCGGCGCTACGGTAAACCCGTCATCGTGGCAACGCAGATGCTTGAATCTATGACGCATTGTCACTTACCGACTAGGGCAGAGGTGACCGATGTGGCGTTCGCCGTTGGATGTGGCGCAGATGCCGTTATGCTTTCTGCCGAAACCGCTTCGGGTGATTATCCGGCTAACGTGGTCGAGACGATGGCTAAGATTATCGCACAAACGGAAAGAGATAATTTAAAGTTCCTAGAAAATCATGATGAACATCTGTCGGCCATGTCCAGAGCGGTTAAGGCTGCCGTAGAAACTGGTGATATTCAGATCGTCGCGGTCTTTACCGAAACCGGAAGAACGGCCATCGAAATTTCGAATTCTAGATTAAATGCAAAAATAATTGCTTTCACACCAAATTTAAAAACGATGCGTAAATTACATTTGGTTTGGGGAGTTACTCCGTTTATCATAGATGAAGTTTCCAGTCTCTCTGAGATGCGCAAAGTAGCCCAAGATATCCTGTGTGCACATTTTGGAGCAATAATGGGCGAAAAGGTAATTATCGCTGCTGGTATGCCGTTTAGATTATCAGGATCAACTAATATTTTACACATTTTTGAAATATGGTCTGAATTAGAACAATGAGTTTCGACGAATCGAGACTTGATAAACTCATCAAACGCAGATTCGGGAAGTCGATCCCCCAATCGCTTATAGAGAAGGCAATTAGGGATCGAGATATATTGATCGATGGTCGAAAGGTCAAAGCATCAGACAAGATTTCAGACGATGCCGAGATTTTTGTTCATCCTAAAATTCAAAAAATTTTCCTCAATTGTAGCTGCGAAAAACAGTGTGAAAAACAAATTGACTACAAAAATTATATTGATCAATTCAAAGGAATGATAATTCACGAAGATAATGAATTAATAATAATTAATAAACCATCAGGATTGCCAGTACAGCTAGGATCGAAGCTGAGTTTAGCAGTAGATGTTATGGCGAAGGCTTATAATCCAGAAGCTAGGCTCGTTCATCGAATAGACAAAGATACGAGCGGCATTACCATTTTGACTAAAAACTTAGTAACGACCAGGGCTATGCTATACCTTTTTCAGAATAAAGAGATCGAAAAAAATTATGCGGCTATCGTAACAGGGAAATTACCAGATAAAAAATTTGTCATCGACGCTCCGCTTTCCAAAAGACATGAAAAAGTTGTAATCGACTACGAATATGGAAAAAAATCTATTACGAAATTCAAAATTCTAGACAGTACGAACGATACGACACTAATTTTGGTGACGCCAATCACTGGCAGAACACATCAAATCAGAGTTCACCTTGCTTCGATAAATTGCCCAATCGTTGGGGATACAAAATATGGAAATCGAAAATATGACTTTCTTTGTCTGCACGCAAAACACATCTCATTCAAAAAAATGGATGGTAAGAAGATAAGCATCACGGCAGAATTGCCGCAACATTTTTTCATAAATGATATCAATCAAATAAAGAAATAAGTAAGCCGTAATCTATTAACGTATTCAACAATTCTTAATTTAACAATTCCTTAAACATTTTTCTTGAAGTATGCATTTAAATGAGCGATATTGTATTCGGTTTGTTTGGTTTTTCATAGAGCGTGTTATCATGCCATTCTACTCTATTGGGAAAAACGAACTTAAAGGACTCATCGAGAAGGAGAAGAAAATGAAGCGGGAGCTGGAAGCAATCGAGTCATTAAAATCTCCGAGTGAAGTTATTCACTTTAAATCCGCCTCTTTGAGAAACGAAGTAATTAAGATTCACAACCGAATCAAATTGCTATCTGTTGGAGATAATGACGATATTGCGTGATTTTCAAAAATCGACAAAATAAAATCATGGAAGGCGGAGTTGAGACTAGTAATTATGAGCTGAATTATGGCCCTCACCATCCATCAACACACGGTGTCTTGCAACTAGTTTTGACGCTTTCTGGCGAAGAGATTATAGACTGCGCCCCAATAATTGGGTATCTCCATAGGGGCGTAGAAAAAATTGTTGAACAGAAGAATTTTATTTCCATAATCCCGTATGTGGATAGATTAGATTATCTATCATCTCTCATAATGGAACATTCTTATGTATTAACCATAGAAAGATTAAATGATATAGAAGTTCCCATTAGAGGACGCTTTATTAGGACCATATTGGATGAATTGACGAGAATATCTAGTCACATAATGTCGATAGGATCGATGACATATGATCTCGGTTGCCTGAGCCTCTTTCTATACGGTATAGAGGAACGTGAAAAAATAATGGATATATTTGAGGAGGTCGCGGGCGCTCGTATGCATCAGGCTTTTTATATTCCAGGGGGTGTCTTGGGTGATTTGGAGCAGGCCGCAATCAAAAAGATTAATGATTTTGTAAAAAAGATCGATAGGTATTGCACTACCATTCAGAAATTAGCTTTAAATAATAGGATATTTTGTAAGAGAACTCAGAAGATAGGAGTTATATCTAAGGAGCTAGCTATCACGAGTGGAATTTCTGGAGTGAATATCAGAGCTTCTGGACTAGATTTCGATATTAGAAAACAAAATACGTATGGTGTGTATGAATTGATGAATTTCCAACCGATTGTACTACATGATGGAGATTCATATTCTAGAATATTATTAAGATTCCTAGAAATTCGGCAGAGTGCAGAACTGATTACATTGTGTATCTCTAATCTACCATCTGGAAAATTTTATTCATCGGAAAGAGTTAACCTCAATTTCAGAGTTCCTCCAGATGCGATAATTTACACGGCCGTAGAAGGACCAAGAGGAGAATTCGGTGTACATATGCTAGCAAATAAGACTGGGACACGCCCATATCGACTACATTTTAAAGCCCCTAGTTTCGGAATTATCCAATTAATACCACGCCTATTAAGAGGAGCAAAATTATCGGATTGCACTGCGATTCTAGGATCTTTGGATTTCTTGTTGGGAGATTGTGATCGATGAAAAAAGCCAGCTTTCACAAAAAAAAGACAATTCCCGCTCCCGCATATCCTCATAATATATATTATGGAAACTTTGCAAAATTCACTCATAATCCCGTCATGTCTTTATCGGGTCCGTGATGCTCGTCGTCGCTAAATTCATACACATCACGAATGGAGATCCAGCCATTTTTAAAGTTCTGGAGCACTCATTTAGAGTCGCTCCCGTCGTCATGACATCATCAATGAGCAATATTCTTTTATCTTTTAAATTACCTCGGTACGTAAATGCTGATTCTACGTTCCTGACTCTTTCTTTCGCCGTTTTTCCGCGTTGATATTCAGTTCTTCTGATTCTTTTTAATCCATCATCGATCGGTATGCAGAGAATTTTCGAGAATTCTTCCGCGATCATTCTCGAAGGATTATACCCTCTCAGCAAATTTCGAGTCCAATGCGATGGAACGGGCACAATAAAATCGATGTCTCGAACAATCGGCCCATACCTGTTAATCAGCATCCTAACACATGCCCTAATAATCTCAACATCTGCTCTCTTTTTGATCCGAAAAATAATTCGTCGAGAAAAATTGTTGTATAAAAACAGTGAACGACTGATATCGAAAAATATTTCATTAGTATTAAAACAGACATCACAAATCTGTTCCTCTTCTGGCGGGAGGGGGACGGTCAACATCTTGCCACAACGTGAACAAATCGGCACATCAATGAAGATAATTTCTGAAAAACATTTAGAGCAAAATATAGAGTCGCGAGATATTTCGGTTTGACAGACACAGCAACATTGAGGAAACAACCAATCGATAGTCTTTTTGATCAATTTTCACCCCCCTTCTGAACAAAAAAATCTCTGACAGTTTTTTGGCATAAATTTCTTTAAACCATAGTCGACGATGATATCATCTACACTTAGGGGGTGAGTAAAAGACAGACCATCCAGAGAGGTCACCCTCGACAGCGCAACATAAGTCTGCCCACATTCGAAATTCCCAGCACTCAGGTCGAGTCGTACATCATCTAACGTCAATCCTTGAGCTTTATGAATCGTGCTAGCCCACGCCAATTGGATAGGAAATTGAGTGTATTTACCGACAATTTTCTTTTCGATCCTATCCGTTTCGGCATCAAAATCGTAAATCTGCCGCTCCCACTTGCTTTTATTGATTTCGCAAACTTGGGCACTTCGATCGATTCTTACGATTATACCCTCTTCTGATAAATCTTCGACGGTGCCTAAGCTTCCATTTACCCATCTATTCTGATTGTTATCATTTTTTGTCATCATAACCCTCGCGCCGATCTTGAGATATAATACCTCCGGAGCCGGCAATTTGTTTTTCGCAAGATTAAAATCTCCATCAAGTTTACCTTGATATGCGTAAACCCCTCCTGGCAATTCCCTCAATTTCGATAAATTATAAGCATCTGCCGTAGCGTTATGAGCCGTCAATAGCAGGGGCATCTTCCCCGTCTCATGCATTCTAAAACATTTTTCATTTAAAAAAGTCACGCTCTCTTGAATATTTTTACCTTCGCGAATATTACCGAGGATTTCAACAAAATGCTCGTCTTTTTGTCTAAAAACTTCCGATAACTCGATAATTTTCAGATCGATTTCTTGCACTACTCTTGCAGAAAATATATATCGATCTTCGTAAAGTTTGTTGTATGAATCGCGTTCATCATATCCAACAACCGGTGGTAATTGGTAAAAATCACCGACCATTACGATTTGCACTCCGGCGAATGGTAGGTCCTTTTTCCTTGTTCTTCGCAGGATATAATCGATAATATCTAGCAAATCGGCGCGAACCATAGAGATTTCATCAATGATGATCCGATCGATATTCTTTATAATGGAGGCCTGTTTACCATAAATTGGAGGCAGTTCTCGTGGATCATTCAAACCCGGTGGAATCTTAAAAAACGAATGAATGGTCTGCCCACCAACCTGCATGGCCGCAATTCCGGTCGGCGCCAAAACGACCTGTCTGATATCTCGATCTTTTAAGAGCTCTCTGATTAAGGTTGTTTTCCCTGTCCCAGCCCGCCCGGTTATTAAGAATGATCTCTTTTTATCATTTAGAGACTCAAATATCTCGTCTGGAAAATTATACAATTCCGATTTCGATAAAATGGTTATCTGCTCAGCAGTATACTAGAATGATAGTAGCTCGAATAGATCTCATTCCCTTCTCTGTCATGTAATCTCTTTTTCCCCGGATTTACGGGTGGATTCGATAGAATTTGAATCTGAGTTTGAGTTTGAGTTCTTACTCAATCGTTTTAGTTGCCGACAGATTATCGGCTAATTCTACAAACTTGGCCGGGGAAAGAGTCTCTGGTCTAGCCGACTCATCGATCTCGCAGGCCAACAAGCTGGCTTTCACTTCCTCTTCTCGATAGCGCATCTTCAATATTCCGTGCATCATCTTGCGTCTTTGCTTGAAACACAAATCCGTCAGATTTTGTAATCCTGCAATATTTTTGACGATTATTTCTTTTCTAGGGACAAGTTTCACTACCGTAGAAGTCACTTTTGGAGACGGGTAAAACGCTCTATTTGATACATCAAATAATTTCTCAACTCGACACAGAAGTTGTGAAATGATACTCAGCCGCCCATACGATTTTGTTCCAACCTCAGAACAAATCCTATCGGCAACTTCCTTTTGAAACATCAAAATCATCTGATCTACCCCTTGCAAATCGAGTAGCCAGTTGGTTAGCAATTTAGTCCCAACATTGTATGGAAGATTTGAAATAATAGTAAAATTACTGTCAGTTAGCGACTGCGGCCTGATTGTTAGTGCATCATTGTAGATGAATTCAATGTTTTTTTGATATTCTCGAGCAAAATCGGCATGCATACTTTCGAGAGAACAATCCTTTTCTATGCAATAAATACGGTCTGGATTACAGATGTCGAGAATGGCCCCGGTAAGACCACATGGTCCGGGCCCGATCTCGATCACTACCCCGTTATCGGCAAGAGGTAGAGCGCATCTCGCAATCTTTTCTAAAATACCGCGATCAAATAAAAAATGCTGCCCAAGGCGTTTAGATCGCCCGCGATCTGCGCATAACCTATATTTCTCGATTAATTTTTTACCTGATTCCAAAAGAATCTTATCCTGCTATAATCACGACATTCCATTTTAATACCATAACTTATCAAAATATGAGATATTGCCCAAGTTACTTAGATGGGAATCCATAGTTTTTTTTCACATGGAAAGTACCAGAGACTTAATTTCCAGCAGATCTGCGATATCTGTCTCAGATGTAATACCTATCGGCTTAGTAAGCCCTTGTAGATGATTGTGATTTGTATAGGTATTATTCTCTCATTTTCTTTCCTAATATCTCGTAAAGAAGCTGTGCTTTGGATGAGAGGTTGTTGAAGAGGCTGGAGGTAAATGACGTGTAGCGGCTACGGCCCGCATATGTTATCATTCGAGTCTAGTTTCCCTATGCCATAGTCGCTACTTTTTAGTCGTTCCCTTAATGTTCAAGGTGTTTTTCCCTGTCATAGGTTCATTCTTTGATCCACTGCTAGTTTTTGCTATCGGGCTGTTTGGGGGGTTTTTGTCCGGATTTTTGGGAATTGGTAGTGGGATCATGATTACTCCAGTCCTAATGGAATTCGGAATTCATCCTCTCTTTGCCGTATCTAATCAGATTTGCCATGCCGTTGGCGTTAATATGACCAATTTTTTGATGTACAAAAGAGAACAGGATGTTGATTTTCATTTAGCATCATATATCCTGTTTGGCGGCGGGCTCGGAGCCGTATGTGAATGGTTCATTTTGATGAGATCAGGAGGGACACCAGATAATGCTCCTCGAACGTTCGCGACAATTTACGCAACCGTGTTAGTTATTCTGGGAATAACTATGTTGGTACAAAGTATAAAGGCGTGGCGAGAGGGCATGGGGAGAAAATATGCCGACGGAGTCATGATGAGGCGTTGGATGCTATATCTTCCACTTCACAAAATTTTTGTAAGATCTAGAACTGAAATGAGTGTTACAATCCCGATATTCGTAGGATTCGTAGCCGGTGTTCTAGTTTCATATTTGGGAGGCGGAGAAAATTTGTTGATGGCTCCAGTGATAACATATTTAATCGGCCGAGTGAGTTCGGTCGTAAACGGAACGACGGCCCTCGCCGGATGCGTAATAGCGAGTCTGGTCGCTATGATCTACGCCTGCAGCAATTACTGTTGTGACATCGAGTTTGTTATGATCCTTTTTGCGGGGGCTACTCTCGGATCTTGGCTCGGAGTAAAGCTATCTTATAATGTTCGCAGATGTTACGTTACCAGTCTGGCTTCCATCACGATTTTCCTGATGGCCTCGAGGCAAATCTTCAAATTGATAAATAACTCCTTAACACCAATCTTAGCGCCTCAGATTCCGGCTCGTAACTCATTCTTTGCCGATATTGCGCATGATACACCAATGCTATACACTATCACTTGCATATTTCTTGTTACCATCACTGCACTAATTTCTGAAAAGATTTTGTTGTGGTTAACTAATATGGGCTCCAAAAGAAGAGCTCAAAGATGAAAAGAATGAGATTTTTAACTTTGTTTGTACTTTGTCCTGTATTCATATTTACTCTGAATTGGATCAGAATTCACTGGATTTCAGAGAATGTAGTTCACGTATATGGATGGTACGGAATTATTCCTCGAACCATTATCAGTAAATTCAAAGAAGAAACGGGTATCGATATCGTGTATGACATATTTGACAATAACGATATCCTTGAGGCAAAATTACTTGCTAAGAGCAGCGGATATGACGTCGTTTTCCCATCTTTCATACCTTACGCGGCAAGACAGTTAGCAATGGGGGCATATCAGAAATTTGATCTTAATTTATTACCCAATCTGCGAAATATTGATGGAATTCTGACAGAAAAATTTGAGCAAAACGGTGGGAATCGAAATTATCTTGTTCCGTTATTCTGGGGGACGATAGGTATCGCCTACGAAAAAAACGTGATAGCTAAAATTTTACCTGGAGTAGAAATTGATTATAATACTCTTTTTGCCCCAAAAAAGCTCAAGAAATTATTCCATTATGGGGTAAGTTTTCCAGACGAATATGTTGATATTTTTCCACAAATTAAAGCGCATCTTTACAAAGATGCCAAAAAAGAGGATTTAGTCTCCGATGTGTATGAGTATTGCCGATATCTATCTCGAATTCGGCCTTTTATTACTAAATTTTCATCGAGCACGATTACGGCTGATCTTTTATCAGGAGACGCCTGTATCGCGATCGGTTCTTCGGACACTAGTTGGCGAGCTATGAAGATAGCGAAAGAGGTTAATAAAGAGATAGTTTACGTTATCCCGAAAGAGGGCGGTATTCTGTGGCTCGACTGTATAGGCATTCCTCAAAACGCCCCACACAAAGAAAATGCTCATAAGTTAATAAATTTTTTACTTAGACCAGAAATAGCTGCGCAAATTACCAATCATTCCGGAATATTGGTTAACGTCTCAAACGCGAGAGATTTTATCAAAAAAGAAATTATTGACGAGGATCAGGTATATCCAACTGATCCCAACGTATTGGTCAGATTAAAACTCGGACATTCCAGTAAGAATACTGAAGAAATGAAGTATGAAAAAGTGGCGGCCAGAGAGTGGGCCAGGTTTAAGATGAACGCTTACTTAGGGTGAACGTAATACATATGGAGGGCATCGATGTTTAATCTATCCACAACCGTTCGAACTCTATTAATTTTCGGTTTCACATTCTTGTATATTCCGCTTTTCTTCGTAGTCATTAGCGCCTTTAGTGAGTCCGATGTTCCTGGGATTTGGACTCGTTTTTCATTAAAATGGTTTATTCTCGTTTTTACGGATAAGGATTTATTGAGAGCCGCACTCGCCAGTGTAGAGGTAGCCGCGATCTCGGCAACGACCGCGACGATACTCGGCACCATTTCGGCCACGGCGATCGTCTCGAAAGAGGACTACTTGTGGAAAAGAACATTGAGTAAGCTCATAATTGTCCCGATCCTGTTACCCGAAATAATTGCCGGCTTTTCACTGTTAATGCTTTTTATGATTGTAGAAAGAATGTTCAATATTTCCCAAGAGAGGGGGCTTGTAACGGTCGCAATCGGACATACTATGGCTTCCGTAGCTTATGTCCATACGACGGTAAAATCGCGCCTGAGCTCTTTCGACCTTTCTCTTGAAGAGGCGGCTCGAGACCTCGGAGCAAATCCACTTATATCATTTATACGCATAAAACTTCCGTCGATCTGGACATCAATATGGGCTGGCTGGTTGCTGGCATTTACTATATCAATAGATGATCTAGTAATTGCAAGTTTTCTAACTGGGCCAGGGGCAACGACATTACCTCTTTTGATTTTTTCAAATATAAAAGTCGGGATTACTCCTGCTATCAATGCGTTCGCGACGATGTTAATGGCCATCGTTTTGATGTGTACCCTTAGATCTACTAAATCAAGCACCAAATCTAAAAATGCCTCTTGATTTTATCGATTGATAAGAGAAGTATGATCATAACGTAATATATCTGTCTCATAGTTTTGTAGGGTATAAACAAATTGAGAAAAAAAAGAAAATTGCTGATTGGAAGTACAGAAATAGAAATGAGTGGAATATCTATCGATTCCAGATGCGTACAAGTGGGTGATGTTTTCTTTGCCTTGCGTGGAACTGTGAATGATGGGCATCAATTCATTTCGGACGCCTTAATTAAGGGGGCCGCCGCGGTCGTGATCGATGATAAAGCGTTTTACATTTCTGATAAGACGATTTTGGTCGACAACGTTCTAGAAAGTCTGAAGGAAATTGGGCTCAAATTCAAGAATTTAGCAAATCCTAAGGCGACGATAGGAATAACGGGTAGCGTCGGCAAGACTACAACAAAGGTATGGATTTCAGAAATATTAAAAAATCATCACTATAGGGTATTTACTACCACCAACAATTATAACACAATTTTCGGATTATCACTGGCCCTCTCTACTATGGAAGATGACCCAGAATTTTGTGTTCTCGAAATGGGTTCTAACCATCCTGGGGAAATCTTAGAGCTCTCTAAGTATTTATCTCCAAATATCGGAATCATCACAAACATTTTCGAATCTCATATAGGTAATTTCAAAGACAAAATGGAAATAGCTAAGGAAAAGATTTCTATTTTGGATGGTATGCCAAGTGGAAGCGTTCTGATTTTCAACGGAGATTCAGAATTTTTTGAAGATATCAAGAGGGCGGCTGACGATAAGCAGATTAGAACGATGTCAGTAGGATTTTCTGACCATTGTGATTATAAAGTAATTTCGGGTCAGAAGTTGACGACGATCCAGTCGCCGTCCATGGAATATCGGTATGAACCGGGAATTTGTGGCAAGCATTATGATTATATAGGAGGCTGTCTTATCGCTACCCTCGATGCTCTCGGTCTTCAAATCGAGCACTTTCTCCAGTATTTTAGTATGCTATGTCCCCTTCCAGGCAGAGGGCAGGTCCTTAACTGCAACTTTCACGGAAAACAATTCAAAATTGTAGATGAATCGTATAATGCCAGTCCAACGGCAGTGTTAGCCGCCTTGGAGGTGTTTGATGAAACTTACGATTTCCCAAAGGTGGCAATTATCGGTCAAATGAATGAGCTCGGAGATCACGAAGAATTTTATCATCGAAGAATCGCTCAAAGTATAGCCGATTGCCACCTTCATAGGATTTTTTTTATAGGAGCAGAAAGATTGTGGAAGGTATTCGAAGAGGTGAACGCCAAATGTTATCCAGAACTAAGCTTGCATAATATCCATGCAATTCTGGAAACGATTACGGATGGCTCACGAATCTTGCTGAAAGGATCACACTCCATCGGGCTAGTGAGATTGATCCAAGCTATCCAGGGCCATTACACCAGGAAAATAAGTTAATTTTTAGAGTTTTCCTTCTGATCTATAATAAAATCTCTCGCGATATCTATTCATTATACGAAACCGAAATACTATAGAACTAATCGACTAGTATAAATTGCGCGCAATTTGCCCAGAAACTAACCGATGCAAACGAACGAAAGAATCCTATGTAAAAGAAAGATTTTTCGCTAATTAAAAATATTAAAGTGCTCCAAATCTGCAAAATAGGAAGATTTACGGCAGTCAAAAGAAATCAAAAAAAAATCTTAGCATTCATAGCGGCAGGAAGTAAGTATTCGTCTGCATAAGTTCAGATTGTGAGTGGTGAGTATTAAATGCAATCATCTTCGTAAATTCAACCCTATCAAGGGAAAGAAGCAAGAATTTTCCCTGCTTGCGTATACAGCGGCAAATCGATTTCCGGCTTCCCTTCATTGGCCTGCTTTATTTCTTCAACGGCCTGCGCATACTTTGCCAATATCTCCTTTTCAGCCGGAGCATCTGAATCTGGCAGGGCCTCGAGAATCTTTGCTAGCGGATATCCAAGTCCTGATAATTTAGACTGCTCTTCTTTAACGGGTTCGCTTGCCCCGGAATTCTTCAACGCTTCTTCGTCAGATTTTGAGATCTCAGCTTGCGGGTTCTTAAGTCGAGAGGCATAATCCACCAAATTCGCCAGAAACTGCTCTTGTGAATCGGCGTTGAGACCTAGCAAACTCAGAACATATAGATCAGACAATCCATTGGCCACGAGAAATATAACTATAACTCCCTTTCCTGTTTTTTCGGTATATGCAATTATATCTCGGAGCTTTTCAAGGCAATGAGGACACGATGGAGATATATAAACTTTAACCACCTGGGCATCGTTTGAAGTATCTCCAAATCGTAATTCCTGAAATATCCGAGCTGTCGCTACATGGTTACATAAAATGCACACGCAGATAATACATGCACGTAACGACGGCCATAACATGAAAAACTTTGTCACGCTTGGTTCCATAGTTCTGCAATTTCCAATCTTAATTAATGATAAATAAAAACTGTTTAAAATCGGTCAACAAGATATAAAATTTGAATGCATTTCTCAAGTCAAAAATCGTGTCCTAGTCTATTTTCTGTTCAAAATCTTTAATCTCAATTTCCATATTTTGCGTCAAAAAATCCAACAACCTATCCAGAACAAATTTTGGTGTCGATGATGCCGTCGCTATCGCAAAACTTGAAACATCTGAGAATAGTGATAAATCCAATTCCTGCTCCGAATCTATTCTCGTAACTTTCTTTACGTTCGAATCTATCGCAACCGCCTCTAAAACCTTTGCATTCGCCGAATACGACGACCCAAGAACTATTACTAAATCTACGACATTAGCGATATCTCTGATGGCGGCTTGCCTATCGATCGTCGTATAACATATATTATTTTGTGATTCACGACTTATATGCGGAATGCGTTCCTTTAGTTTTCTTATAATTCGTTCGACGTGATTAATATCGAGAGTCGTTTGTGTAAGATATAATACATCTTCGCCAGTAAAATCCGGCAATAAATCGCAATCTCCTTCATCAAAGACTATAAAAGCGTTGGCCGAGCCAGCATAGCCTTTTAGGGCAATGACCTCCGGATGAGTCCGCTTACCGATTATGATAATCTTTTTTCCTGAAGAGGCTTGCTCTTTTACGGCGAGCTGAACCGCTTTAACGACGGGGCACGTCCCATCTATAATCGTTAACCCCTTCTCTTCGGCTCGATCGAAGAGATCTGGAGCAACTCCGTGGGCAGAAAACATAACGGAAGAGCCATCAGGTATTTCTTCTAGGGAGGATACCTTAACTATCCCGAGCTCATACATATCATGCATAAGCACCTTATTATGCACAATATCCTCGATTATGTAGACATTGCCGCACAATTTCAAAACCTGTTTGGCCATATCGACGGCCCGTGCTACTCCCGAACAAAACCCTACGGGCTGCAGCAGGTAACAATTAATAGACATAAAACTGAAAGACAGGTATCACCATAGATATATTATACCACCTCAGAGTCCACTGCAACCTCAGATAAATTCACTCGCTTCGAATTGAACAAGCAAATCGGTACCCGAAAGGAATTCACAGAATCTTCGGATCTCGACAGAGCAACAGTCAATGACACCAATTCTAGTACAGCCCGATAACTACCGAGGATCATCCAATAATATAACTCTTCCTCACGTCCATCCTCATAAAATTATTAAGGAAAAAATCTAACAAACCCCAGGCTTGGGCAGTAGAGCACTGGACAAAACAAATTAAATGAGCTAGAATACAATCAAGCACGGGAGGGGCAGCATTCATCGGTCCCCACGAAATAACTAATAGGAGGAAGGAATGCCAACACAACATACAACCAGCAACGAGCTAAGCGGAACATTTGAAGTGCAGCGGACACCTAGGAAGAGTAGCAAACTGATTCCCTTAACCATGATATTCGCAGTTACTCACATAGGAATGCTCACGACAGCTGGGTGGGCGTCAGAGACCACCGTGGAACCCAAAGAAGCGACTCACGATGAAGAGGTGCCTGAGGACGACCCCCAACCACTTTTTCCACCACCAAGACTGTCTCCATCAGAGATGGGGTTCGGAGCTAGCCCTGGAGTCTCAACCAGCAGTCAAACCCCCCCAGTAGAGGTAGCTCCGGTCGGCGATCTAGGTATTCCATCAGCGGCATCATCAGACCTTGGTCCCAAGCGGTTCTCCGAAAGGTATTCAGCATCTGGGATTGGAACACCAGGAAGAGAAATTCAGTTAGGACGTGTACGCCACAAGAGCTCCCCCACTTCTGACTCAACTGGCCATAATAGTTCTGCCAGCAGAATGAGTGACTCCCGCCTCCCAGACAGTCCTCAAGCAAGACGAATTCCAAGACAAGGTGATTTGGACTATACAATAGACACTAGCTCATTTAGAGCCCCGAGAAGTAGTGCAGATCAGTTAGCATCTCGTAGCCGAGATCATTTGCCCGGAAGGGAACCACGCCTAGGTAATAGTCTCAGACTTAGAGATTCTGCTTTAGGAGCTGACTTAACCCCAGCCTCCTCTTCTTCGCATATTACAAGAGATGATCGTTCTGACAGAACAAGGAGTGACATCGGACTAACAGCCAGCCCGTCAGAAAGTCGCATCACAAGACCAGGTGATTTTGTCTCCGATATGACAAGAGGTGCTAACGACTTCTCATCCCCCCGAAACAAGAAGATGCCAGCTAATGCTTCAGACTTAAGTATTGGACTGCCAGGTAGGCAAATTGAATCAGGAGATGCATTACCCCCGCCCATCCTCCCTCCTCAATTTTCTGGACCTCATCGTGGAGCCAGACGAACCGGTTCAGTTGATTCCCCTGTAAAGGGACCCAGGCAACTCGCAAACCGGTATTCCGCCCAAAAAAGGAATACCAGAAGAAGACCAGCTGAGACTCCCAAATCGCCAATCACAGACCCGACTCCACAACAAATAGAGATGATGATGAATGGGCTGAAATCAGCAAGAGAGGGAAGAAAAAGATTAGAATAGGATTCAACAGAGGGAACTTGAGACGAAGCAAGGAAGGGAATAGTTCAGGAAGGATCATATGGCAATGCATTTTTGACCTGGCAGAGAGACAAATCAACACACAGGCACACATAGGATCGCAAAATGCACTTCTGGAATTGTATTGGCCATTAGGGAGCAAGGCAGCCTCAATCAAAATTAGCCCACAGGGATTTGTAAGCTCACAGATAGCCCCCCGCTCCTCTCCCACTTTCAGGCAGTGCCGCTAATTCCCACAACATTGGCACTTGGACATGGGAGGCCCCCAATCGACTGCGATTAAGGCGGGCTCGAAACCCTTGTAAGTTACCGCCCGGCGGGATTGGACCCGAGACCCCCAGACTCACTTCCCCCTATTGTGACCCAGTCCCGATAATTAACACCCCAGAGGGCAATGGTCACTGGCGGTGCCCCCCACACTAATCTGGACACAGATTAGGTCGGTTCGGAACCTTTGTAATTTATAGCCCTGAGGGATTGGACCCGAGACCCCCGGCCTCACCTCCCCCGATTGCCAACCAGTCACGCTAATTAACACCCCAGAGGGAATTGGCCACTGGCGTGCCACACAACCTAGCCACAGCTTAGGCAGGATCGGAAACAGGCACAATGATAGCAGGTAGGAATTGACGCACATCCACTCCGCCTCACATCCCCCCATTGTCAATACTTCCCCCGGGCATTCCCAACCCAGTGGGAATTGGACACGGGAGCCCCCTCCCCATGCTCAGAGATGAATCGACGAACGTCCCTGATAGGCGGATTGGGAAGCGAAAATCCCCTCCCCTCGCCGGACCTCCTGGGTGATAGGGTTCGAGCTTTTTTTTCCACGTCGCATCCCCTATATCGGGTCTTTGATAAGTTCAAAGCTCCATAACTTTTTCACAAAAGATTAAAGAAATGTAGAAGTATATCACACATTTAGCTCCAGTTGCCCCCACCCTCTATCAACTTAAGAAGATGATTGGCGCTCCCGTAACGGGAATTACTGGCTCAATTTGAGGAAATCGAGAATTGGATGCTAGTCGATGGAGAATAAAATAAATTGATGAAATCGTGACTGGATTTCCATTACTCTCATAGGTGAATGGGAGGCAAGGGGCTTCCCCCGTGCAAATCAAACCCTGTCTTACGGCATCGATATTTGCCCACCTTAGCCCTACCATGTAGCGATCACTCCAAGAGCATAACTTTATTATTAGAGGCTGAATTCCTCTATCCGACGGGGATCGGCTGGCTAAATCTATTCCAAGATCTAACAATTCGACGATTGTCCACAGGTTTCTCTCGAGGTATGGGACTGGCAGATGCGGAGCCGCCGTCAGTAATCCGGTTTGATCAATTCCTCCACGGAACGGATGTATTATTCGAAGGATGGCTACGAGCATATCTAAATCCTCTTGCCCGTCCCCATGTGCAGCCATAATGTCTGGCAGTGCGTGAGAAGAGTCAACGGCCATCTTCAGCCTTTCGACTCGCTCTAATGTTAAGAGTACTTTACGTCGATACTCATCGCGTTTGTCGGGGTGTATCGCTGTGGGTAAACCTGTAAAATCCTCCAGGCTCTTTTGATCATAACATGCCATCATATCAATAACATGTGGGACAAGTACTAGAGACGGCACTTGTTGAGACTGACTGGCTCGAATCGCGGGCGGGGACACAAGAAACACTGTCGAGACTAATTGGGTGACTGATTTCCTGATCTTGTGAAAAGCTTTTCCGTTACTTCTTTTGATAATGAAGTTTCGCATCTTTCGATATTTCCCTCGATTGAGAAAAGAAACTACTTATATTGTATCATGCATCACTCTTTATTTGCTTATATTTTATTATCACCAATAGCCGCCACACGTTTTGTACTGAGTACGACCAAGCATCAGCTGATCCTGGCACTTTGGTAACCTGATGTGCGCATTCGAATGTAGGGCAAGATTAGAGGAATCAAAATCTCATAACTTATAATCCCAATCAATAAGATGCTTGTCAGGGGAATAGTATTTGATCACGTTAAGAATGCATTAGTGATGTTTGCACCTGTCCTATTCCCGAGCTGGCCTCCATTGCGAATGCCCCTCCCCCAAATGAACCCTTGTAAGAGAAAGTACTAAAGGTCGGATTGGACGGATAAAGAGTCTAAACTCCCCAATATCCGTCCAATGGG
>JAIRWL010000010.1 GCA_031268935.1 Holosporales bacterium | reverse complement strand
GCCCTTAGTATATATCGATACTATCCCGCCCCAATACCCAATCGGCTATAATTCTTCCTCTACAACATGTTTCTTTTTATACACTGACTTACATATAACATTTGATATGGTCGGACCTGCCGATCAGGTATAAAGGTTCTCATTCCAAGCTCTACTGATTAATGACAACAAAGCAACAGCATTTAGAGTAGTCATTAAAGGGTATCCTTCCTATCTCCATAATCCGAAATTATATCTCACTACGGCAGGAGGGAGGCGGCCACCAGGTATAGATGGTGATAAACCCATCCCTTTATCCGATCGCCCCAGGAGCAAGGAGAATTGTCCAGGGGGAGAGTAGCCAGACTGAGTAGTATATGGCCTACTCAACTGCGCTTGTCATGTAGTATTCACACGTTCTCGAGGATAACGAACGATCTATTTTGAATAAGGGGCTTGTTCTAGATAACAACAAAATGGTATACTTTAATATAGAGGAGTGAGGCTCCCTTAAACAGCGAGCCCCACGGCAAGATTCAGAGGCAGAAGGGAGATTATGGTCAAGACCCCCAGACATCCGGGCCAGAAGAGCATGCAGAACCAGCACCAGGGGCGAGTATGGTACAACAGGCCCGGCAGGTTACTGGCCTCTTTAATCATAGGCCTCGCGGGAAGTATTTTTTCGGAAACAGCAGTGTCCGGTAGCCAGCGGCCACGGGGCACAGACAGACCCAGGGTCCACGTGTCACAAGTCCCCCGTCAACGACCACCATCTAGTTGGCATAAAACAGGGCCTGCATTCAATTCGCCCCACGATCGCATTATCCCGCCCCATCAGAACGCCTACTTGAGGTCGGGGTTAAGAGTGAGGGGCAGGGGGCCCGGTAGAGCAGGTCAGGGGACATCTCTAGCAGCCGCACATCGAGCCAGTGAGGCCCCCACTTTCCAGAGGGTTAGGTCTCGTTATGACCCGTCGTCCCCAGCTTCACGCCAGGGGCTCCAGGAAGGCTACGCAGGGGAAGGTTTAGAAACTTATCGCAGGGGTGCAGCAAGGCCGGCAGGGGAGGAAGCATATGCTCCCCCCAAGATCGACACCCCCATCCCAGATAAACAGATCATCCCAGCCGCGTCTCCTCCGTTTCCGCCAGCTTTTAGGAAGGAGCCCGACCCGGCAGTCAACTATGCTAACCCAGGAGCTCCCCCGCATAAGGATCCCTCCATGCCCTCAGAGGAGTGGATAGGGGACGATGCAGACCCATTCTGGCAGGACGATCAACCCAGCTGGGAACAAGGAGATCAGGAATTGGCCCTTCCACCATATCCGGGATCGTTTCCAGAGAGTCGAGAAGAACATCTTCCAGATCAGCCACGAGGGGCCCGAGGCCCCAAGGCCTAGAGAGGCCCCAGGCTAACACCCTAAAGGGAGAGCCAATTAAGGAGGTGCAGTTCTGGCCCGAAGATCCAGCCAGATGGGAACAGGGAGATCAGGATTTGGCCCTTCCACCATAACCGGGATCGATTCATGATAGTCGAGCAGAACATCTTCCAGAACAGCCAGGAGGGGCCCGAGACCCCAAGGCTTAGAGAGGCCCCAGGCTACCAATCTAAGGGGCGATCCCATCATGGGGGTTCAGTTTCGGGGGTCCTTAGGACAGCATACCCCTTCCGGGATATCCCCTCAAGCAAAAGTTAGGGACAAGATTCTAATGGTTCGAGAGTATGGCATCCCTCAATCCCCTGTAAACTCAGCCCCGAGGCTTGAAGCAGGGGAGCATCACTATCTCTTAAATCAGGGTTCTCAGAACCCCAGTGGGACAGTAAGCTATCCAAGTCCCCGGCTATGCCTTCCCATATCACTCAATATGTCCAATTCCGAGTTAGAATGGACTCGGTTTCTGCCTGGATCAGGTCAAGGGATTCCTCAATGCCCGGGTTACCCGTCCAGGAGTTAGGAGTCTCGGGGTGACTCAGGATCCCTCCCATCAGGGGTTACACCCATCCCCCACCAGGGCATAGTCATTCATTCCCACACCAGGAACAGGATACTCGAATATGGCTGTATCTCCCATTCCATGCAGGTAGGTAATGGCCCGAGACAAGGCCCAGAATATGGGATCCCTGGATAGATGGGTCACTCCGTTCAGTTCGGAGCCGACGGATCGGTACACGGAGACAAACCAATCGGGATTTCTCAGTCCATCAGGAGCAAGTCGGTAAGGCATACATATGGGCTAGGATATCCACCCATAGAGGTCTATCCACTCCAGGCAAGGACAGGCCTCCGTAAATACAGGCCCCAGGGAAGGGTAATCCTCAATTACAGGGCCGCAACTCACAGCTAGGAGGAACAGGAGGCGGTCTGGAACATACGTTTAGGGTTCATACCCCCAAGCATCATAAAGACATACGCGTCAGAGCGGCAGGGGCCTAACCCCCCTCGGCCCATTCCCCCTCCAGACCAGGGCAAGGAAAAGCACATCATGGGCTCAGGGACCAGATCTCATCAATTACCGGGATATCCTGATTCGATCGGAGGCACGGGGGCATCAGGATCCCTCCCAGACGGGGTTACACCCAACCCCCAAAGGGGAAAGCAGGACTACCCCGAAGCGGTCCAGTCATCAAACATCTCTCCAGCCGGTCCCATCCAGATCCGGTCAGGAATTGGCAGCTGGCGGGCTCAGGGGCGATTCACTGAGCGGTTAGGAGACGCATGGTCGGTATCCGGCGACAATCCCAGACGAGGTTCATTAGCCCTCGCACAGCGACTGGTATAAGGCCCCGTTATGATATTCTCACCATTTCCGGCACCTCCCCGTCCTGAATAAATTAATTTAGTAAAATTTAGGGCTAGCTAAACACGGCACGATTTGATTGCATTTCGAAGCACATTAATTTACGCTAGCCCCTGTCGTTTTTTTACTGAGACAATTTAACATCGGCGAAGCCGAAGGAGCACAAAATGTCAAGAAAAAGAATTAGAAGTCCGTACGCAGCCACTAAGATATGGGCGGGAGTGATCCTTGCCTTCTTCATTAGTCAGAATAACGCAGCCACGGCAGCCGAGGCGGCTGTCCCGAACCCTCTGGATGGAAATCGAGTAGAATTATACACAGGGGTGGAAGTGAGCAACCCGTCAGAGAGACCCGACGGGAGGGTGGGAGCGATCCCCATTAAGATTACTAGCAGTGGGGATGTGATTATGTTCCTGACGCCAGGGCAACGCGTCTTTTTCTATGGCCCCAGATTGAGTGTTACGTTCCTGAACCGTACTGAATGCCCAGGGCCCTGGCTGTGTGAATGTCTGGCCGGGATATTCCCGCCTGTCGTTATTGTCGGCGCTAACGAGACCCCTGTTCCAGTCCGGACGGAGTTTTTCCCAGTCCTATCAGATCTTTTCGAGACGGGTTCAGGAGTCGTGGTGCCAATTACAGAACGGCTCGTTGGAAACGCAGGGGGGCAGATATGGTACCGCTTTCTCCCAGGGGATAGGATATTTAGTTCCTCCGGTGGACACTCAATGGTGTCCGAAGAGGCCACGGTCTTCCCTGAGCATCAGATGGCCCGAAGTATAAACAGGAAACTGGCGATGAATACAGCAAGCCTACAGCAAAGGCCCCACATCCCAGTAGTGTCTCAGTTCGGAGATCCAGTCGCTGATCCAGAAGACCCTTGGGAGGATGCCGGACCTCAATAACTGTATCCTGAGGCCGGTGACAGACCCGATCTGCCAATCCCAGTGGTGGCAGACGAGGAGTGGACAGATTGAGGTCTGCGCGACCTAGTAATGAACACTCCCCCGGCAAGTGAGGCTGCTCGCCTTGAGGAGACGCCACTTCAGGGTTCAGGTCGCTCGGGTTCGGGTGAGAGAATTGTAGAGAATTGTTATGTCCGCAAGCGGCCGGGCACCTGGGGCAGGTTCGTTGGCCCGAGCGCTCGGTCCCATACAAAGCCCACCCCATTTGGATGAAGAGGTGAGACCCCAGCGGGGGATCAAGCTCATCGTCATCCTCTCCCAACAGATTTCGGATGGAATCCAACACAGTCGAAATAATTTGTCCATTTTTAGGGGGCCCGGGCACTGCCGGCCCCTGGGGGGTCATAAGATTTTTGTCGAGGCAACCGATTTCCCTTTAGTAGAGTTTTAAACATTTTCCGATAAGATAACCAATAGTAGTTTCAGCAAAGCGAAGGATAAAAGACATGAGAAGATACTGCACCATACCCCAGCCTGTAGCCTTGAAATTGAGCCGCCCAGGGGACGAGAAGGTTGTCCGGGGGGGGGGGCTCCCGATAGTAAAAGGCGCTGTAGGTCCAATCTGATCGCTCTCCTGGGGGCCCTCAATTTATTAGCTTCTCCAGTCCTGGCCTCACACGGAACTGAAACCGACAGTAAGGAAGCAGTCCTGATAGCGGAACATCCGGCCAACCTCAACCTCCCTGCTAAGAAAGGATTGGGGGAGCTTGGAGCCGCAGCGGCAGCAGCTGAAATTTGGGGATCCAAGTTGGGGTTCAGATCGACAGTCAGCCAACCCCTTAGCGTCCCTCCCAGCCCCCAAGGAGAGGGGGATGCTGAGGAGATCCTAGCTGACGCCTGGGAGGGTTATGGTATGGATGGTGAGGTTCGTGATCTTCCCCCCTTGATCGATGAAATACGAGACTCGATCTGGCGAAAACAACGACCGTATCTGATCTCGGGCTTGGTCCTGGGGTCGATGGCCGTGGCCGGGATTATGGGATTGGCCGGGTGGAGTTGGTGGATCAGCAAAAAGTCTCCTCATAGGGAAAGTGCTTCATGATCTGTTAGGGCGATGTTCCCCCAACTATCAAATAATGATTCGGACAGGGGGGTTTGTTTGAGAGATTGTAGTCGATTTCAAGCTCCGGGATATTATCTGGAAGTAGTCTGATAAGGGCAGGATCCAGACCCGCCCCCAGTTGCAGTAACACGGCGGTGACCGGGGTTGAGTCCGTCAGCCACGAGGGGCATCTCCCACATACTCTGTCACTTGTAGGGGGATTATGGCCACGGGAGCCATTAGATTGCTTTTGGGAGTCCGACTTCTCTTTATTAGATTGTTAAACATTTTCCGATAAGATAACCAATAGTAGTTTCAGCAAAGCGAAGGATAAAAGACATGAGAAGATACTGCACAATACCCCAGCCTGTAGCCTTGAAATTGAGCCGCCCAGGGGACGAGAAGGTTGTCCGGGGGGGGGGGGGCTCCAGCGAGGAAAGAGGATCTGTAGTTCCCGTCTGGTCGCTCTCCTGGGGGCCCTCAATTTATTAGCTTCTCCAGTCCTGGCCTCACACGGAACTGAAACCGACAGTAAGGAAGAAGTCCTGATAGAAGCAAATCCGGAAACAAGCAAAACGGCACCTAGGCCTGGATTGGGGTTTTCTCTCTCTTTTGAACAACTCTGGGAATTCTGGCGCGATAAGATGCAGAACAGGCTGGCGTTAAGTCATCCCGTGATACGTCCGCCCTTCGCCGGAGATAACACTGAGGAGGAGGTCACTGAACTCTGGCATGTTCTAGGGCTGGAAGGCGAGGTCAGGGATCTTCCCCCCTTGCTTGATGAGATACGGGATGCTACTTGCGACTCTATCTGGCGAAAACAACGACCTTACCTGATCTCGGGATTGGTCCTGGGGTCGATATCACTGGCCGGTATTCTGGGCTTGACCGGATGGACTTGTTGGAGCATCAAAAAGGCCTCCCAAAGTGCAATTGCTGCATGAGTTGTTAGGTCGATGGGCCACCCAGCTATGAAATAATGATTCGGACAGGGGCGTTTTGAGATCTGGTAGTCGATTGAAGCCCCTGCAAAATTATGTGCGGCCCACTCCTCTGTTTTAATTGTCTGCATATGATGCTATCATGCCGACATTGATTCTCTAATACTTATAAATCGAAAGGTCGTGATACCTTATGTTTTCTGCAGAACTTCTCGCTAATTCTAAATCTTGGCCGTTCGAAGAAGCTAGGAAGATTGTCGAGAGACTCGAAAAATTATCTAAAGACGGGGTGATCTTGGAAACGGGGTATGGACCCTCTGGATTGCCTCATATCGGCACCTTCGGCGAGGTCTTGCGAACAACCCTCGTGATGCGAGCCTTTAGAAAATTATCTAAGATCCCAGCGAAGTTATTAGTCTTTTCAGATGATATGGATGGCTTGAGAAAAGTTCCGACCAATATTCCTAATCGCGAACGCCTTGAAGCTAATCTAGAAAAACCACTAACCTCCGTGCCGGATCCGTTCGACAAATACGAAAGCTTCGCTCATCACAATAATGCTATGCTTCGGAGGTTTTTAGATTCCTTCGAATTCGAATACGAGTTCAAAAGCTCAACTGAGATGTATAAAGCTGGATCTTTTAATGAATGCCTCGCAAAAATACTGGATCATTACGATGAAATAATGAGCGTCATGTTGCCTTCACTACGCGAAGAGAGGCAAAAAACCTACAGTCCATTTCTCCCAATTTGTCCGAGAACGGGTAAGGTTCTGCAAGTTCCGATCATAGAAATACATTCCGATCGCCACACGATAGTATACAAAGATCCAGAAACTAATGACATCGAAGAAATTTCCGTCCTCGATGGACACTGTAAATTACAGTGGAAGGCTGATTGGGGAATGCGCTGGGTGGCCCTCGGAGTCGATTACGAAATGAATGGAAAAGATCTCATCGATTCCTTCAAATTATCTTCGAAAATAAGCAAAATCATCGGAGGGATTCCTCCCGAAAATTTGACGTATGAACTTTTTCTAGACGAGGAAGGGAAAAAGATCTCTAAATCCAAAGGCAACGGGTTGACGATGGATGAATGGCTGGCCTACGCCCCTCCCGAAAGCTTAGCATTTTACATGTATCAATCGCCCAAACGCGCAAAACGCCTCTATTTTGACGTAATCCCTAGCGCCGTAGACGATTATATTGACTCTATCGACTCCTTCCATTTAGACGAAAATCTAGATAAAAGAATTGATAACCCTGTGTTTCATATTCACGATGGTCATCCCCCACGATTTTCAAATTGTCCGAAGTTCTCCATGCTTTTGAATTTAGTACAAGCATGTAATACATCAGATGAAAACATTTTAATGGAATTCGTAAAAAGATACTTTTCCGAAAATAATGAATCAGAAGAAACTATACGCTTCATAAAAAAAATGATTAAATTTGCAATTACTTATTACAATGATTTTGTTGCAAATACTAGAAAATTTATAATTCCAAATGAATTGCAAAAAATGGCTATAATAGAGCTACGAAATGAATTTGAAAAATCAGATCACGGAGCTAGTGCCGATGATTTGCAATCGAAAGTCTTCGAAATTGGTAAAAAATTTTTTGCTGGAGATTTAAAGAGTTGGTTTAAGACGCTATACGGCTTTCTGTTCGGATCAGAAAGTGGCCCCAAAATAGGATCTTTTATTTATCTTTATGGGATCGAAAATACTGTAAATTTAATAAACAAGGAGTTGATAAATGACAAATAATCATGTTTTGAGTTTTATAATCAAAAGAGATGGAGTTTTAGCGCCATTTGATACAGAAAAAATAACAAAAGCAATCGCAGGAGCTGCCAGTACGACGAGTGAATTCGATGTTACCGAGGCTAGAATGCTGGCATTTAAAGTAACATCTCTTCTCACAAAAAAATATATCAAGTCTACACCTAGTATCGAAGATATTCAGGACATCGTAGAGAGTGTTATCATAGAGCACGGGTATATAGCGACCGCGAAAGCCTACATCCTTTATCGAGAGCAACACGCCAAATTAAGAGCCGAACACCAATCATTCGTAAATGCCGTTTCCAGTGTCGATGACTACATCAACCAACTCGACTGGAGAGTTAAGGCCAACGCCAACTTAGGATATTCATTAGGCGGATTAATTTTAAATCTTTCTGGGAAAGTTATCGCAAATTATTGGTTAAATAGAATATATACATCCAAAGTAGCGGAAGCCCATATCAATGGATTTATTCATATACATGATCTGGATATGTTGTCCGGGTATTGCGCCGGCTGGTCACTAAAAATGCTCATCCAAGAAGGATTCAATGGAGTCAGCGGAAAGGCCGAAGCATCTCCAGCAAAGCATTTATCCACCGCCCTATCCCAAATCGTAAATTTTTTGGGAACACTGCAAAATGAGTGGGCAGGAGCCCAGGCCTTTAGTTCATTCGACACTTACCTAGCCCCCTTCATCAAAATCGACAACTTGACATATGAACAGGTCTATCAGGAGATGCAATCATTCATCTATAACCTGAACGTGCCGACGAGATGGGGGACTCAAACCCCATTCACTAATCTAACTTTCGATTGGGTCTGCCCTGATGATCTCCTAAATGAATTTCCAATAATTGGCGGGAAGGAAATGGATTTCACGTACGGGTCACTGCAGAAAGAGATGAATATGATCAATCGAGCATATATAGAAGTTATGACTCGAGGAGACAGCAACGGCCGAGTTTTTACCTTTCCAATTCCAACTTACAATATTACAAAAGAATTTGACTGGGATGGAGAAAACGTAGATATTTTATTCGAAATGACCGCAAAATACGGAATTCCGTATTTTCAAAATTTCATCAACTCAGATTTAAGTCCGAACATGATCAGATCGATGTGCTGCAGATTACAACTCGACCTAAGAGAACTCCTGAAACGCGGTAACAGTCTTTTTGGATCGGCCGAGCAGACCGGATCAATTGGAGTGGTAACGATAAATTGTGCTAGACTTGGATATCTCCACAAAAATGATGAACATGGTCTAATCAATCATTTGGATGACTTTTTGAAATTGTCCAAAAACAGCTTGGAAATCAAAAGGAAAGTTATAGCGAGACTGATGGATTATGGACTATATCCATTCACTAAGCGCTACCTCGGGGCCTTCAAAAACCATTTTTCGACAATAGGCGTTAATGGAATGAACGAAATGATTCGCAATTTCTCGAATAATGTTCTCGATATCGCCGCTCCTGAAGGAAAAGAATTGGCCATAAGAATTCTAGATCATATCAGAAACCGGCTTGTCGAATTTCAGGTAGAGACTGGGCATCTATATAATCTTGAGGCGACTCCGGCCGAGGGGTGTATGTATCGATTTGCAAAAGAAGATGCAAAACGATATCCAGACATCATCCAGGCTGGGAGTCAGGACTCTCCATATTATACAAATTCCTCTCAATTACCGGCGAGCTACACGGACGATCCTTTCGAAGCTCTTGATCATCAAGAGGAATTGCAAAGAAAATACACGGGAGGGACGGTAATGCACCTCTTCCTAGGAGAACGGGTCTCGGATTATAGTGTGTGCAAAGAATTAATCAAGCGCGTCTTGACAAAATACAAAATCCCATATATAACAATAACGCCGACGTTCTCGGTCTGTCCTAAACATGGATATTTACAGGGGGAGCATCGTTATTGCCCTAAATGTGATGAAGAAATTAGACGGAGAAAACTTTTGGCGTCGAGAGTAATCTGCGATAAGGAGGTGGCCAATGGCTGATAAAGATAATATCATAATAACTGATGACAACGATCGAACTGTGTGTGAGGTTTGGACTCGGGTCATGGGGTATTACAGACCGATATCCGCGTTCAACAAGGGTAAACAAAGTGAATACTACGAAAGGAAATGTTTTTCAGAAGAACAGGCAATTAAAAAATAACAATTATTACTTTGAGTTAACACTCTATTAACCATTGAGGGCGCATAATCGAAACTATAAGAGATTGGTTTCGATATGCGCAGATGAAACAGGGTGGAATTTTTCTACACAAATATTTTTCTAGTAAGATAGCCATTCGGGCAGCTTGTTATGCGTTTTTCATGCACGGCTTGTCGCCGGGCTCTTGTGAAGCCGCCTCCAGCATCGTGGGAGGATTTGGTTCCTTAGTTGACCAACTCGGCAAGGTGGCCGATAAATTTGTGCAGGCCCAAGGAAAAGTGAACGAATCCGCGCTCAAAGTTGCACAGCAGAAGATCGACAAAGAGAAGCAGGAAAAAGCATTAGAAGACCAAAAAGCCAAACTGCACTCTCAAGGGCAGAGGCCGCCACCTCCTTGGGGGCCTCCAGGGCCGCCGTCACATCCGGTGGGATGGGGGCCAGGTCCAGGGCAGGAGCACATGGCGCCGGCAGATTATGCTCGCCTGTCAGCGGATCAAGCGCCGAACCCAGGGCAGCCCAATTACCCTGGATATGGACAGAAGCACCAGGCCGGGGGAGGTTATCCAGCTGCTGGCTATGGTGGACAGAATCCGCAGCCTCAATATCAGCAGGGGCCGCCCAATCCAGCCTATGGCCCACCGGGGGGTGGAGGATATGTACCGACGGGGCCGCAAGGGGCGGGGCGCACTCCCATGGGAGGGCCTCAGGGCGCTTGGCAGCAGCCTCAACCAGCACAGCCACAGTATCCACCGGGGCAAGGGCAGCCTGGGTACCCCGTGCAGCGCCCAAGGAGTAATAGCTCTCCTCCACAAGCCGCCTACGTCGCTTCTGCCCTAACCCGTGGCCCGGGTGGATGGAACTCTGGCCAGGCCCAGCCTGTGACCACCGGTAGACGAAGGTAAGTACCGGGCCCCGGGCAGCAGGCTGCTGTGCGGGGCAGCCGGGGCTCTCCGGGAGCGAGAGACAGAGTGAGGTGTTTGGGGGATGGAGGAATTTGGTGTAAAATCCCGGATCGGTGCTGTTGGTGATTAGTTCGAATGAGAGATAATAAATTCTTAAATTACTACCAAGCGGAGCTCATGCGATTGCGGTCGAGTGGGAGTTCTTTCGCAAAAAGACACCCCGAAACGGCTAGTAAACTCGACCTGAAGGGGGGGGAATCGTCCGATCCCCATACCGAACGTATCCTCGAATCGGTGGCTTTCATGACGGCCAATCTCCATCAGAAGATCGATGATAATGCTCAATATTTGGCTTTTCATTTGTTGTCGGCTCTGTATCCAAACCTAATCAACACCTTCCCACCCTGCGGGATCGTTCAATTTAACGTCGGTACCGGACCGACTATGTCCGATAATTTTCATATTCCAAAAAATACTAAAGTGATTACGTCTGCGAGAGACGGATGTAGTTGTGTCTTTCGGACCGTGTTTGGCATCGATTTGTATCCGCTCCGTGTAACCGATGTCTGCGTACTCCCAAAAGCGAAAAAAAATCGCGAAACCAACGTTGGAGATTCATCTTTATCGATAACCGTGGCGACAACCGCGAATCCAATTGAAATGTTGGAAATTAATGAATTGTTGTTTTGCATCAACTCCGAAATATTGGAAGATTGTTTAGGGGTCTATGAGGCGATTTTCGCGAATCCGAAGAGACAAATCTTGCTAAAAATTCATGATAAAGAATTGGAAATTGACCGAAGTTGCGTGATTCAATGCGGATTCGCCGATGATGAAACTGTGTGTCCAGTTTCAAAATATTCCACCAATTCGCTTCAGCTTTTTCAAGAAGTGCTTCACTTCCCGAGAAAATTTATGTTCTTTAAGATTACGAATTTTCATCAATTTATCGTTAGATCCAATCTCACTAACATAGATTCTTTTTCGATATTAATCGATATTTCAGAACAAAATGACAGATTTTCAGAAATAGTTAAAAATACACCTATAATTCTCGATGCTGTTCCAATTGTGAATTTATTTGAAGTAACTTCCGATCCATTTAGATTTGATGGAATCAAAAATAAGTACTTACTACTAGCTGATCAAAGTCGTGATCGATTTCTGGAAATTCAATCGATTAAGAGTGTTCACATGTTGAATGCGAAAACGAAAGAAGATTCGACGATTCCCCCGTATTTTTCACTGGCAGCCGATTCAGAAAACGACGCAACTCCAGACATTTTCTGGACCTACAGCAAGGAGTCGGCAGAAATTCGTGGCCTCGACGGAATGGACACATATATCTCTTTCGTCGATTCAAATATGGATCCTAAGACCTCTTACGATATGGTCGCCTATGCACAGATATTATGTACGAATCGTTTCGAGACTCGGGATATACCATCTCATACTAGAATTCAAACAGAAAGCCTTGAAATCGGGGGATATTCTGCGGAATTGCTGCACAAAATCTCGAAACCGGTCGAAATAACTGAAGGAAGAAATGCTCTTTGGACTCTGATCTCACAATTGGCAACGACTCATATAACGATAGCAAGTAGTGAAAATTTACTAACAAATCTTTCAAAATTGATCGAAATTTTATCATGTGATTCAATAATTCAAGCAAAAGAGACGTTAAATCAAATTTCGAATATCAAGATTGATGAGGTAGTCAGAAGAATCGGACAGGAAGCGTGGCGAGGTTTCGTCAGAGGCCTGCAAATCAGTGTATACACCAAATTCGAAGTCAATAACGGGAGATTATTTTTACTTTGCAACATTCTAAATCATTACTTATCTTCGCACATTTCGCTAAACTCATTTATCGAACTTCACCTCATATCCGGAATCAACAATAAAGAACTCGCCAGCTGGCTTCCAAGATCTGGTAGTAGACTTTTTTTGTGATTCTATTTTCTCTTTCCTGGTAGAATGCCATATATTTTTTTTACTACTGCGTGATACTCTGGCAAGCCTAGGCACTGTCAAAAATGAATCCATAATTCTACCTATCCTGTCTTGCTGGTTGTTTTTTTTGTATGCTTGCGCGGCTAGGACGGCACCGAGCGTTTTGCTAGACGATCTATCTGTCGCCTTTGGCATTACCTCTTCTTTCCTCGGATTCATCATATCGATCGCCTATATCCCTTATGTCGCAATGCAAATCCCGTGCGGCATTATCGTCGATAAATTGGGAGCCAGAAATATCACATCCATATGCTGCGCTTTTTGTTCGGTCGGCGTTCTGTTATTCGGGATGGCCACTTCCATTTTTCAACTCGAACTTGGACGCTTCTTGTTAGGGCTCTTCTCGGCCTCGGCCTATGTATGTTGCGGCAAGGTAGCGCGAGATCTTTGCGATAAGAAGAAATATGCATTGCTCATGGGGGCGGCGACGGCCACGGGATGTGTAGGAGGAATCATCGGCGGGACTCCGATGGCCTACCTGTCGAGTCTAGTTGGCTGGAGAAATGCGACGTTTATAATTGCATCGATAGGGTTAATTATAGCCTTATTCGCCTTCATTTTCATACCAAAAGATAAGGAAAAAACGGAAATCACAGCTAAGTCCTTTGACCTGCTATTCGGCCTCATGACGATAATAAAAAAACCAAAGGCATGGCTCCTCGGATTTTGTGGATCCGTTTTGTATTTACCAGTCAGTGCTCTAGCTGAACTCTGGATCATCCCATTCTTAGAAACTCGATTTGGTATCTCGACCAAAATAGCCTCTATCGGTTCAATCACAATCTTCGCGGGGTTCTCGATTGGAAGTATTGTGTCTGCCTGGGTCGCAGAAAAAATTAATAGCAGTAAGAAGGTCATCGTGCCCTCCTCCATATTGTTCATTTGGACTCTATGGATGGCTCTTTACAGTGATGCAACGAATTATTTCTGGTGCCTCTTCTTTTTGCTGATAAGTAGCCTCCTATCTTCTTCTAATATTTTGGCTTATGCTATTGTCTATAGCATGGTTCCGGAAAAATATAGCGGAACATCAATTGGATTCATGAACGCCATAATCATGTCTAGCGGCATAATTTTCCAACCTCTCCTAGGGAAATTATTGGATTTTTTCAGAAATGGTATGGTGAACGACGCTGGCCAACCCGTTTATACGATCGTTACGTATCGCAGTGCCTTTTTATTCGTTATTTTTGGAGCAATTTTAGCTAGCATCGCATCATTTTTTGTCGATGATGTCAAATTTTCGAGAAAAAAGGTATAAGACATTTGGCAAGGCATATTCCAAGAATCTACTGTGAAAACTTGAGCCGAGAATTGGTCGATTTACAAAATGATTGCTATTTTCACTTGATCTCCGTCCTGAAATTAAGGATTGGGGCCGAGATAATTGTATTTAATCAATTTCATGGAGAGTGGCTATGTACTCTTGAATCTATCACGAAATATTCAGTAATCGTCCAAAAGAAACACCTTTTACGTAATTACCAAACTGGTCAGCAAAAAAAAATTGGCTTGGCCTTCTGTCCGATTAAGCAACACAACACCAATCTAATCATTGAAAAATGCACAGAACTTGGAGCAACTGATTTTTGGCCAATTACCACAGAATTTACTAATCACACGATCAGGGTAGAAAAACTGGAATCGATTGCAAGGGGCGCTGTCGAACAATGTGGCAGACTCGATCTACCAAAATTACACAAAGAAACCGCTTTCAATGATTTTATAGTGACTTTGCCCGAAGAGTTTTTGTGGATCTCTGCACTAGAACGATCTGGATATCAAGCAATCTCCGCCATCGACACGACAAACAAAAATTGTGGCTTCATAGTGGGGCCTGAGGGTGGATTTTCAGAAATTGAAAAAAATCTCCTGCTAACACTCACACTTCCTGTATCCCTATCGATCAATATCCTTAAATCAGAAACGGCCGCTATCGCGTGCCTTGCCATGATCGGCGCGAACTCTTCATAAAAAATTTATTACTGGAAAAAAGTCTAACATTTGGAGAATCGATTTAGTACCATTCGCCCAAGTCCTAGTGTATCGAATCTCGCTTCCCTAACAACGGTTCGATTATTTTAAGTGGTAAAATACTTTGGGTAAAATAAAACTTCTGAGCGATCAGATTATTAATCAAATTGCGGCCGGAGAAATAGTTGAAAGACCTTGCTCCGCACTCAAAGAGATAGTCGAAAATTCAATCGACGCTAATGCGAAAAATATCAATATTTTCCTGAAACATGGCGGGAAATCAAAGATAGTGGTCGAGGATGATGGTGATGGGTTACTGTATGATGATTTGACAATGTGTCTTCAACGACATGCAACCTCTAAACTCAGTGGCCTGAATTTATTCGATGTTAAAAGCTACGGATTTAGAGGTGAAGCTTTGCCATCAATCGCCTCGGTTAGTAATTTTACTATCGAATCAAGTGGATTTGGAATATCAGTAAATTTCTCTGAAATTTCTGATATTTTTCCATCAAAAATCTCTCATGGAACCGTAGTTACAATCGAAAACTTGTTTAATCAAGTACCGGCGAGATTAAAATTCTTAAAATCAGATAACGCTGAATTATCGGCCTGTATCTCGATTATCGAGAATTTCGCCATTATAAATAATAGAGTCAATTTTTCTCTTAGATCTGAAAGCCGGAACATCATATCCTATCAAAATGAATCTATCGAAAATAGAATTGCAAATATTTTCGGCGCAGAAATTTTTGAACGCTCCGTTTATTTTGATGGATCGGATGGAGCGATTTCGATGAGTGGATATCTCTTCCATCCGAGTGATAGCAAATTTTCTCAAGATTTTCAGAGATTTTTCGTAAATTCTAGGTTTATTAAGGACAAAACAATATCGGCGGCAATACGAAATGCGTATCGAGATCTCGTACCAATTGGCCGCTTTGCTATCGCCATTATCTTCATCGAAGTAGACCCGTTTTATGTCGATGTCAACGTATCTCCGACCAAATCTGAGATTCGATTCAGAGACTCCAAATACATGCAGAAGATAATTACAGATATCGTCAAAAAAAATCTAAACAAATTCGACAGAATTATTACACCAATTAACGCAAATGTTATTACACACAAAAATCTTAGCGACGATGAGGTAACGTCCGCTCCGTATTTTGATCAGAGAGTAACAGACTATCTCATCGACAGTGATAATTTCAAAACTCAATTCCGAGATAATAACAATTCGATTTTCTCGAAAATTAGTCTCAAAGAAAATATCGAAATAGAGACAATTAAATCGGAATTTCAGCCAAAAACATTTGAAAATTTAAAAGATGAAAAATTTTTCGGTATTCCTATCTGTCAGATATTTGATTCGTACATCATCAGTGAAAAGGAAGATTCAATCATCATCATAGATCAACATGCCGTTCACGAAAAAATAACGCAAATGAAAATCCTAAAAGAACTTGAGATAGGACAAAAACAGTATTTAGTTACGCCCGAAACAATCAAAATATCTGATAAACAAAAAGAACAATTCACCGAAAATGAACAAAATCTCCTGGATTGCGGGTTTGAAATCGAATTATCATTCGATCAGAAATCACTGACGATATTAGCCATTCCATCCGTCATCGATGAAAAAACGGCAACAGATTTCATTTCAAATATCTTAGATTTCGGAGAAGAATTGACATTACCAGCTGCAATTAGACAAAAAATCGCGAACATAGCCTGCCACAATAGCATTCGATTCGGACGAAAATTATCGATAATCGAGATTGATGCGCTGTTACGACAAATGGAAATGACAGAATCCATACATCAATGCAACCACCATCGCCCGAGCTTTATACAAATCACGAAAGAACAATTAGAAAAAATGTTTCACAGAACCTAATCCAGCAATTCGTGCAAAATCTGATTAACTAGCTCTGGATTTCCCTTACCTTGAAGAGATTTCATGCATTGCCCCACAAAAAATCCAAACAACTGAGCCTTGCCAGATTTATACTTCTCGACTTGGTCCGGATTGTTCGCAACTATACCCTGCGCGACATCCCTGATCACCGAATCGTCCATAACTTGAACTAATCCCAGATCAGCGACAATTTTCGATGGTTTTTCGTTAATTTCCACCATCCGTGCGAAGACGGTTTTTGCAATTTTGCCAGAAATAGTCTTATCCAGAATGAGATCTACCAACTCGGCAATATATTCGATCGGGAATTTGATATCATCAATCCCATATCCACTTTTATTCAAAAATGCAAATAATTCACCGATTATCCAATTTGCAATCAGCTTCGCCGATCCATCGAATCCGGATGCCTTAACTGCTTTTTCAAAATTTAATGCTACTATTTTGTCTTCAATCAATACATCAGCATCGGCCGCTGAAAGCCCATACTCATCGATAAACCTAGTCTTCTTGGCATCTGGTAACTCAGACAATTCTAATCTAATTTTTTCAATTCTTTCATCCGTTAAAATAATTGGCCTCAAATCTGGATCTTGAAAATATCTATAATCGTCTGAATTTTCCTTTGTCCTCATCGAGCGAGTCTTCCCAGTACCGGCATCAAATAATCTCGTCTCCTGGACTATATCTTCTCCGCTTTCACGTGCAATAATTTGGCGTTCTATTTCATAATCTAAAGCCTGCCCCAGAAACTTAATAGAATTAATATTCTTGATTTCAACCCGATTGCCAAAAGGATCGCCAGGCCTTCTGATCGAAATATTTGCATCCACTCTCAGATTCCCTTTCTCCATATTGCAATCACATGTCTCGATATAGCGAAGGATCGTTCGCAACTTTTTGACGTATTGCATGGCCTCAGCCGACGATCTCATATCAGGTTTCGATACGATTTCCATTAGCGGAACTCCAGCTCTATTCAAATCGATATACGAAGACTCCGGTGACAAATCGTGAATACTCTTTCCAGCGTCTTGCTCGATGTGAATCCTTTCGATATTAATGCATCTTACTTCACAACCCGGAAGCTCGATGGAGATATATCCATTCGATACTATCGGAAAATACAATTGCGATATTTGGTATCCAGCCGGTAAATCTGGATAAAAATAATTCTTTCTATCAAATTGCGACATTTTATTAATAGTTCCATTAATACTAAGCCCCGTTTTTATCGCTAGATCGACGGCCGCACGGTTTAGTACAGGGAGAGTCCCCGGCATCGCGGCATCATAAAACGAAACCTGAGAATTTGGATCAGAGCCAAACTCAGTCGGACTACAACTGAATAATTTCGATTTGGTGGCAATCTGAGCGTGAACCTCAAGGCCAATGACGATTTCCCATCCGTCATCGCCAGAACCAGCGACACTACATGCCGCCGGCGATTGATTCAACTCATCAACAAAATATTGATTTGCTACTTTATGGAGAGTCGATACTTTGCTCATCTTCGTACTACACCTCCATCAATATGGATTTTTTTAATTCTCTGAAATTTGCACACTGTTCGATGACATGAGCAACACGAAACAACATCTCTTCCATCATTCTATTTCCAATCAGCTGAACTCCGACGGGTAATCCATCGCTCGACAATCCGGCCGGAACAGAAATTCCAGGAAGAGTTGCTATATTTGCCGTCACCGTAAACATATCATTGAGATACATTTCCACCGGTGACATACCATCAGTTTCTTCGATACTAAATGCCGTCGTAGGAGTCGTCATCGATAAAATTATATCAACTTTTGAAAATGCATTATCTCGAAAATCATCACTGATCATTTTCTTGATCTTTAGCGCCTTCGAGTAGTAAGCGTCAAAATAGCCCGCCGACAAGACGTACGTTCCGGTTAGAATCCTTCGCTTTACTTCCTCTCCAAATCCATCGGATCTCGATCTCACAAAAAGGTCCTCTATATCACGACACTCAGAGGCTCTATATCCATACCTAACCCCATCATATCTCGCGAGATTAGAGGCAGCCTCAGCTGGAGCAATTATATAATATGCGGGCAATGCATATGGCACGGTCCTGAGAGACAGTTCAACGATTTCACATCCGCTATCTTTTAGCCAGCCGCAAGTCTTTTCGAGTACGTCCAAATTTTCCAGGGACAGTCCTTCCATAAATTCGGCAACTAAGCCTACCTTCATTCCCTTGATCGATTTCCCGATAGATTTTGTATAATCTGGAATCTCGACATTTTCTGAAGTCGCATCTTTGTCATCATAACCCGCCATAGATTTTAGCATGATGGCAGCATCTTCAACGGTTTTTGAGAGAGGTCCAGCCTGATCTAAAGATGAAGCGAAAGCTATCATGCCCCATCTCGAACACAGACCATAAGTTGGCTTGATCCCCACGAGACCAGAAAACGAAGCCGGTTGACGAATAGATCCCCCGGTATCAGATCCAGTCGCCGCGACGCAAAGATCGGAGGCTACGGCGGCGGCCGAACCTCCGGAAGATCCGCCCGGTACTAACTTAGCATTCACATTGGACTTCTTCCTGAAGGGTAAAAAACATGCTCCGAAACAACTGGTTATATTTGCAGAACCCATCGCAAACTCGTCCATATTAGTTTTTCCAAGAAATACGGCTCCATCATTCAATAAATTCTGTGTAACGGTAGATTCATATGGAGGAACAAAGTCATAAAGTATTTTGGAGCACGCCGTGGTCCTTGTTCCATTCGTGCAAAATAAGTCCTTAACGGCTATTGGCACCCCGAGTAGTGCCTTATCTTCTCCATTAGAAATCGCCACATCTGCCTTTTTGGCGGCAACTAAAGCTTTTTCTCGATCGATCGTCACGAAAGCATTCAGAGCAGAAAGTTGCTCAATCCTGGCGAGATAGTATTCAGTCAATTCGGTGGAGCTAAACTCTCTGGACTTGAGTCCCTTTCGGGCTTCTGATATCGTCAAATCGCTCTTCATTTTACAAAAATATAACAATCAGTCAGAGACTTTTGGAGACGATATCATAAAACCATCCGCCAAGGAAAGAACAACGACACCTAAGTTCAGCCTCAGTTTTGAATAAAGATCATGGCGAGTATTAGATGCTAAATTAAGGCCCGCAGGCTTGCCATCTCCGGATACAGATTGAGGTTCATTAATTGGGTATTAGTTAGAGATATTTATGTTGCGAAAGTATTAGAGGATGGATATACTCTCGCCGAGACGTAGGCATTACAGGCCGGGCACACCTAGCCGAGGAATATTAATTATGTTTTTTATCAGTTTAATCCGGAGCAAGTCAGCAGTATTAGGTTCCAGAAGGACAATTTTATTAGGTCTTATGGTGGTAGTAATTCCCTTTTTCAACCCGGCAGATGGACGTGCAAGAGATCTTCAGAGAGCCAGAGAGAGGGGCAGCATTCGATGCAAGTCATTCATTCAGGGTCAGGGGCGGCCACCATCGAGTGCGATGCCGAGATTCGTGGTGGGCGGTGGAGACGACCATGATGTGAAGGGGCGGGCTGCTAGGGGCAAGAGACGGTCCGTCCCGGATTCGGTAGTCCGGGAGACAAGAGTGAGTCCGCCCGAGATAACGGTATTACGTGAGCGAGTGCCCAGTCTGAGAAGGGAAATAATGAAGGGGTCGGCTTCCAGGTGGGCGAATCAGTCCCCTATTGAGGAGGAAGTAATCCGGCGAGCAGATAGCTCAGAGGATGAGGTTCTAGGAGATGAGGGAATTGAGAAGGTAAGATCAGAGACAGAGGCGGCATTTGCCGCAATGAGGGGGGCCATTGGCCGACTTAGAGAGATTACAGCAGGAGCAGGTAGAGTTGGGGGCGAGAGGCTCGTCCCGGAGGCTACAGATCAGGCATTAGGGCGCCTCGGCCCCTCCGCCGGGACCAGGGTTAGAAGACAATCCGAGTATATAAGGGCGATAGAGAGGAGCTTGAGCAATCTGTTCAGGATCGGGATGATCTTAGCTCATGAGAATTCGGATGAGGCTCAGCTTTGGGCAGGTCAGGTTCGCGCAGGAGTTAGCGGGCTGATGAGACGGGCGCGAGAGATCCAGCGGCGGGAGGGGACTGCGAGCGAATACAGCGAATACTCCGATTCGGGAGACGAATATTCTGAAAGGGAACTTTTCGGAGATTGGGAGGTCGCAGAGTGCCCGGCGAGTCCAGAAGATGCGCTCGCCCGCATCGAGGAAACCATTGGGGAATTGGACCAGATAATCGAGGAGTTAGCCAGCACCCCAAGCGAAAAGAGGACTTGGAAAGCAGAAATCCGGGGAGGAGTACGATGGATGTCGAGCCGCTGTTTCCATTGGGATGAGGAGTCATCGGATTGATTGTACACAGGCTGAACAGATAATCCCGGTCCTACATGCTGGAGAGTTAAATGATACCCTTAGGTTGAACCTCATGAATAGACAGCCCTCCGATGGGGGGCTGCTAAATATTATCATCAATCTTCGGTAACTCTGCTGAAATCAATCCTGACGTTGCGGGATTGAGATCCCTATCTATCCGTACTGTGATAGTGATGAGGGGGCTCTAGGATAAGGCGGTATTCCACGAGCCTGATCCAGCTCTGCGTGGGCTTGGTTTAGACGAGCATGGAGAGTCTGGTTCCGGGCCATACATTCTTCGTACCTCCTGCGCGCCTCATCATATTGCAGTTGTACCGCAGCTAACCTCCTGGTTATCTCCTCATATTGCTGGCGTAACGTAGCGTACCCCACGTTCAATGCAGTATATTGCTGTCCTACACATGCTTCACGCCTAGTGAGATCGGCAGCGACGGCCTCGAAATGTGCTGCTCTTCCAGATAGATCATGTATTAGCTGGTTAAGTCTATGGCGTTCCTGGTCTGAGCGCGCTACGAACTCCTGATGTGCAACGTCTTTACGTTTCTGCTCTTTTCTTAAAGCCACGATCTCTTTATGTTGCTCGGCAACCTTGGCTATGTGCCATCGCATCATCCGGGATGGTCCTTTCGTAGGGGGCAATTGGGGAATTGGGGCAAAACTGACGTGACCAGGGGTGTTCCTGAACGGGGACAGCAGATACTTATACACGAAGGGTGCCAGTGCGGCTGCTAGCACTGGATTTGTCAGGGCGGGCTGGTTGGATGGGCTAAGGGAAAGTAGCCGATGCAGCCCTGCTAGAGAATCCGCGATCGCCAGACGTATAAGCCTCACGTCTACTGACGGATTGCAGAGCGTGGCGATTTGCTCTAGCCGTTCGCGTAAGCCTTGCCAGTGGCGAGGGAGTTGCCAGGTACCTTTATGTTGGGACAAGGTTTCCGAATCGAGTTTGGAAAGCTTAGCAAGCAGAGATCGATGAGAAGGTAGATCTGATACAGTGCTAACATTACGTAATAAGGGGGATATCTCAGAAGTAGCCTCTCCGCTAGAGTGGAGATCAACCGCTAGGAGAGCCCGCCGGCTCGCATCCGATAGTCCCATAGTTCGAGCTAGCCGAGACGGATCAATCCCAGTGAGGGCATCACGGCCCTCCCACCCATCAGAATGAATGACATGAAGTAAGACTGCTAGCTCCTGAATGAGAGCTGCATGAAGTCTGTCAACACTTGATGCATCCCCTTGACCTAGGAATAGACTGAGTTGACTATTCAAGAAGGAGGGGCTAGGATTATGGCTTTGAGCTGCGAGGAAGGCTAGTAACCGCAGGCCGATAAGATGTGCGAGGGAATCAAATGGTGCGCCCACTCTATGGCCGAAACGAAAGTGGTCTGCGACCTGAATTGCCCAGCGTAGGAAGTTGGCATTAAAGTATGCTAAAGCAACTGTATCCCCAAATTGATCGATGCGACGGCCTCTTTCGGCCGACGAGAGGCCCGCTGGGCCGTAAAACAGTCCCAATGCCTCCTCTCTGAGAGCATCAGTGGGAGGAAGAGAGTCAACAAAGGCGTGGAAGGAACACTCATTAGGCGGAAGAGCCGTGTCAGTAGGCGAAGCAATTTTGCGACCATCGTCCATTGACTGTGCTGGGTCGATAAGAATCAAGCGAAAGACTCCCATGCATGCTAGGAGTTTGATTAGATTGCGATTCCCTCGCTTCCTGGGTCTATTCTCGATGTTTTTAATTTTGTTCATGCTGGTTTCCTCGACATTTTCAGTATAAACTAGAGTTCACTTGGTGATGAACTGATAGCTAACTAACTGGTTAATACTGGCGTAATATATCACACGTATCGAATGTAAGGCAAGTTAAAAAGTAGGCTTCTTGCCGTAATGACTAAGATTTAACAGTGAGTATATACCGACAGTTAGTATTTCCTTAAAATTATCTGCATAAATGATTCTGCGGGGTGTTTTCCGGATCATTTATTTCCATTTCCGATAAATTTATCTGGGTTTGTTTGACAGGGCACTCGTTCCTGCAGCTAATTTTCCGGGCCCCTCGAAGGGAAGGGGGCATATCTCTCGAACCTCCCGAAGCCCTCCGGCCGATGGATGGATCTTGGAGGCTCAGATCTTCCATGAACCGAGTCGAAGGATGGTACAATCCGAAATGCTAGCAACCGGATAGAGGGGGTTCTTGGTAACCTGATTCTATCCGATTTACAACTCTGGTCAGGTGCTTTGGTAATAAGCTGTCTGCTACTCATTCCTCCGGACTATTTTGCACATCAAAAGGGAAGTCCGGAGGCGGAACGGAAGCTATTCATCACTGAGAGAATCATCTTGTGTACCGAAGCGGGCTAAAAAGGCCTGGTAGTCTTCGAGGGTATCTGCGATCTGAGTTTCTCCCTTTCTGATGACGAGACTGAGGCCGTCAAACAACTCATTCCTGAGACGCTGGAACCTTGCCCTTTCTTCATGGGGCATGGGAAAGATACGAATGATGTGGTCCAAGGGGAGGCGGGCATGCTCTAAGTGGTGAAGTTGACGGTCTAGCTTAGCTCTTGCAGCAATCAATCTCTCTCGAGACACCGGGCCGCCAGGGCCCGGCGTCCTCCGAGGCGGCTCGGCCGAGTCACGGGGATCTCGGTGGTGCCGAGACTGGGAGGATTGGGAATCGTCTCCTCCCCTGCCATGCCGGTGGTGATGGTGCCCAGACACGGAGGATTCATCACTGGTGTCTCGGCCCTGGGAGCCTACGGGAGGACCACCTCTACTACTGGAGGGTCTCCCTGGAGCTGGAGGGGAAGTTGGCAAGTCAAGGTGATCGCGGTGGTGCCGAGCAACGGAGGATTGGGAATCGTCTCCTCCCCTGCCATGCCGGTGGTGATGGTGCCCAGACACGGAGGATTCATCGCTGGTGTCTCGGCCCTGGGAGCCTACGGGAGGACCACCTCTACTACTGGAGAGAAAACCTCTTGCTCTAGATTTTTATAGGACTTTTCACGAAACCTGCATCTTTGACAGAATCGATAATCTGACAGGATGGTAGCTAGGTGGTCGTCCAGGGAAGCTACGCTGATGGTAGCTTCCTTATCATCATCACAACAGACCTGTCAAGTCATGGAAAGTACTCTGCATAGACAGGCTATTACTTACTTACCCCGGTGAGACGCCGTCATCATTCTTCCCGAGCATCCTCTTCCTCAGGAGCGCCGTTTGCCTCGAGATAATCGATGCACTCCCTAATCTCTTCTTTAAGTGTTCGCTTAAGACCTTTAAAGTAAGTCCGAAGCTCAGCTAATGCACCATCGAGCTCTTCGCCGCGTTCTAAGGTATATCGCGTCGCTCTGTGGAGAGTGGCGTAGGCATCAACGAGCCCTCCGATAATGTCATACAATCTACCTAAACGCCGGCGAACTCTCTCGATTTCCGGATCCACGGCAGCTTTTTCGACGTCGGCACCGACTTCCGGTGGCGGAGGAGCTGGAACTGGAGCTGGAACTGCTGCATCGGCAGGTGCCACATAGTCCGCTACTTCAAGGGCTGAGGTGCGCAGGGCAGGGCGAGCCTTTCGCCCGATCCCGTATATTGGGCGGTCCATCGGCAAGGGCGCCGGAGCATCACCTAGCCCGAAAGTGGCATCAGCATCTTCGGGTGGTCGAACAGGTATTGCGCTCAATTCTGCCGAAGCTCTATGCCGATGGCTGGATTTTGGATGGTCAGAGCTCGCCTGAGCCGCGTCGAATGATGGTATAAACTGTAATATCAGAATGAAAATAGCGGATTTCGTCAGGCTGAATCCACTCAGTTCCCTCTGTAGAAAAGCTAATGTTTTCATTGGTACTTTTTCTCCACAATGCTCCATTCCTATTTATAAGAATGAAATAACCGTAACTCATGCAATACTTGTCGAAACTCCTAAAGAAGATTCTGCTCCTCCAGCCAAAGTTGTTGATCACGGGGTAATTCGAGGAATTTATGTCGGGGCTTCGAACAACATTCTGGAGGTGCTCCAATTAGTTACAAAATTTGAATGTAATGCAGTCGTAATAGATGTAAAAAACGAGTTTGGAGAAATCACTTGTCATTTGAACTTACCATCGGGATATAAGGAAAATATACGTATTGTCAATATAAAAGAACTTCTTAAAATTTTGCGACAGAAAGGAATATACACGATTGCTAGGCTCGTTGCGTTCAGAGACGATCACGCCGTTCGAGCTTTCCCAGAGCTAGCAGTCAAAAACAAAGATGGGTCAGTTCTGTGTGATAAGGAGAAGGCAAGTTGGCTGAATCCTTACAACAAGAAGACTTGGGACTATGTCATTAAGGTAGCGAAGGCTGCCGCCGAAATTGGATTCGATGAGATCCAATTCGATTATGTTAGGTTTTCTCCGTACAAAAATCCCAATGTAGATTTTGGCCCCATTTCTAAAACCGTTTCCAGGTCCGAGATCATTAATCAATTCATTGATTTTGCTGTGCAGGAATTGAGGCCGCTTGGTGTAAAGATTTCTATTGATGTATTCGGATGCATTATTCCTGAAACTCTGAGAGAAGACACGATCGTCAGTTCTTATCGGCTCGGGCAAGATTGGAATCACATAGTCGAAACAGTGGATTGTATATGCCCAATGGTTTATCCATCGCACTGGCCACCAAAATCATTAGGAATCAAGTATCCAGATTGTAGCCCTGGTGAAATTGTCAAGAAAGTGATGAAGTATGCTGTCAGCGCCGTAAAACGGAATCCAAAGGCGCGAGCCAGCATTAGGCCATGGTTGCAGGCTTTTACGGCAAGCTGGCTACCAAAAGAATCTTCTCAAAGATACAAATTTCAGCAAATCAAGGAGCAGATTCAAGCTTCCAGCGAAGCCGGCGTTAAACAATGGACGTTTTGGAATCCGGCAGCGAACTACAAACCCTTTAACGATTGAGAATCGAAAACTTACCATCCATTAAATCGGAACGGGTGTATACTGTGGAGTCGTACATCCGCAGTTCTACACCATGTTAAAGAAGTTCAGAGAATCGTATATATCGCACAAAATTGACATCATGCAGCGTAGCGTTTTTTATCGATTTTCTCTTGAAAAACGCGGCAATGCCCTGGATTCAGATAAATTTTTGACGGATCCATGGTTCGGAAACTCGGCAATCGGGAGAGATATTCTCGATGGAATCATCGGTAATTCTGGCATCCGGTCCGATTTAACCGAAATATTCTCGACCGACGAAAATGATGAATACACTCATAATTTTTCATGGATTCGAAACCTGCAAGCCGTCGGTGGAAACAGCAGTATGAGGCTCACACGTGATCTAATTCTGATGTTTATAAGCAATTATCGAAAAACGAAAAGCTTTTGGCTTTCGAACAGCTGGTCAATGGAAGTTAGCGGAGAACGTATCATCAACTGGATGTTTTCGTATTCTTTTTACGCTTCAGGATCAAATGACGCCTTCCAAAAAGCCATTTTATCTTCGATGACTGAACAGTTTTCTCATCTTTGGAAAAGTTACAGAGCCGAAAGTAACATGTATTCCAGACTAATAGCCTTAAAAGCGATCTTGGCGTATCTTTGCGCAATGAAAAATATTCCACATTCGAAGGTTAGAAAAATTATCAAAGAAATTGGACTCGCGGTAGAGGACTTGCTCGATACAGCTGGGATGGCCCTTAGTCGAAATCCAATCGAACATTTCAACATATTTAAAAGTCTTATTGAGACCAGATTTATCGCGAAAAATCTCGGCATCGCATTGCCTAAACACGTTTTCAGCGATAATTTAGCAAAAATGGCCGCCTGCATCAGGTTCCTAAGACTCGGGGACGGCGGGATTTCGGGGCACATCGGATGGGGCAAGTCCCCTAGTACTGGATTAATCCCAGGCCGACAAATGATCGATACAGCTCTTTCGGTTGTCGAATTCAAAGCTAATCTGGCCGTTACGATTCCGGGATTTACAAGATTATCATCAAAGAAAATCATTTTGATAGTCAATACACTCCCGTGTTATGTGAGATCACACTTCACTCCACCAACATCCCCAGGACTCAATATTTTTGATTTTGAAGCAAGTTTTGGATTAAATAGACTGATTAATAGAGCAGATATTTCTATATTAATTAATGGAATCTGCATAAAAATTACATCAAAAGCAAATTATTTTTCAAAAATACAACATGGAAGAGGGGAATTACATTTCATTGGAGAAATTCAACAAACAAGTCGGCATTTTGGTCTTCGTATCCAAAGAGAATTTATAATAGATCTTAATAAAGAAAAGATAAAGGGTAGAGATACTATTAGTACTTCTGATAATTGCCAGACATTTCCTAGATTTGTCTTTGATCAGAAAGCTATCATAAAAGAGATACATTCCAGGAGTGTACTCATAACCGTTGGCAATGCCGAATATATTTTCAGCGTCTTTCAACGTACTCAAAATTGTGAATTATTTATTATTAAAGATGCTGAAAATACTTATCCAACAATAGAGATCGGCCATTCACGGAACAATGGAAATGACACGATAATAGAGTGGATAATCGAATTGAATTTGTAAAATATTGATAAAATATATTTAGTTCATTTTTGCTATAAATGGCTTAAAAGTCGGCTCCTTACCCAACAAATGCTGATTCATTTTTGCCATTATTTCTCGCCTTGTTAACTAGATATATCTTTGATAGAATTCCTCACAAGAATTCTACTCATTATCAGATAATTTTAAAAACAGGCGAAATGTTCTACAATTTTATTTATAAATTTTATGGCGTACAATTTTCTTTTCTTAATATCTTTAAATATATCACATTCAGATCGATCTGCGCCTTTTTCACCTCATTCATTTTAATTCTACTTTTTGGGCAAAAGATCATACAAATCTTAAAAAAATATCAGGTCAATGGCCAGCCGATCCGCGACGATGGGCCCCAATCTCATATCGATTCCAAAAAAGGGACGCCAACCATGGGCGGAATAATAATAATCGCCTCAATCTTGGTAGGAAGTTTATTATGGGGAGATTTGTGTAGCCCGAAATTATGGTTGTGTCTCGGAATACTTGTAAGTTTCGGGGCGATTGGGGCGACCGACGATTGTCGCAAATTAAAAACGATGGACTATCACGGGCTTTCTGGGAAGAAAAAATTGTGCCTTCAGACGATAGTATCTATAATTTGTTGGTACATCGCGATGCAATTTGCTAATTTTGACGGATCTACTTCAGTTTTTTTCCCTATTTTTAAGAATTGCCAAATCGAGCTTGGGAGCTTGTTTATATTCTGGGCTATATTCGTAACGATTGGAAGCTCGAATGCGGTTAATTTGACGGATGGGCTCGATGGTCTCGCGATGGGCCCAGTAATTATGTCATCCATCTGTTTTGCCGTAATAAGCTACGTGGTCGGGCATACGATATTCGCCGATTATCTTCACATTACTTACGTTCCCGGTATGGCCGAAGTCTGTGTCTTTTTGAGCTCTCTGGTTGGAGCGAGCCTGGGATTTATGTGGTTCAACGCTCCTCCGGCGAAGATATTCATGGGAGATACGGGATCGGTCGCGATCGGGGGAGTGCTCGGCTTCGTTGCCACCCTATCCAAGCAGGAAATGATTTATGCAATAGTTGGAGGGGTGTTCGTTATAGAAACGATTTCGGTCATCCTTCAGGTCGGATACTATAAAATTACTCATAAGCGAATTTTCCTGATGTCCCCTATTCATCATCACTTCGAAAAGAAGGGATGGTCTGAATCTGTGGTCGTCTTCCGTTTCTGGATAATTTCGATAGCCCTTGGAATCCTTGGTCTCTCGACCTTGAAGATAAGATAGCACACGAGGCTACCCCTCTAAGCGAAAATCATGGCAATCAATCGAATCATTGATGAGAAAAAACTCAATGATTTTTCACGGGTACGTTCTGGATGTTCCGTAGGAAGTAATTGACAAGTATAGGGAAACAAGGTAGAATGAAAACTGTGGAAGGGGAGGCTACAGAGCATGTTGTTATCGGGAAGAGAGGTACTTGTGATTTCCTCTTGGATTTTCCTGATGGTCTCCAGGATTCGGAGACAATTACTGATGTGCGGTCAATTCAAAGGTAAACAGTCGGACAGAAGAGTTAGCTGGTGCGCGTTGCTCATAGTTCCATTTTTAATTCAATTGGTCCAGGGGGCAGAGACGACAAGGCACGTAAAGATAGAGATACTTACACCTCCCATATATAACGTCAGGGGCCCCATTCTCAGGCCAATTGGCGAAAACCCGGACAGCTTCGTCAGTCCGGAAGGGGCTCGGTTGGTTTTAGCATGGGGTACAGGGCAAATAAAGATTTTAGGGACAATTGCTATATCAGAGGATATCCTCAGAGGAGTCGTAGACAGGAATTTCTATCCCGCCACCCTTCCCGGCTTAGACGGAATATCAAGCGCATCTCTCAAAGGTTTTACAATAGGGCCGGCGTATTATAGTTGCAGGATTGGAGGTGTCAGGGGATCTTGGCCATTGGTTCAGCATCCTGACGATACAGAGGGCCGCATATTATTTTTCGTAGGAGATATAGTGCCGGTGGACTTTGGGGAATGGATAATCCTCATTCCGCCCATGGTGCCGTTCGATCTGGTAGGGGCAGACTACGAGTTACAGGCCACCGCTAGGACAGGTATTATAAGAGCGGGAGACGAATTGAATAAATTGATATCCAATCAACACACTCTTTAAAGTATGGGGAAGAAATTTTAAGTATGGGGAGGAAATTAAATAAACGAAAGTCTCAAAAAAAAGGGAGTCACCGGTAAGATACGTCTGTTATTGAGGGAGATCTTGGTATTTCGGTCATAATTTTTGCTACAGGACGGTACGACGGCGGATTGTACACAGGTCGAACGGATACAAACAGTCCAATATGCTGGGATGTTATCAGAGGGACAGCTGAAGAGTCTGGGATCACGACCGGGTAATACATCCTCTACTTCTCTCTAATAACGAGTTGTATAAAAGAAGAGACAGTTGATAGACAACGATCTTGAGAGGTCGCGAGGCTAGAGAGGGATAGGAACGAGATATACTAAAAGAGTGAGTTCCTTGGAAGCAGCAGTTCAGATTAAATGTTTGATGCTATAAGTCCGACTATCTCTAGACACCCCCAGGATAATGAAACGACCTTGAGAGGTTGCGAGGATAGATGAGGAATCGTAACGAGATATACTAAAGGAGTGAGTTCATTTGTGAAGCAGCAGTTCAGATTAAATGTCTGATGCTATAAGCCCGACAATCTCTAGACACCCCTCCTCTAGAGCAATCTAGGTAGGTGGATTGAGAGAACATCCAGCCCCCGCAACTTAAAAAAAGCTCGAGAGCTGGAGAGTCACTTAGTATGTACGACTCAGTGAGCTACTGGTTAATCATCTGCCGCCATTCTGATTTGATAAGTTTAAATCCATCGAGAGTAGATTATCGTCGGGTGGGCGCCTGAGGAATACGGCGGACTTCGACCAACTGAGTGCCTACTATCAGGTGCGATAATTCCCGGGTATCGGTGTCGAACATTCTACGTATTCCTCGTTCTAGACTTTGGTCTGAGAGGGGAGGTAGCCCCAACAACCTAACATCATCTCGACGACGTATGACAGTCGTTTCTACTTTGAAAACCCGGTCTTCAAGTCTCACATCTCTGAACAGCGCATGGTTGTTTAATAAAGCAAGTGGCATTATCGCCAATGGGCCTCTCGGTTCGCCTCCCGCTCCAGGGGCTGGGAATGATTCACCTCGAGATCCCGGTAAGAAGGAGGCAGGCGGCGATTGTGATGATGTGATCCACCCTTGTAGGCCTGTTCCCGGGAGTTCTTCTGTTTCTTCTTCCTCGACGGTGTCGCCGTGGAGGGGGAAGGGCACAGCCACAAGACTTCGGTGTAGGTTGGCGTAATGATCGGGGGGAAGCCGCCTTTTGATATCAGACAGGATAGTTGGAAACTGTTGCAATATATCATATAAAGCGTCTCTCAAGTTCCTCAACTCTGGCGGAAGTCTGGAATAGGATACATCCATTTCCGCTACCCGTAAGGCGATGCACAACATCCGCACCTGGGGATCGAAAGAAAAGGGGTTTATTCTCGGTAGGCTAAGCATAATCTCTATACGTTGTTTACTCCGATTGGCCAGGGCAAAGGCAGTCGGAAAAAAATTAGCTGCGAATAGGCACATTACCCTCTGCCGCTTGTCATGGAGGGCGGTCAATTCGTCGTCGAGCCGGGCGAAAGATTCTGGATCGGTTGCTCTAATAGCATGAAGTGACTGACGGATCGGGTGAAGTCCTTCATAGATATTGGTAGATACGTCGGCAATCAGGTCTAAATCAGCCGTATTACTGGACACAAGTTGCTCCAAAAGGTCCAGCCCCTCATACAACGGAACGAGGAGAGGCCTCATTTGGGTCTCCAAAGGGCTTGTGGGGACAACGGGGTCGACTATCGCCTCTCCGTCGAATCCGACACTGGGGGCTTCATGCTCATCATCCTCCCCATCTGGGTTGTCTGGGTCAATCATTTCCGCATCGGGACGTGGGGCGCCTACGGCTGGATCTCCAGAGGGTTCTCCTGGGCCTCTATCGGCTTCTGGATCGGAATCGACAGGGTGGCTGGGGGGAGCACCCATGTTCAGGTCGGGCGGTGGGGCTCCAGCTACATCTCCATAGGTTTCGCTGAAGGATCTCGCGGCGGTATCGGACTCAGAGACAGCAGTACTTAGGTCACTTACATGAGGTCCCGGCTGGGCATCCAAAGGAGTTGTCATCTTAGCTAACGAAGCCTGGTAGTCTGTGGGAGATAACGGGGTTTGCAAATGGTTTAGCAGGAGTCGCCGGGACTCCCGGGCTTGAGCTAAGTCATTCGGAAGCGTCGCAAACTCAGGCGGCAAGTGACTCATACATGAAGGGAATTCAAAATTATCTACGAAATCATGCAACCGCAGCGCTACAGGAATGAGGACAGAGGGGGGTAAATCATTTTGTTTAATCAATCCTAGCCCGTCCGTCAACAGCGCCGTGGGATTACTTGGGAGGAGGTAGTAAATCCAGTTAACGCAGCGGACCGTCAAAAGCAACAGAAGCGCCTTTGCTCCATCGGACACGACTTGATACCCGGCAGTGGATAGCGTGGCCGGGTCCAACCCACGCTGCAATAGAAACGCCTTTATTGGGGCTGAAAAGAATGTAGGATGGCCAGTATCTGGTGAGGACGGGCACTCACTAAGCATAAAACAGTCCAACAACTCAATTTGAGATTGTAGTGTGGATACCCAATCAAGAAGGAGATCGAAATACCCCGCGCAATCATAAGCAACGTTCTCCAAAAGCCTCAAGCCAGTAGAGAGAAAGCCTAATAGAGCGTTACGAGTCATCTCAGTCCCGTCTCCACTAGATTTTGAGGTATACTCATCGAGCCATTTGCGAATACTTCCTCGCAATTGTGCGGTTTGCCCCGATGGGGGAGGAGCCGGGGACGGGTTTGCCGGAGCTACAGTCCCCCTATTGGCAGTAGGGCGGCAATCAGGAGGAAAATTAGCTGTGGCCACACGGAAAGCTTCCCAGGCTGAGACTCTCTCAGGTGGTGTCGCAACCATATATTCGAGGAATTCCACTGTCACATCGTGGACTTCCCACAACAGGGTGACCATTAGCTCTGGTCCCTCATTAGGGGGCCTCTGCTCCAACACCTGCCTACCAAGAAGGAGCAAGTCTAAGTAGTAAGGGAGTTGGTCCCTTGTCCAGTGTCTACCACTCCGGTCCTGAGCTGATTGGCGGTCTATCAATCCTTTCACCTGCGCTTTCCACGATTGGACAGCGCCTCCCCACTGTTCACTTGTCATTACGGGAATGGGGGCGGCAGCTGGTTCCGGAGCTCCCTGGATAGCAGGGGGCGCCGTCGGATCAAGAGGCGGCGGATTGGGGGCTCCTGCTCCGGGGAGATCAGCGGGTCCCGTCGGAGCAACTGGAGGGACTGGAGGATTGGGCAATAGGGGCCCTAAGTTACCTCTGACCCCTTGGAGTTGGTCTCTGAGATTTTGGAGTTCTGTCAGAGCGAAAGATAGTTGATCCCTTGGGGCAGATTGGAACAGGAGGAAGTTTCGAGTAGCCTCTAAGAGGCGCTGGAGACGGGGATCTATAGCAGCCCCTGCCGCGGGTTCGTCCTGTAGGAGCGTAATTCCGGCGCGGATAAGCACAAAATAATCAATCACCTCTGGGAAGTGTGGAGGAACCTGAGCCACACGCAGACTCATTTGGTGTGCTAGCCAGAGTTCGGTCCGCCCTAGCCACGCAACAACTTCAGCTGCATAGGTGGGTTGAAAGTGGGCGGCTGCATCGGTCCCGGGACTGGGGGCGGCATCTGGTTCCGGAGCTCCTTGGATAGCAGGGGGCGCCATCGGATCAAGAGGTGGCGGATTGGGAGCTCCTGCTCCGGGGAGATCAGAGGGTCCCGTCGGAGAAACTGGCGGATTGGTCCATATGGGCCCTAATTTATCTCTGACCCATTGGAGTTGGTCTCTGAGATTTTGGAGTTCTGTCAGAGCGCCAGATAGTTGATCTCTTGGTGGACGTTGGCACAGGATGCAGTCTCGCGTATCCTCTATGAGGCGCTGGAGAAGGGGATCTACAGCAGCCCCTGCCGCGGGTTCGTCCTGTAGGAGGTTAATTCCGGCGCGAATAAGCCCAAAATAATCCGCCACCTGCGAGAATTGATCAGGAACCTCATCCATAAGCAGCCTCAATTGGTGTTCTTGCAAGCGTTCGGTCCGCCCTAGCCATTCCTCAACTTCAGCTGAATATGTGGGTTGAATGTGGTCGGCTGCATTGGCCCCGGTACTCAGCGGAGCTAACATAACCAAAGACAATGTCGTGATTAATACCTGACGGGCCCGTCTCCTTTTGCTGTAAGCTCGCCCTTCTTTATTGGAAACCATTATTAACATGTATTTCTCCTAAGTTGTTGTTAAATTCCTAGATTTGCGAAGCGTAGCTAATTATTGTTCTTTAGTCAATCTGTTTTAACTCTAGCGGTTAGCATGTAACGAATCATCGATTGAATATATCTATCACTACATAACATTTGCATCACTTAATTACTCGATTCTTCGTGCGGCCGATGGAAGAACTACTGCGCTGGACCAATATTTTATACAATCAGTTAAATTTTCTCTGAAAGTAATGAAATCGAACGATTTACAAATATATCCAGAAGCACCATTTTTGTAAGCCTCAGCCATAAGGTCGGTACGCGTATTGTTCGTCAAGATTACTACCGGAATATCTTGAATCTCTCGATCTCTTTTAATTTCTTTAAGAACGGCTATTCCATCTCTGCGAGGAATATAGATATCAAGAAAAATTAGATCTGGTCTTGGGAAGTCCGGGCAAAGAGTTTTGTACCTCAAAACTTCCATGGTCTGACCACCGTCATGAACACATAATATGTTGAGATCTCCGAAGGCATTTAGCGCTTTTCGAGTTATCGTTTCGTCTCCAGGGTTGTCTTCGACCAACAGCAAATTGATAACTTTCTTTCCGGTGTGCCCAAAAATATTAATCGATTCCCCGGTTGTACTCACGCTCGTCCCGCCCAGTCCTTCAAAAAACTTTTCGATACCTACTCCATATAGGGAGGACAACCGATATAATGCTCCGGCCGAAATCTTGCTAATCGCTTGCTCATATTTTTGAATCTGCTGATAGGATATTCCTATCTTAGAGGCAACTTCTGCCAATGTAAATCCTCTCTTGAGACGTTTTTCTCGCAAATGCCTCCCGATAATTTTTTCGATTGAAGATGTCGGATTGCCTGTCTCATATCCTTTCATAACTTGCCTCCTTTTTGTGTTCCAATGTGAAGTTTTATCTCATAAGTGCAGCCACTACCGTTTCTCAAAAATTTAATCATTCCATTATTGCAGCTGAGAATATCTCTGCATATCTCGAGACCAAGGCTATTTTTTTCTCCACTTAAGATCGATTCTATTTCATTCTTGGTAGTTTCGGAGAGGGCCGATCCATTATCCCTAAACATGATACGAATAAAATCATCCGCAATCTCCACTATGGCAATATCGATAATCAATTTATCAGTTTTGGCATATTTAATAGAATTCTCGATCAAATTTTTAAAAACTCTCAGAATTTCAAAATAATTACCTCGTATCGAAGGAATATCTGGTTCACACTGAATAACACATTCTTTATCGGCAATCAGAAAATAGATCAAACGCCGGATGTGATCGATTGCATCGTACAACTTAAAGGTATGATTACTATAATATTCAGATTCATTTAATAATTTTTTATTCCATTTGCTTAAAATCTCGGTATTATTTAATGCAAAATCAATATAATTCACAACTTCTTTATCACAATCTGGGGCCAACTGCATTTTAATCATCTGAAGAAAATTAGAAATATTCCGAAGTAATTCCTGAGAATCATGACAAAATTTTGGTTGCTCTAAATTGCGATTATTTTCTTTCGTTTCGGATGAATTAATGGTCATACAAAAAATGCCAATCCCATCTTTCGTCGTAGCAACTTTCCGATATATCGCATCTGATGATTGAAATTCATGGTTTTTTCTCATCGCAATTGGTAGTTTCAGAGAAAAATTTTCGCTCATAGAACGAAATTTTTCGACTTCGCAAAAATGAGATGATTTGAATATTACTTCCCGAGTTTCAGAAACGATCGCAAATGGAATGAAGAAACTCACGTATTTCTCGAGAATTGTAAAACAATTTGATATTTCGCTGAACATGCTTGACATTTCCATAAGGCCAGTCTTCTCACTCATTTTAAAAAAGCCCGCGGAATGGCGACATGGTACACCATAAAAATGTTAGAATCTCGTTGCCGCACGATCCAAATAGTTGAAAAAAACCAAATAATTCGCAGTGTAGTTGATTTTTCGAGAAAATGCAATATTCAATTGTTATTCAAGATTAGAAAAGCAGATTTTTAGTCTAGTAGATTCAACTTATCACTTATGTTCGAAGCGGATACGGTAATTATATTAGCAAGTAATTTAGGTAAATTTTTTGTTATCTCAACAAACTTATCTACCATGAACTCCCGGAAATTAACGGATTTGTAATCATTAACATCTAGGCTAGATCAGAGATACTCTTTCACAGAAAGATAAAAAGGAAAGATGACCCGTAGAGCTCCCACTGGAACTAGAGGCTGGGCCGATGAGATCAGACCTTTCGGAGATCTGATTGAGTATGAAGAAATGGTGAGGTCGGGAGATCAGGTCTCTCTCCCTCCTCGAGTTGTGTGCTTTTGCCTGGATACTAACGCCAAGGTAGAATTGGAGACAATTTGGACGGACCCAGCCGGATCGGATGGATCCAAAGTGGTCCGGATTCTTGGAGCTAAAGGGAATCTAGCGGGGAGCAGCCATAGCGTTGGTGAGAATGTTCTGGGGCACACAGTGGGGTTGTACGCCTCGGCTGTTTATCTCGTCGTTCCCCAAAACAATTTGATACTCACATTGTTTCAATTACTCGGACAGGGAGCTATCGCATATATCCACTTCATGGATATAGTCTATCTGACGCAGAGTGCGGAAACCTCTAAACCGACGGTCCGGCGCCAAACCACTTTCCAGGTATGCACTATAGTCTATATAGATATTTTCAGCTCTAGTGAGGTTGCTGTGATTGGATTCACTTATCTGGGGATTACGGTATACTCCCAGAACTTTATTTCTCTTACTGGTCATAAGTCGGGAGGAACGATTGTGACCTCGCTGGATTTAACCTCGGGCACTGTGGCAAATAAGGCCCTCAAGGAGATGAAACCATCATAATTCCCAATAAATCGATGACTTTGATTACAATATGTTTGATCAAGAAGATGAAAAAGAGTTTGTTCTTGTAGGATATCATAAATTTAGGATAAGACGTTAGAGATGCACTTCAAAAAAAAAGAAATAAGAAAATCCACAAAGGTCAGAGACTTGATTTAATGAATTATCTAATTTAAACTATCAAAGTTCGAGAGGATATGGTCACATAGCTCAGCGGTAGAGCACTACGTTGACATCGTAGGGGTCACAGGTTCGATCCCTGTTGTGACCACCAGATTGCTCGACTCCTCGTAAGGTTGGTAAAACAATTCAAAAACGTATAGGATTACATCCAGGCGATCCCTGGTACCTGAGTCCGAAGAGAAAATCGATCCCTCTCTCGTGGTAGGAGAAGAAAGGTTTCGGCACGGAAAAAAAGCTAGATAGCATTGAGAAAAAAAATAGTAAGCTTGGGACAGAAAGACAAGATGCTAGGGTGGGCTATCGGAATTGAAAATGCTTTTTTTATCCCACTTGGATAAGATACCAGGCCCTGGGAGTTTTTTTTGAGCTTTGGACAGGGGGTTTAGTCGGAATGGGAGACCTTTTTCTAGTTAAGTAGGAGCCGAAGGGAAGTAACCCGCGGCAGTCACTCACTGAGGCGGAGGAATTACATTGCTCTCACGCTCATTAAGGGTATCAGCAGTTATCATCACGCATGTCTTAAGTTTCCCTCGTGGCGCTTCACAGTAAAAGGTACGGGGGCTCAGTGAGGCCTTTTTAGGTATGCATCTCGTCCCCCTAGTACCAAGGCGGGGACTCTAACTTAGGGCAGTTCCCACTCTTCGGTTCGCACATAGGTTGCCACTTCCGGAGGGATTACCTGAAGGTGATCCTCGACAAGTGCTGCTCAGTCCGGTCTTCACCGAACTAGGAAGATCTCTCGCCCTAAGAGCGCTTCGGCTGAAACCGTGGCAGGAATTCGACACTGAGGGCAGAATCCCCCTTGAGAATATCTCTGGACGTTAAAAGGACGGAGCACAGGTCGCCTCGAGGTCCGCCCGAACTGTACGTCATTCAGCATGGAGACACCGGAATGAGATTAAATAATTCGCGGTTCAAGGTAGTAATGGGGAGTTCCCAAAGCTCATCGAGGCAGCCGAGACTGACCGGAAAGATGCAAGGTCAACGGTGCCGCGATTTGAACCCCATGCTCGAGTTACAACTAAGGCAGTTGGAATCCGGTCTCTTGCAGTTGGAAGGAAGTAATGGGTAGTTACCAAAGCTCAACAAAGCAGCCGAGACTGACCGGAAAGGTGAAAGGTCAACGGTGCGGCGATTGGAACCCCATGTTCGAGTTACAACTAAGGCAGTTGGCTAGGGACTCGAGGGATTCCACCCTCAGACGGGCTTCCCCGCCCATCATATCCCGCCTGCCCATCAGGGCACCGAGGGCAGCCCCCTTGCCGGGTCGATAAGGATCCCTTAAGGGGGGGGGGGGCTTATCGCTCAAATCCCAACCGCTATCTTTCCTGGCTGAGATGGTTGTCCCCGACCCGGCGCTCCTGAGACTCTAATCGTACTCGTAAAGGGTGGGATCGTTAAGATCTTCCGGAAATGCATCTTTTGGCCTGGGGCGGGGGGTATCGTTCTGGATCTTTTGCCTCAAGGCTGCCGTTACCTCGGCATTTCGAAGCATGTCACTTGCCTTATCCAAGGCCTCGTATGGACGAAGCTGCCCAAACTCCTCTGGATGGTTCAATATATACCTTTGCAGGATATAAGGGTCGAGAGTTGATGCATGTGACTGCATATTGCTATAACTCAGTAGCTGGAACATTATTCCCGCTAGCGCTAGGTTGTTTATTTTCATGACCTTCTCCTGTCTAATGCCCTTTGGATTAAGCGTCCCTTTCTTTTATTTTATGACGATTGAGAGGTACTGTCAATATATTTGATTATATTCGGGATTTACGATATCGGTTCATTATAGACAATAGACATTACATGGATGTTGCCAGGAATTGAGAGAATCGGTTTTGGACAGGAGAAATTATACCAGACTCAATTCGAATTCTGTTATTTTTCCGTCTCTCAGGACCTTGAAAACGACTGCATTGGTCCCTATTGTATCGTTCACTAGATTTTTGAAAGTAGCGAGATTCTTAACTTCTTCATCTCCTATTCTTAGGATGACATCTCCAGGGAGTAAGCCAGCGTTATCGGCCGGAGAACCAACTTGAATAGACTTGATGACCACCAAGGATGGATAATTCACGACATCCCATTCGAGGGCCTCTAGCCCGGCTTTTCCAATTGTTTTGGCCGGCTTCAAACACGGGGTTATCCCCAAATGCACAGTGTCTGCAGTTTTCAGGAGCGAAGGGACCGCAGTACGCAGGACCTTGGCGACAATACTCACGGGGATGGCTGTTAACACAGGTAGGTAAAACTGATCCACCCCCGCAACGATCAGACCAATCACCCTCCCGTTCCTATCAATTAGGACCCCGCCATGTAGCTCGAACCATCCTCCCTTGCCTACCGTTTGCACTATGTGCAATTGCCATGCACCATCTTTCTTTATTGGGGTCGTTTCGGCGGGCATCGCGAAGGGCCCAAAGGTACTGTTTTTATTCGCCTGACATGCTACCCCTACGAAAACATCACCCTTGGCATGGCCCATAGCAACCCCTGAGATCGGTTGGCCGGCAACCAAGGAAGGCGCATTTCCAATCGGTATAAACGGCAATGCTACACCTCCTCTGGGATCGATTTTCAAAAGAGCCAATCCTAATTCTGGCGAGACTTCGATAACTACAGCCTCATAGGTATTTTGCCCCTTCTCTCTAACATCGACGCCCCCTTCCCCTATGTTAACGAGTATATGATCCCCTCGCTCGATACCATCGGCCGTCGTGAGGATATGCCCCTGCGGCGACACGATAATTCCAGATTTCACGAAATTATTATGTCGTTTTCTCTCATTTTTCGGGACAACAGCTAGATTAAAAATTCTACCGTCTTCTTTATCCACGCCATTTCGGGTTATATATATGGGAACAACGGCTCCGATATGCTTCTTGGTCAGAGCCCTAAGTTTTTCAGGATCAATCGGATCCTGATCAAGTTTTTTGTGGTCTGTTTGAGTTGATTTTTTGGCAACGGAAACAGAGAGTGGTGACAAGGTAATAAGCGAAGCCAAAATAACTGACTTAAATCTCAATCCCCCCATAGCATCTACCCAGCTCTACCCGGAAGATTTGCAACAAGCCTAATCGATGCCGTTAACTCTTCCATCTGGAAATGAGGCCTGAGATAAATGACCGCCCTATAAGCTCCTGGAGATCCTGGAACATCGTAAACGTCTATTCGGCCTTCTCTCAGCGGATAGGCCGCCTTTACTTTAGCCGGCGCATCATCATTTAAAAGGATATAGGAGGCCAGCCAAGTGTTAAGATATAGTTCAACATTTTCTTTCGTCAAGAATACCCCGATTTTATCCCTCATTATGACCTTGATGTAATGAGCAAATCTCGAAGCCGCCAGCAGATAAGTCACTCTAGCTGAAATTGTCGCATTAGCATTAGCATCATCCAAGTTATAAACCTTCGGTTTCTGCGTCGTTTGGCATCCAAAAAAGACGGCAAAATCAGAGCCCTTGCAATAGCAAACAGTAATAAATCCTAGATCACTTAGCTCTTTTTCCCTCCGATCGGTAATCGCTACTTCGGTCGGACATTTGACCGTCTTATCGCCCTCTAAAGTTTTGAAGATATAGGTCGGTAATCCTTCGACGACTCCGCCTCCCTCGACGCCCCTTATAGCCGCCGTCCAGCTATAGAGGGCGAATGCATTCGTAATCCTCTGGGCCATGGCATACACAGGATTACCCCAACAAAACTTCTCCGTATCTCCGATTCCAACGTCTTCAGTAAAATTAAATTCTGCTACGGGAAGAGTACTCGGGCCATACGGAAGCCTCATAAGGATTCGCGGAAGAAGTAATGTTATATACCTGGAATCTTCCGAATTTCGAAAAGAATTCCATTTAATATAGTCCGGAGATTCAAAAGCTTTCGCTAGATCTCTCGGAAGCGGCAGGTCTTCGAATTTATCGAGGTTGAAAAACAGAGGCGAAACAGAAGCGATAAATGGGGTGTGAGCCGCAGACGCCAGGCCCGACATTAGCTCCAAAAACATAATATCTAGTGGATGGTTAGTAAACGCAAAATCCCCTATCAAACATGAATACGGAGAACCACCAAAAGTTCCATACTCTTCTTCATAAATTTTCTTAAATAGAGCGCTTTGATCGAATTCAATAGCTTTAGACAGGTCATCTCTAAGATCCGATAGTGATGCGTTCATTACCCTGATTTTCATCCTCGTACTCGTCTCTGTATTCATTACGAAGTACCGCAATCCTCTCCAAGAACCTTCTAATTTTTGAAAATCAGGATGATGCAAAATTTCATTAATCTGAGATGTAAGAAGTTCGTCAATCTCCAGTATTCTCCGCATCAGAAATTGAACGATACCGCTCTCAGCCGGCGATTCTGTTAGCGCTTTTAATTCTTCAACAAGAGCGGATAATAAATCGCTAGCGGCATCCTCTTGCTCTGGAAATCTGGCCATTTTCTTTTCATGGAGTAGAATATCAAGAAGGCTCGCTTCTTCCGGTATGACAATTATTTCATCGGCCATTCTCTCTCTCCAATAACCTCATTCTGCTGTCGTTTCCTCGGCCGTTTCCGTACTACCAGGAGCAGGTTCACCGCCACGATCATCTAGCTCTTTTTTCAATTTATCCAGATTATCATTATTTTTCATAATCTGAGTTAGCAGAGCCTCGAGGGCATCGTTACCATCCATCTTGGTAATGAGGTTCTTCAAGGCATTTCTTCGAGTATAAAGCGCGGCCAAACTGGGAATATTTTTCGCTACATTTTGCGGCTCAAAATCCTCCATGCATTCAAAAAGCAGCTCAATGCTCATTTCTGGGACCTCTTCAGAAAGTTTGTTGGGGACCCTAATAACTAATCGAGGATTAATGATAGCCATCATCTCCCCGAAGTTATCACGATCAACCTCAACAAATTTCCTGTTCTTCATAGGTGGAAGAGGGAGTTCTGGATTACCAGAAAGATCCGCTAAAACCCCGACAATAAACGGCAATTCCTTCTTTTCAATCGCATCACCGATTTCGACATCATAGGTTATGTGAACTCTCGGCTTTCTAACTCTTCCAAGAGTATGCTGCCTGCTTTCCGCCATTCACGAATTCCTCAAATCTAAAAACAAAACTCTTCCTATGATTACATCACTATTGCCATACTAAGACAAAATATCTTTAAAATTAGTTAACTTATCAATGAGAAATTTAGGCGATTCAGATAAAAAGATTATTCCACATAAAAAAATTCACCAAAAGTGGCAGGAAGCACGGTTCATTTGCAATCACAATCTTTGTCTGTTAGAATAGTATGCAGAAGACCATGGAAATAATAAGGGGTGAAGAATGGTGAATAAGTTAATTGACAGAGTTCTTTTAATTGCTGGTTTGCTGAGCATTGAGACGATGGCAGCAGCGCCTCAGCCTGAGTCGGCTGCAGCACGGGGCGCCCCATCAGATGGGTCAGGGTATGGGCAGAGAGGGGGGCAGATGAAACGGGGGCCTGATGGACAGCACAGTGCCCCAAACGGGCCGATCCAAGGGGGCATGGGGCAAGGATGGCAAGCTGGAGCGCCTCTTTCCTCCTCCATACCGGCTCCTGCAGGACAGCAGCAGGGGAGCACAGAGGTTACGGGGGCTGGTATGGATGCTGCGGGCTGTCGTGGTCCGCACCAAAGACACACAAGCCCTCACGTTAGGGGAGGATATCGGACAGGAGGAGGACCTGGCCGACATCGCCAGGGACAAGCAGCCGGCCAGGGAGCTGGTCAACGAGGACATCGTGGTGGGCTCCGGAGCTCGTCCCCAACTGGAGGTTACGAAGCAGCTATGCCTCCAGCAAAGCAAGTCCCCCCTCAGGGCCAGGGTAGAGGGCAAGGATATTTCCCCGGTCCTCAGTGGAAGGTAGCAGGTCAGGGAGCGGGTCCCGCAGGTCATAGAGGGGGGCCCCGTCGGTCGACATCTCCTGGGGGTTACGGAGACCCAGTGGATCAAGGCAAGCAAGGCCCCCATCAGCCACAGGACCGGCCAATAGCTCCAACCAGCTCTGGTGGATTTAGGCAAGCTGGCGTCCGTCAGCCGGATTTTCGACCCCCTCAGGGCATGATCCGCCCGAGGCCAGATGGGCGCCCAATGCGTTCTGGTTATTAGCGGGTCGGAGAATTATGTCTCTGGAATCAGGAGGAAGGGAGATAAATTGTTCCTCTGGGGCAGCCCGTCTTTCTTGAGTCCGGCTCATTCAAACTCCTACCGCCTCGAGGCTCTGAGTTAGCTCAGGCTAGCTGACAAGATCCGGTGAGAGAGCTGGTTTCGAGGAGCCCCAGGATAAGGGACCGTAGGTTGAGAAGCGAGTTCCTGCAAAGGGGGCCAGGCCCCCAGTAGAAGAGGGCGACTTGAACACCCTGACAGGGACAGCCTTCTGGACAGACCCGTCCGTGTGATCGTCTCGAGTTTCCCCATGGCAAGGGCGGTATTTACCGGTGAGAGCACAGTTTAAAGGGGGGGTGTAGTCCCCCAGTAGAAGAGCAGGCAGAGAGCCCAAGGGGCAGATAAGACTTCTGGCCCAATCCAAATGTGTGGGGGAATTGGGGGTTATTCACTCCCGGCCCTCAGGACATTCGTTTCCGGAGCAGATACCCCCCACTGCTTGAGGTGGGGGGCGACAGTGAGGTAGACACGACAGGAAAGGCCCAACAGTATATTCCCAGAAAGGAGCAGACAGCCCTCCCATTAAAGTGGGGCGGGCGGTTCGCCCTATCGGTAGTACCTACGTTAAGGGCCCCCCAGTGGATTTCCGGGTTGTGGAGCTCCCCTCTCTGGGGCCCCCAAGAATCCTCCTAGAGCTGGGGAGTCTTGATTACGGAAGGCCCGTCTGCCTCTCGACTTCCAGAGGATGGGGAGTGTTGCACCAACGAGCCGGAGAATTCAAGTCCAGGCGACAGCTAGATTTACAGGGCAGGTCGATACAGTAGGTCGGTAGTAGAGGGGCTGGTTTAGCCGGCGGCCCGGGTTGGAGGAAGCTTGTGTGAATGCGAGTCACAGGTGGCGGCCCCCATGAGGGGGTACCCGAGGTGGCAAAGGAGACGGGCACGGGGGGCAGTTTTAGCAGGAGGTTGAGGCAGTTTTCCATAAGACCCGGCTCGCGCCGGGACAGCTTCGGGAGAATTCCTCACGGGATCCCATCCCGGACGACATCAGGTAATTGACAAGGAATGGAGATGGTAGATTCCTGAAGTGAAGACTATCACCGCACATTCAGGAGGAGGCGGCGAGCGATTCACCGCAGGGCCGATCCGGGGAGGGCTTGGGTCAATCGCGCATTGCTTCGGCCGGCTCAAGGGTCGATGCCTTACGGGCCGGATATATCGTCGCCAGGAGACATAGAGAGATGGAAATGAGTCCGATCAAGATTACCTCCCGAGGGTCCGTGTGAGAGGGAATTTGCGAGAGATAGTAAATTTCTTCATTAAATAGGGAGCTATGGGAAAGGGTTTCCAACGCCCTTTTGATCCTGTCGATATTGAGGGATACTAGCAACCCGAATCCAATCCCCGTCAGAGTGCCGATCACTCCTATCGAGGCTCCTATGTAAAAAAATATGCGAAGGATCGAGCTTTTTGTAGCCCCAAGTGTTCTGAGAATTGCGATTTCTTTCTTTTTGCTACTCGTGAGCATCGTAAGGCCGGAGATTATATTAAAAATTGCCACTATTATGATAATACTTAAGATCAGAGTCATAACATTCTTTTCGACTTCGACCGCATGAAATATACTGGCATCTGAATGCTTCCAGTCCAGCACCAAAAACTGATCACCGAGAGTCTTGGAAATTGCCAAGGCGGCCTTCGATACCGCATCGACATGCTCCACAAAGATTTCTATTTGGTTAATCCCATCAGCATAATTAAAAAATGACTGCGCTTCCTCTAATGGCATTATTAAAATATTTTTATCATATTCATTCATTCCAACCTCAAAAACGCCCGCCACTTCGAAGATGTCCTCTCGTGGCATGTTGCCAAACGGTGTTATGATTCCATCCGGAAGAAATAGTTTGATTTTATCCCCCGTCCTAATCCTCATAGAATCAGCCATTCTCTTTCCGATTAAAACCGTTTGCCCACAAAAAGCATCTAATGAACCGTATTTGATATTATTGGAAATAATTTTCTTCGATATAATGCTGCTTTTGGCAATTCCATAAACAATTACTCCCCTAGCATCATCGTTCGCTATCAATACAGCCTGACGTTCGACCTGAGGAATCACATTTATTATCTCGTCACCAATCTTTTTGATTTTGTCAGCGACAAATTTATAATTATTTATTTCGGTAGATTGTGTGGCGCTCGTTACTATTATATGCCCCTTCATCCCGACAATTTTATCGAGCAATTCTGACCTGAAACCATTCATAACCGAAGTCACGACAATCAAAGTCGCCACTCCCAGGACTATTCCCAAAAATGAAAACCATGTAACGACGTATGCAAAACCAGATCCCTTGCCGGAACGCAAATACCTCATCATTACAAACGTTTCCATCGCCGCCTATCGCAATAAGGAAATTGCTTTATCACGAATAATTACATCATCAGAATAGCAGTAATTCAACATCACTCTACAACGCTCTTCCAAAAAGTCAAGATCAAGAGAGTTATTTCCAAGCAAGGCTACTCTTCTTTTCATAATCTCCAGCTCCGCAGTCTTATCATGCAGAACTTCTTCTTTTTCCTCAACTTGTTTCTTAATTTCGATATAAGACACAAGGCCGTTCTCGCCAGTTATCGAATGAAAAACCAGATATACAACCGCAACAGTAACGGATGCAATTCTATATGCTAGCTTAACACTATTAGGAAGACCGACAAAACGCCCAAGCAGACCCATTCTTAGACGCGCACAAAGGGCCCACGATCTGGAAAAATCGTGGCCCGTACAAAAGATAAATAAGTGCGCAGATTAAGGCTCAACAGTCGTGACCGCTCGACGATTTCGTGCATGGTCCATCTCGTCAGTACCAGTGTCGATAACTCTCTCTTTTCCATAAGACACGGTCGTAACCCTCGATCCATCGACCCCAGCATCCCGCAGCTCCTTAGCAACCGCAGTGGCACGAGTCTCACCGAGGGCCATGTTATATTCGGCCGTCCCACGAACGTCCGTATGCCCAGCGACGGTTGCCTTCTTTCCACTGTACATCTTCAACCAACAAGCCTGAGCCGCGACACGCTTCTTCGCCGCCTCAGATAGGCTAGATTTGTCAAAATCGAAATAAACCGCGTTAGGGACATTAGTATCAAAATCCTCGGCCGATCCAGGGACCATACCACTCTCGCTGTCAATCTTGCACGTCCTATTACAAGCAGCCAGCAACCCAGCGGAAACCGAGAGAGCCACCAACCAAATCCTTCTGTTATTCATAACTCTGTCCGTCCTTCGAAAAGTTAAAACAATTTCTATATGATCCAGTCTACCAGATTTTGTATACTCGTTAAAGCTTGATCGCGACGAATTCGGATCGTCGGCCCAAATTTCTGTCGTTTGCTGCTTTTGTGCAACATCTATGAAATCACGCAACGAGATAAATTAAATAAGCGTTTACATTTCTAGATTTATTTCTTTTTTCTCCTTAATTTGATCAATTTGATCAGCCAAATATACTCTGCTTCTTATCAAATTCATCTGAAATTAATCTTGATATCTCTATAATAGAATGTATTAATTTATCTGTTTTATAATGCTTATTTATTATCCAGCTATCAATAAATTTCTTATTAATTACTTTATACTCATCTGAACACCAGACAATAAACGGAATGTCGAACATAGCCGGAGTTGACAACGACTCGACGTGTGAGTGAGGGCTATCGGGCTCTTCAGTAACGTCTTCTCCGTGATCCGAAAAATATAATACAATCGCATCGTGATGTAAAGATTTTGCCAGATCTATGATGTTATGGAGGATATAATCTGTATACAATATGGAATTGTTATATTGCGCTATATTCGTGATTTTTTTATCATTGTTTTTCCCTTTAAATAAATCAAATTTTGGCGGATATCTCTTTGAATACGGCAAATGTGATCCCATTAGGTGTAAAAATATTATTTTCTTTTTTGCCTTATCTTGAAGAGCTTTTCGCAAATATTCTAGCAGTTTTTCATCATAATTCGAGGATAATTTAGTTCTATAATGAGATTTATTGATAAACTCCTTTACATCGGCCAGAGATCCAATCATCGCAATTAATCCATCACAATTGCCTGACGTATACTGATTTGAAAACCAAAATGTTTTGAAATCAGCTTGATTAAAAAATGTAACAATATCCCCGTTTGCAAAATCTTCATCGAAACATAACATTCCTTTCAAAGCCTTCTGTGTATGGCAATGAGCAGACCGGACATTGCTAAACACCTTTAACTCGTTTTTTATTGCATCAAAATTTGGCGTCGTTTTAAGGGCGCTCCCATAAATACTCATGTGTTCTTTATTGACGGATTCTCCGATAACAATTATATATGTCTGCCGTCTATTTGACCCCACCAATGATTTGATATTTCTGAAATTTAAGTTCATTCTTTGGTTTAATAATTCCTTATTTCTTATAGAATCTTGCTTATACTCAATGCATGAGAATAAAAGTTTTTCAAATGGAAATTTGTATCTATGATCTCCAAAACAAAATATTGGATAAGTAACGATAATCACTGCAATTAAATATTTCTTTTGAATCTCAATCCGAATCCAATTGCAACCTAATAAAAACAATACAACACCAACAGCCCAAAATAATATCGTCAACAATAAAAATCTTAATGAATAAAAATGAGCTACGAATTCAATAGATTCTTGCAAATTTGTTTCGAATACACTCATAAATGAATTTGTACTAATTTCAGAATTAAAAAGAATTATATGGGAAATATTGACATAAATTGGGATATATATAAAAATTAAATAAATGATTTTAATTATCTTAAATCTTTTATGCAGAAATCTTTCATTTAAAATCGAGAAAATCAAACTTAAGGATACTCCCATTGTGCACGGTGCCCATATACTCCAAATCTCCGATAATCCGCACGTCAATTTGAGAATAAATTCGAAAATAATAGGAAACCAGACATAATAAATTATCGACATTTCACAATCTTTCCTCTTGGGCAGATTCCCTTGAAGCTTCTTAACAATAGGTAAAAAATTACTTCAACTAGTACCTCCGATCATACACTATCGCGATCTACCGTGTTGATCTCCAGCCACTTCAGTGTCACTGCATCATCTTCAAATTGCGAAGAAAATTTGTCAAAAATAGCTTTATGATAGGAGGCTAACCAAATTTTCTCAAATTCCGATAACATCGAATGATCGATTAATTTCCAGCAAAATGGTATGTAATTCAGCGTCTCGAATTCAAGAAATTGATCGCTCTCAGAACACTTTGTTAGTAACATATTTTCTAAGCGAATCCCGAAGTCTTGCTCATAAATTCCTGGCTCTACCGTAACAACTATTCCACTTTTCATTACACTCGTGGAAGTTTGAGATATCCTCGGAGGCTCGTGCACATTGCCATACGATCCAACTCCATGCCCGGTCCCGAACTGATAATCGTTACCACTCTTCCAGATTTCATATCTTGCAATCGAATCGATGATACATGCCTTTACTTTTTTCGGAAATTTAGCAACCGAAAACATTATAACAGATTTTAAAATTACAGTATAAATTCCTTTTAATCTTTGATCAAATTCATCAGATTCTCCAATTTCACCGATAAATACTGTTCTGGTCATATCTGTTGTCGAATTATTAAAATGAATTCCTGCATCAAATAAAAAAAGCCCTCTACCGCGAATCTCAGAATTTCCACAATTCTTCGGATTATAATGCACAATCGATGTGTTTTTTCCGAAAGCGGAAATTGCATTAAAACTTAAATCAACAAATCCTGGTAATTTTTTAGCGGTACTCTCGAAAAAATTACAGATATCAATTTCAGTCAACCCACTTTCATTCTCCGTAAATGCCAAAGTTTTAATGAAGGCGAGTGATGTTGATTCAGCCGCTATTCGTTGATTCCTTATTTCAGTATCGTTTTTGATGCAAAAAAATTCTCTATACTTATTACGACTATCTCTCGTGTTAAAATCACGTGTATGAAGATATAAAACGAAATAAGCTGGAATCGTGGAATAATCACATATCACTACATCCTTACATGATAACGAAGCCATCGCATCTTCGAATTCATCCAGTTTTTTGATATCAAAATCGGGTAACATATTAGCAACGTCGAGATCGCAGAACAGAACCGGTTTACCGGATTTGGAAATCAAAGCGACACAGCAAGGAAGTACCGATTTACTTTCCGTAGCCGACGAAAGCCGGACTCCAAATAGCCACCCAATCATCGATTGATCGGCCAAAAGCAGTCTTTCGTCCGAATCTAGCTCAGCCTGGATTTTGCAAATTCTCTCACTTTGAGACTCTCCAATTTGCTCAGAATCATGCAAAAAGATCGTCGTCCTCGAATTCTGCCTGGTTCTCAAAAAATCTGGCTCAATCAATTTGATGGACAATCCGAGACGACGTATTAACTCGAGGATAGAGACATACGATCCATACGAAATCGATTGAGCTATTACAGCCAAAGATTTTCCAGAAGATGAAAACTCCGAGATAATTGTATTCGCATCAAAATCAGGAAATTGTTTGATCTCCCAAATTGAATTATCCGTCTGCTCTTTAGCCTGTTTGACATATCTTCCATCAACCAGAAGAACCGCTTTCTCTTTTGAAATGACGGCCTTCCCATTTGATCCAGAAAAGCCGGAAATAAATTCTATATCTGATGGCCCATCAATAAAATTTCCGAACGCATTCTGCATAGAAAGCAGAATAAAATCACTCTCAATTTCCGATAGCTTGACCCTAAGATTCGCTAAATTGTCGACCGGGGAAGGATTCTTATCGGTCGCCTCAGGGGCAAGAATTGCAGATGTCCTCATCAAATATACCTCGGAAATTTCTTCGAAACCTCATCTAATTCCAACAACTCAACCAAGACCTGCTTAAGACTGCTTAGTGGCAACATATTTGGTCCATCGCAGGGCGCCTTATCGGGGTTATCGTGAACCTCCATAAAGATCCCAGCGACTCCAACTCCGACTGCCGCTCTCGCCAAAATGGGAGCGAAATCGCGTTCTCCTCCAGAAAATTTCCCCTGAGAAGACGGAGTCTGAATAGAATGAGTAGCATCATAAATGACGGGATAACCGGTCTTCGCCATAATAGGAATCCCTTTAAAATCAGAAATCAATGCGTTATATCCAAAACATGTCCCTCTGTCGGTTAATAAAATATCAGATGCGCCAAAATGCTGTAACTTTGCTATCACATTCTCCATGTCATTCGGTGATATAAATTGCCCTTTTTTGACGTTAACCGGCTTGCCAGTTTTAGCGGCCGCCTCTAATAGGTCGGTCTGTCTACATAAAAAAGCTGGAATCTGCAAGATATCGGCCGCCTGAGCAACTCGAGCGCACTGATCAGGGAGATGAACATCGGTCAATACCGGAATACCATATTTTTCCTTAACGGCAGCGAGAATCTCGAGACCTTCATCGATACCAACTCCCCTCTGCCCGGAGATACTCGTTCGATTAGCCTTATCAAAGGACGATTTAAAAATATACTCAATTCCCAGGGAGCCGCAAATATCCATAACTTGTTCGCAAATAAATGTACAAGATTCCATGGACTCGATAGCACATGGCCCACCAATAAAAACGAACGGCAATTCATTTGAAACCCTGATCTTTCCGATATTTACAATCTTAGAAATCAAATCTCAGCACCACCCTGCTGGTAAACAGGTATGGATTATAAGATAATTGATCCTCCGCTGCCAAGAGTCCTCATCACGGTTGAGATTGAGAGCAATGGGAGCTAGCGGCTACCATTTGGATAAATAATCTCGCCTACCCGTCGCTTTACCCAGATTTTTTTTATAGACATCATCAAAAATTCTTAGCCGGCCGAAATGGAATCATAGTACCATTTCTGCCAAATAGAAATACACGCCACGATCGTTCCGAAAACGTTGCTGCATACTACGTAGCAATCGCCCGTACAGCACAGTCCGTATACCGCCCATGATATCGAGCATAGCAAGCAATTTACCAACATAATCATCGAAACATCGTTCGTAGATTTCGTCTTAAACGATTTACAAACTTGGGGAACCACCCCTATCACAGTCGTAACCGATGCCATCGCTCCTAGGACATTTTCTAAAATAGACATAAGATTGTATCTTGGCCCCTCTTCACTCTTGTCTTTGGGATTCCTCTTTCTCTTTAATTGCTTGACCAAGAATATCTCCGAGTCTCGCTCCACCATCAGTCGTCGAACCAAATTGTTTTAGATCTTCCTTTTCCCTTCTGAATTCAAGCTCCTTGATCGATAAATTGACAACTCTTGAGATTCTATCAACTCCCAGTATCATCGCTTCTACCGTCTCTCCGACCGTGAGAGCATCAGTTCGCTGCCCCATGCGATCGCTCGAAATATCTCCCTTTCTGATAAATCCAGGAAATCCATTTTCCAAAGTAACGACAACGCCCGCGCTGTGAATTTCTTTGACGGTCGCCGTCGTAGCTTTTCCTTTTAGGTTATTCATTTCTTCGATACCAGCGTGTGGATCATTTTCTAGTTGTTTAATTCCTAGGCTGATTCTTTCTTTCTCCGGATTGATATCTAGCACGACAACATCAATCGTTTGATCTTTTTGCAAATCTTTGGATTTGTCATCTTTATTGCCAGAATTCCAGGAAACGTCAGAGATATGAACCATACCATCTAGGAGATCTGTGACTCCAACAAAAATCCCGAACTCAGTAATGTTTTTTACGATGCCTTCCAGTTTTGTCCCGACCGGATGTGTTTCTGCAAACCGTCGCCATGGATTCTCCTGACACTGCTTAAGTCCAAGGCTAATCTTCCTCTTAGGCGGATTAATATCCAGAACGACGACTTCAATCTCATCCCCGATCGAAATCAGTTTACTGGGATGGATATTTTTTCGCAACCAGCTGAGTTCCGTTATGTATATCATTCCCTCTATACAGTCTTCGAGCTCGACGAAAGCCCCGTAGTCGGTTACATTCGATACCTTTCCTTTATATTTGTTCCCTATGATATATCGCTGTTCGATTCCTTCCCATGGAGTTTTTACCAACTGTTTCATACCAAGAGAAATTCTTCCTGTTTCTTTGTTAAATTTCAAGATTTGGACCTGAACACTGTCGCCAACTTTAACCAAATCTGAAGGAGAGGCAACTCTCTTCCACGACATGTCGGTAACGTGTAATAATCCATCTATGCCTCCAATATCGACGAATACACCATAATCCGTAATATTTTTAACGATCCCCTGAATAATCATTCCCTCTTCAAGCTTGGAAATGATTTCCGATTTTGCCTCATTACGAGCGGCTTCTAGGACGGCTCTTCTTGAGACGACTATATTGTTCCGCGCCTTATCCATCTTTAAAACCTTGAATGGCTGCGGTAAATTCAATAGGGGCACTATATCTTTAACGATTCTGAGATCAACTTGACTTCCGGGCAAAAAAGCTGTCGTTCCAGAAATATCAACTGAAAACCCGCCGTTTGTACGACCAATAATCATACCTTCGACGACCGTCCCGCCCTCCATATGTTCCTCAATTTTTTTCCAGACGGCTTCCTTTTTAGCTTTTTCAATACTCAAAATGGGTTCGCCATTCTTGTCCTCAAACCGGTCAACAAAAACCTCGAGAGTATCGCCAATGGAGACGCTGTCACATCCCTTCAGGGCCTTGATGTCGTTAATAAACAATCTTCCCTCGGCCTTCAGGCCAACATCTATGACGGCTTTGTCATTCCTTATCGCAACGACCGTTCCCGTCACGACTTTCCCTTCAATCGAATCGGTTCCGAATATGGATTCGTTTAAAAGGCTAGCAAAACTCGACTTTTCAGTGGATTGGTTAGTGTTCATAATCACCCGAATTGCTTGCAGAAAACCAAGCGCCTTGGCTTGGTCAAAAGCAAAGAAAAAGTAAACCTCGTTGTCTAGTAGTGTAGCAAAAAAAAGTGAAGACTGGTAGGGGGACAATTAAGGTTTTGTGGCTAAGGCATACCCGATATGTCTTATAGTCTTGATAATAAATGGCTTTCTAGTATCATCTCCTATCTTTTTCCGCAGACGAGTAATCTGAACATCTATAGTTCTATCAGAAACTATAAATCCGAATTTTTTAGCTAATTCTTCTCGAGTAAAGGGGTGATTTGGGCGTAAACACAAAGTCTTCAGTAGCATCAATTCACTTTCCGATAAATTGACGGATTCGGAATTTAAGAACAATTCTCCCGAATCGGTATCGAAGACACAAGACCCGAATTTCACAACTGGGACATGATGGGTGTGTGCAATTTTTGAACGCCGAATCATAGCGTTCAGCCGAACGATCAATTCTTTTGTTTCGAAAGGTTTGGTGAGATAATCATCAAAACCACTTTCAAATCCGACCACCTTATCGTCTGGATCGCTCAAGGCGGTCAACATCATGGCCGGAATATGTTGAGCATAAGAAGCGGTCGATCTTAATCTTGTTATAAATTCTATGCCATTCTCGAAGGGCATCATCCAATCGACGACGATAGCATCGAATTTCCTTGAAGAAAGGGCCGCCAATCCCTCGGCAACCGAATTAGCTCCGACGGCAGCAAAATCTGCCACCCTCAAAAGATCCACAACCAAATTCAATAACCTAATATCATCATCGATGACTAGGATGGAATGCATTTTGAAACCCTCGCGAAGAGGTACTCAAATCTAGTCGACATTGTAACCTCAGGCTCTCCCAATGAGATAGAGCAATCTTGTCGGATCTGATCCGATCGTACTCCTGGGAGGTTGTGTTATTCATGGCGGATTTTACGATTTCTCTGTATTCCAGAACGACTAATGAATTTATTAACGGCCGTCATTGATCGTCCAATTTCATAAGCAATCGTTTTAATTCTTTTACCGCTGCTGAATCCACTTCTGAGAATCTCAAATTCAGCTATAGTCCATGAATTCCGTCTCTTATGCTTACTCACAAAGCCCTCAATGGTCGGGACTCGTGAAGATTTCAAACTGGTGTCTTGGTTCATACTGCTCCATAATTCAAGTCTACGTAGCGTATAAAAATATCTTGGCAAATCGGAATAGGTTTCTCAAAACAATAATAATCCCAAAAAATTTTAAATATCTTCATATACAATTTTCCGAAGTAAAGTTTCTCAAAAAAATGGAAATAAAAAGCTTTAATAACAAACCTCATTATTTATTAGATTTTTTTTCAACATTGATGCAGATTTTATCGGTTCATTTAAGCTTTTTATAACATCTTTGTGGGAGACTGAGGTTAGTTATTGGGGCTCATACTCGCGGGGTAGGCCCATTCACCATTCCACCGAGAGAGGTATAAGTATAATGAGACAGAGGAAATTTTTGATAAAATCGATACTTCTCATGTTATCGGGCATTTTTTTCAACAATCCCGCATGCGGCGCAGAGGATTTCACATTGGATATCGATACATTACCTCAACAGGATCTTTTACAATATTATTTTAGACAATACCCCGTCAATTTATTATACGATTATTTTAAGGAAGATCGCACACTAAGCCTTATCACGACAGTGGAAGAAGGCAGCCAATTCTGGGGGATAGGATCCAAATTACTCGCCGTGGGGGGGTGATTCCGCAGTGGGCCTGGAGTTGGCTGGTCAGTGGTTTGGTCAGGGATGTATTCCCCGAAGGGGCCGGGCCAGGGACGCGATTGGGGATCGCAGGACGCGGAAAATTGCTCTCCGAGATCGGAAAAATACCTCTGAATGAGGAATTGCGGTATGAGCAGGGAGAGGCCACTGAACACGAAGTCATTATGGCATTGAATTCGGGGAGGTTCAGGGTCGGATCAGATACCCACTCGGCTGGGAGCATCGTGATTATTCCATCTGGATCTCCGCTTGCCCCCTGGACTAGGTATACTGATTTGCTTAACTCTTTACCCTTCATCGATTGCTTGGGGGAGCTATCCTCAAATACTTTTCCATTTCTCAGCAACTGGTTAGAGACATATTATATCGACCAGAGTTTGGGTCCCCCTCCAAAGGCAGCAACAATCCACACAGTCTGCATACAGTTGTTAAATCTCCCGGCCGGAGAGTGGGTTGCGAACTGGGCCGAGCACCTCGTAAAGATAAGTCCAGATCTACGGTACCTGAGTCTGAATTGCAGCATAGACCCGTGCCCCTCGATATTATTGAATTTGCCTACAATTTTGGGTAAGGTGGAGGAAGTCGCAAACGACACCTCAGAAATATTGGACGCGGCCAAGAAGATAGTCCAGAGTACGGGATCTGATGGGGAGATTCTGACGCAATTAAATCAACTCTCGGGCTTACCGGAAGGATTGGAATCATGGGATGCCAAGTTCCTGTCCCTCCAAGCGAACGTCAGCTCCACGGTAAAGTCCTTGGAGTTCTCGGTCTCGGAAACCTTGAGCTCCGAATTGGCAAAGACTAATCAGGCAGTGGCCCAAGCCTCGAAGATAGCCCGATTCGGGCTGATAACGGGAGGAGTCATGGCGGTAGGTCTCGGACTCTGGGGAGGATATACGTTATGTCATCGCCTGTCCAGAAAAGTCAATCCATCATAGGTCCAGCCGTATCGATAAGGGGCGCGCAGGGGGGCGATAGTTCTCCTCCTTCCGCCACCAACGAGATGTCGTTTTTCAGCTCCTTAGTGTACAATAAGAGGAGCTATGTCTAGTGGGTACTGTAGGGTATACGTGCTGCTCCTCGCCACTAGTCCGAGCTTAAGGTGAAAATTTCTCACCACAGAGTCATATTCTTAAGTTTTTGGTTGAGATGATTTCGAAAGTCAAAACAGGATTGCTATGGATGCTATTCTGCTCAGGCCTTCTGGGAGAGGGTACCTGTAGCGGTCCCAGCACAGCTAATTCATCAGGTGCATCTCAACGATATCAGTACATCCATATAGACTATGCCAATTGGTTCATGCTCAGCTGGGCGCACTTTCTCCCCCCGGAGCTGGACCCTCATGGACGTCGCAATCCTGCCAGATATAAGGTAGTGGGTGATATGATACACTCCCTTATGGATCGGATAGGCCCGGCCGCCGACCAAAAAGCTAATATTGCTTACGCTCGAGGCTGCCTGGTCATTCTCTATCTTGCGGCCGAGTTGGCGGCTAAGAGGAACGTCTACCCAAAGTACACGGCGAGAGTATACTGCCTGGCAGATCCAATTCTCTCACGGGCCGAGGACATCGTCAGACACTTACCCAGTATTTTCATTCTCATTGGTCTAGCTCGTGGTTCCACTTCTCCCAAGCTGGTATCTGTCAGGCTTCCGGGGTTTCTAATCGAGATCCATAAGGAGCTACCAAGAACTATATCCGAGGTGCTCGTGAGAGCCCGCCTCATAGTCTTAGCCCTAAATATCATCTTTAATTCGACGGCGGCCTTCAATCCGGATCTAAGGGCGAAGGTTAACAACTTGGTCGAGTGCGAGGAGACGATCCGATCCATAATACCAGAATTGGAAAAGGGCGGACCAGATATTGGAAAATACAACGCAATCCTGGAAAAGACTATCTCCGAAGCGGCCCAGTTAGCGACGTATCTCCAAACGTATGCAAGTCATCCATTATTCCATGGAGGCCAAGAATACGGCTACAACATTTTCAACCTTAGTCATGGAGAAAGGTATCCAGAAATAAGTGATAGTAGTTTCATAATAGGGATCATGAAGTTCCTAATGAAGTGAGGGCTAGGTTTAACCACTCAGTGTGCCTCCCAGGCCTATCACGTAGCTCCTGGAATTCATCCCTCCAAATCTATTAATTCTAACTCCGGGCTAGCCCCTATACTGGAGAGAAAACCTCTTGCTCTATTTTTTATAGGCCTTTTCACGAAACCTGCATCTTTGACAGAATCGATAATCTGACAGGATGGTAGCTAGGTGGTCGTCCAGGGAAGCTACGCTGCTGGTAGCTTCCTTATCATCATCACAACAGACCTGTCAAGTCATGGAAAGTACTCTGCATAGACAGGCTATTACTTACCCCGGTGAGTCGTCGTCCTCATTCTTTCGGAGCATCTCCCTCCTCCGGAGCGAGACGCCTGCCTTTTTTTTAGCGACAAGGCGACTGTGATCGATGCGCTCCGGAAAGAACAGACGCAGGTTTAAATTGAATCAAGAGTTCTAGCGGCGACGGAAGGGGGATGCGCCGGGATCATATCCCCACAGCAACAACAGACTCTTCTCATCGCTGACCACAAGCGCCATAAACAACCACCTCGTGATCTCCCCGTCAATTGTTCCGCCATACCAATTGCATGACCCAATTTCGATTGAATGAGGGATCCTTTAAGGATATATTCTCCCGATTGATACTCTTTATTGGCGACCGTGAACGGGATCGTAGAGTCGAATTCGATTTCCACAGACGATCCATCAGGATTTCTCTTAGGATATTGCAGGGAAGTAAACTGAAGGCGACCCGATCCCCCTAAGTGAAATTTCTGAGTATCTACGCTGGTAGTAGGTAGCTTCCATAAGCCGCCTTCTGGACAGAAACTAAACTCCTCGTTTCCGAGACAAACAAAGTTCAGCGCTATGAGATTATCTCTCAGAGCGTCGTCAGGTTCTCCAGGCTTCTTAAATCCAAAAAGCTCGATCCACCGCGCGCCGTTGGCTCCATCCTTCAACCGTAACTGAAGCTCAAGAGCTCCCCTACTGTATTCCATCACTCCACCTGTGTCAAAAACCTTATCTACAATCCTAGGATCCCGGGAATTGCCCCCATTGCCATCGAATTTAGCAGACACATTCGAACCATCGGAAGTGAACGTTACAGTCACGCGCTCATTGCCACTATATTCTCCGACTACTTCCGAGCCCAGAAGTAACACACCAGACACTACCGACAGACTCAGAGCTCTGTTGATGCTAAAAAACCTCTTCACACTAGTCACCGAAATACACAAAAACTACCTGCCGGAAGATTGATTTATTGATTGACTCGGATCAATACTAAAATACGCCTAGAAAGGAGAATTTGCGAGCAGGTTTCGCATTAAAATTGAATTTATACTTTTATGCGCAATTTTCTGCTAAATATGCTTACGGAATTTGGAGATGTGGAGGATCTGTGTTGAAAAGGGCCTTATCATGTGATAGCATTTCATGGATTGTAGATTGAAGAGCTTATAGAAAGAATGTGTACGTCCTTTGTTAAGGAATCCGATGTTACGAGAAAATGGATTCTGATTGATGCGAACGGTTTAGTCCTCGGAAGGGTTGCCTCGATCATCGCTAATGTCTTACGCGGGAAGAACAAACCGTACTTCTCTCCGCATGTTGACTGCGGCGATCACGTCATCGTGGTGAATGCCGATAAGGTTCTCCTGACCGGTAAAAAGCTCGATGATAAGAAATATTATTGGCATACGGGATACCCTGGAGGGATCAAGGAGCGCAGTATGAGGCAATTACTGGACGAGCCGAGATCTGACCGCGCAGTGACAAATGCCGTGAAAAGAATGATGAATAAGGGACCTTTGAGCCGAAAGATTATGTCGAAATTGAAGGTATATAAGGGGGCGGAGCATCCACATATCGCTCAGAATCCAGAAATGTTGGATGTCGCGAAATTGAATAGCAAAAATAATCGGAGAAATGGATAAAGTGGCAGAAAATCAGGTTATTGAAGATCAGATTGTGAATTTGTCGATAGATGAGGAAGCTGTCAAGAGAGAGCAGGTACTCGATGCATTCGGTAGAGCTTATGCGACCGGCAAGAGGAAAAATGCAGTAGCTAGAGTTTGGATTAAACCTGGCTCTGGACGTATTTTGATTAATGGGCGCGACCAGGTGACGTATTTTGCGAGAGCAGTTCTCAGGATGGTCATAGCTCAGCCATTTGCCACGGCATCTAGAGATGGTCAGTATGACGTCTTTTGCACGGTTAGAGGGGGCGGGCTTTCTGGTCAAGCTGGCGCCGTGCGGCACGGAATCAGCAAAGCTCTCGATTCATTCGAGCCGGATTTGCACAAAATCCTGAAGCAGGCAGGGTTTTTGACTCGAGATTCCAGGATAGTTGAGAGAAAGAAGTATGGGCATCGCAAGGCTCGTAGAAGATTTCAATTCTCTAAGAGGTAATCTTTTTCCTGTGGGGATAAGTCGTAGCAATTTAAAGCACTTCATTGTCCCCGTTGTTTTTCTTAGCGCCTTTCTTTTTGCTTTATGTTTTTGTTCGATTTTACCAATCTCTGGAAAATCGTTCTTCTACTCGGTTAGTTTGGCGATTAAAGAGTGTTTGATATTCTCTTTACCGTTTGTCATTTTCGCTTTGGTTTTTTGCTCAATCGTCCGGCTTGGAACTAATGCTATTAAGTACATCTTAATAATTATTCCATTAATTTGTTGTTCGAATTTTTTGAATACGATGCTTTCATATCTCGTTTCTTTGATAGCGATCGATATTGGTGGTACGACTCAATTTATACAAGATTCGGTCGCCGCTGATTCTCTATTTCCAGTTTTCAAAATTTCGTTAGATACTTTGGTATCGAATGATGTTGCGCTGCTGTCTGGTATTGTTCTCGGATTAATAACTTATTTTCTCAGCAGTAAATTAGCGTCAAAAATTTCCATGATTATGAAAGTTATTACTCAATACTACTTTAAAATCTTAATTCCGATTATGCCATTTTTTATCATCGGAACTGCTTTGAAGTTACAACATGATGGAGTATTACTTAAAATATTCGAACAATATTTACCGATTCTTTTCGTGTTTGTTACATCATCCTATTGCTTTGTCTTATTGCAATATTTTATCTTGGCAGAATTCAGTTTGTCTAAATTAGTAATGTATTTGAGAAACGTCTTTCCGGCGACGATTACAGCCTTCGGTTCGATGTCTAGCGCTTCTGCCCTTCCGCTTTCGATTAAAGCGGCCGAAGAAAACTCTATTCAGAAGAGTAATGCAAGCATCATCGTTCCGTCGACCGTCAATATTCATCTTGTAGGAGATTGTTTTTTCATTCCGATGGTTGCCATGTCTGTTATGGTCTCATTTAAGATGGAATTACCGGGTATATCTGATTATGTAATTTTTGCTATTCATTTTATTCTTGCAAAATTTGCTGTTGCGGCTGTCCCAGGAGGGGGAATTCTTGTCATGCTGCCCTTTTTACAAAGATATTTGGGATTTACTCCAGAAATGCTCTCTATCGTGACGGCTCTGTACATCTTATTCGATCCTCTGATTGCCGCCTGCAATGTCGGTGGCAATGGTGCTATGGCTATTCTTTTTGATAAATTTGTACGATTAGGACGTAAATCTTAAGATTTATCTAATTATCGACCTTAATTGGGGGTTATAGCAAAGAATGTCCTTGCGGGGGAGGTGCCGTTTTTCTATAGTATATGACGCTACCCATGTATATTGATGCACATTAGTTTCGATTTTTTGTTATGCTCAACCATAAACTGGCAAAACGTATATCTCGTATCGCGGCTGTACAGGTGATGTATCAGAAAGATGTTACTAACAATGATATCTCGTCGATAATTGACAATGTCTCTGATTTTATCGAGGAAGATGAGGAGTTAGAGTGTAAGATGCACAGGAATTTTTTTAAACGACTTGTGTCGAATTTTGAGGAAAAAGTTGATTTCGATGATATTATTGAGCACAATCTTGTATCGAAAACTAGCATGATAACCTCGCCGATGATAATGAAAAGTATTATAAAAGTTGGAATTACAGAGATGATTTTCGAAAAGACTGCGATTCCAATCATCATTAACGAGTATGTTGAGATTGCAAAGAAATTTATCGGCGGCGGGGGAGAAAAATTTGTTAACGCCGTTTTGGACAAGATAGCCACCAATGTGAAGCGCCGATGCGAGATAAAAACGTAATTTTTTATGCCATCGAGGCAGATTTTATTTCAATTGCGATAAAATCGGTAGAGAAGATGTATACATCTGGCGAAAAAGTTTTGCTTTTATGCGAAACAGATGAAGAAGTGCGGTCATTCGATTTGACTCTGTGGACATATTCAAAGGCAAGTTTTATCCCCCACGGTAGCAAGATGTCCATGCCTGCCGAGGAGGATGCCTCATTCTGCCATACCTGGCTCTCCACCCATATAAGTTTTTGCAACAATCCAACTTGCTTAATACACAACGGCCTCGATATATCAAATCAAAATCTCTCGAAATTCAATGTAATTATTGATATTTTTAATAAAGATTTGCTGCCTGCATCACGAGAAAGAGCTGAATATTATAAGCAATCACAATTTCTGCAACTAAAATTGTGGATTCAAACAGGGAAAAACTGGCTTCAGGAAGGACAGTAATAGTGAAAGTTTTGGCGATCGAATCGAGTTGCGACGAAACCTCTGCGGCCGTCGTTTGTGATGCGGCAACTCCAGATGGCCGTATTCTATCAAATGTGATCAAATCGCAGATTGCTATTCATGCCGAATTTGGAGGTGTCGTTCCAGAAATTGCGGCAAGAAATCATATGGACGTAATCGATGTGGTTGTAGAAGAGGCTCTCGAAAAGGCGAATGAAACCCTTAAAACGGTCGATTTGATTGCGGCAACTGCTGGCCCGGGACTCATTGGAGGATTGCTGGTTGGGATGGTAACTGCAAAAGCACTGGCTTTGATGAATGGGAAGCCTTTCATGGCTATAAATCATTTGGAAGGTCATCTTCTTACTCCTCGCCTTTGTTATGATGTCGAATTCCCATATCTGTTGCTGTTAGCTTCGGGCGGGCACTTTTTATTCGCCGAAATTTTTGGAGTTGGGAAATATGAAGTTCTTGGAAAGACATTGGACGATGCGGCCGGTGAGGCATTCGATAAGGTAGCAAGAATGCTTGGCCTCGCGTACCCAGGCGGACCATCGATCCAGAAGATTGCTAAAAATGGAGATAGTTCGCGATTTGATTATACGATCCCTATGCAAAGAAGAATTGGGTGCGATGTATCCTTCTCGGGAATTAAGACAGCTACTAAACTACATATTGCGACTCTCAAGAATATATGTGATCAAGATAGAGCCGACGTGGCGGCCTCCTTTCAACTGACCGTTATAACCCATATCACGAAAAAACTGAGAAAAGCTTATCAGATGACGAAATCCAAACCGAAAAATATCGTGATAGCCGGGGGAGTGGCGGCAAACGAGGCCTTACGAGAAGCCGTGGCGAAAATTTGCGAACAAGAGAATTTCAATTTTTCGGCTCCCTCCCTAGAGCTGTGTTCCGATAATGCCGCGATGATAGGTTGGGCCGCCATCGAGAGAATGCTCGCCGGATTCAAACCTAGCAAACTGGATGCAAAGACTCGGCCAAGGTGGCCAATTACTGAAATAGATGATAGTACTGAATCTAATATCGAATGATGATCAATTTCCCGTATACATCCGATTGTTTGTGAGTTGAATGTAACTTAAGAAAAAAGAAGACGACATAGTAGGATGGATAATTTACCGACTTTATTGTATCATACCTAACAATCGATGTGCATTCGTATTGTTTATCCTCAGAGACTGCTATTGTTCAGGAAAATAATAGATATTAGGAAAGAGGTTGCTGTTTTAGATTTAGGAACAGATACGACCTGTGCGGCTATTGCAAAAATAGAACGAAAGGACTCTGATGCCCTATCTGGGTTTGGAAAAGGCATCCGGATTCTGGGAATTGGATATCAACTAACCAAGGGCATAAAAAGAGGAGCCATTACCAATCTCGAAGATTTGGAAGATTCTTTGATAGGATCTATTTTAACGGCCGAAAAGGAAGCTCAAAAGAATGTGAAGTCTGTTTTTGTCTCGATTCCATCTTGGGCTATTGTTTCGAGAGCTATCGATAATTCCATAGAGATAGGTCAAGTTCCGGTCGATGATGTTCACGTCAATTCCCTAATGAATTTTGATTGTTCGCGGTCCTCCGATCCTACGATGGAAATGATTCATATTTTCCCGATTTCTTACTCGATTGATGAAAATGATGGTATCCATGCGCCTCTCGGGATGGTTGGTGAAATTTTATCAGGTACTTTTCACGTCATGTACGCTAAATCATCTCTTTTGCAAAACATAAAAAATTGCTTGAGCCGTAATAATATCGATGTTGAGGGATTTATTTGCTCTACTTATGCTTCGGTTCTTTCCGTCCTCTTGGAAGATGAAACCATATCCGGGGTAACACTAATTGATATCGGGGGAACGACAACATCGATATGTTGTATTAATGATGGAACCGTATTGTATCTTGGAACGATTCCGGTAGGTAGTCAAAACGTAACGAACGATATCGCTATGGTACTGAGAACGTCGAAATCCAATGCCGAAAGATTAAAAATCCTTTATGGAGTTTCAGCTGAAAATCCTCATTACGAGGAAGAGCAAATCTTAGTTTCTAGGATAGACGAGTATGGAGAAGAACACATTCAAAATATTTCGAAGGGAATGCTAAATTCAATCATAGCGGCGAGATTTGAAGAAATGCTAGAATCGGTCGAAAAACACATCGAAACATGTGGAGCCGATAAGTTGTTATACCAAAGAATAGTTATAACCGGTGGAGGAAGCCGAATTTCTGGGCTTACTGGACTGATCCGATCTAGGCGATATTTCAATGGTTTATCGGTTAGACTTGGTAAACCGGTTGGGACAATCGGATCTCATGACTTCGTGCAGACCGCATCGTTTGCTACGGCCGCGGGGGCGGCCATGTATTGCCTAGGAGAATTACAAGGCATTTCATCGATACGACAATCTCTCTATAAAAAATCATTTAGACAAAAGCTCATTACTTGGTTCAAAAGGGGCGTCTAGACATTGTTTCTCAAATTGGAAGGTAGGCTGCTTATCCTACTTTATGTATTCGCTGGCGGGTTGCTGAGTGGGGTCGTGTTTATCGGGCTATGCTCCTGCCTACCGTTCATGCTATCAGAACATAATATTAAAGTTTCCGAAATAACATTAATTTTAGCAGCAACCTTCCCATATAGTTGGAAATTTGCTCTATCTCCAGCAATCAAGAATTTCATTCTTAAATTTCAAGACTCCAAATTCAATATAATTAAGATTATATCACTTGTATTGCAAATTTTCATAGTTATTTGTTTTTCATCGATAGGATATCTGGTCAATGCAGGATACATCTTTATCGTAGGCTTACTAGTTTTTATTTTATCTATTTCGATTGCTTTATATGATACGGTCTACAGTCACGTTAACCTCGTATCATTTCGAACAGAAGAGTTAGGGGCGGCAACGTCCGTAATCAGCGCTGGATTTAGATTAGGAATATTTATATCTGGTGGAGTCATGCTATACGTGGCAGAGGCCATTGGTTGGGAGAAATCATTCCTTGCCACTGGAATATTCATAGCTCTTTGTTTGATTGCGACGGCCTTCATTCCTCGCATAAGCAACGGACAGCAGCCCACGATTCCAGATAAATTATTTTCCTTAAAGGATTATGTATTAACTTTTAAGGAGTTCTTTAAAAAGCACAATATAATTATATTTACATTATTACTGCTTTCTCTGAAATTTGCGGATGGATGTATTAGTACAATGAAGCCAATATTCTTACAGACGCATGGGATTAGTAAAATAATATTTGCAAATATTACGCATATCTTGGGTATGTTCGTGACGATTATTTCAGGGTTTCTTGCTGGATACTGGATCGGGAAGATGGGCATTACTAAATGTCTCAGGCACGCATTGATAATGCAGCTGTGCGCAACGATTCCATTTATCCTGCTCCCGTTCAAGATGCCTGGTACGATAATCCTTGCGATTATAATTAATCTTGCGACATTTACTTTCGGCTTCACCAATGTCGTATACAGAACTTTCGCGGCTCAGGAGTCGAATCGAGATGTCAATCGTTTTGCTCTCATTCTTTCGATAGGATCACTTATTCGCATTTTTTCGGCCTATATAGGAGGGGTTGTCGTAGATCACTATTCATGGGCAACAATGTTTGTTATCTGCCTCATAGCAAATATACCCGGCCTTTTCATTTATGCAAAAACAATTAAAAACAATAATACTAACACTTAAAAACACCTCTCCTTAACAAATCATTAATTTTTTTCCCACATAATACGGTAAGAAGATGATGGATATAATACTTTCATCAGCAATAAATTGAGGTGAGTTACATGATAAATAAGAAATTGCTATTGATATGTCTTGCTCCAATGACCATATGCCCGACAGTTCAATCAGCAGCAAATACAGTTGATACCCAATCTTTCGAAGCCTCAGAACAAAGCCCGGCAGAAGCTCCTTCATCTAATCCCCCGGATGGTCCTCCCGTTGCTGGTACTCCCGAGGGGGGGCCCGGTCAGGAGCTAGATCCGACAGGAGCAGGGGATGGAGCTATTGCGGCTTCGGCGGCATCTGGCGAGGAGGCGCAAAATGGAAGTGGTCCCCCGACGGCCCAACCATTTATAGGGCAAGGGCAGCCTAATGAGGCAGTTGCATCAGAAGGCGGTGACCCCGCTGTTCCGCAGGATAATTCTGGCGCTCAAGTCGTTCCCCAAGCCGATGGGGAGCAGATAAATGCAGCCGGAGCCCCCGAGCAACCTGGGGATCAATCATTTTCTGGTCAGCCTGGGTCTGAGGGGACATACCCACAAGGTCAAGTTCCAGGCTCCCAGCCCGGTGTTCAATCCCCTCAACCTGATCCAGCCTCAGCCTCGGTGCAATTCTACCCAGAGACCGCAGCTGGCCAAGAAGGCGCACCATTGGCACCAGCTCAGTCTCAGGCTGGCGGGCAGATGGGCGTCGCTCCCGCTGTTCCGCAGGATAATTCTGGCGCTCAAGTCGTTCCCCAATCCGATGGGGGGCAGATAAATGCAGCCGGAGCACCCGAGCAACCTGGGGATCAATCATTTCCTGGTCAGCCTGCGCCTGAGGGGGCCTACCCACAAGGTGAAGTTCCAGGCGCACAGTCAGTGGTTCAATCCCCTCAACCTGATCCAGCCTCAGAATCGATGCCATTCTATCCGGTGCCCGCACCTGGCCAAGGGGGAGCACCATTGCCACCAGCTCAGTCTCAGGCTGGCGGGCAGCCGGGCGTCCCTCCCGCTGGACAGCAGGATCCTTCCGGAGCTCAAGTCGTTCTCCAAGCCGCTGGGGGGCAGATAAATGCAGCCGGAGCACCCGAGCAACCTGGGGATCAAACATTTCCTGGGCAGCCTGGGCCTGAGGGGCCCTACCCACAAGGTGAAGTTCCAGGTGCACAGTACGTTGTTCAATCCCCTCAACCTGATCCAGCTTCAGAATCGATGCCATTCTATCCGGTGCCCGCACCTGGCCAAGGGGGAGCACCATTGGCACCAGGGCAGCCCCTACTAGATGGGCAGACGGTCGTAGATCCTGGCTACCAGCAGGGCGATTTAAGTGGTCAACAATCTTCTCAATATTCTGGGCAGGTTCCGACAGGAGCAGAGGTGGGGCAGGCCTTCCAAAACAACCCGTCTCCGCCGGCAGCTTTATCATTTGAGGCGCCCCAATACCCAGCAAGCGAGCTACCTGCCTCCCCTGGAGATACAGCATCCTTTGGCCCAACTCAACCTCCAGGGGTGACTTATCCACAAGCGGCCTTTCCCGACGGGCAGTCTGGGGGCTTCGCGTCTCAAGGGGCTACAGTACCTGCCCCGACTCAGATCCCTCAGGCGGTCCTTTCTGAAGCACCCGGGGCTCAGCAGTACGCCGGGCCCTTACAGCAAGCGGAGGGGGGGCAGGCCGGAGGAGGCCAGGCGGGGCCGGCGCCATATTTCGGAGATCCGTTCGTACAAGCAGATGCATTCGGACAATCTGGCTACCCAGCATTGGCCGGGCAGTGGCCGGAAATCGCTGGAGCCACCGCTGCGGCTCCTACTCCGCTAGCAAACCAGGAAAGCCCTGAGAATCAACCCCTACAGGCAGCAGCACAGGTATTTAATGCACAGGTCGGAGAAGCACAATGGGGAGGAGGGTACTTTCAAGCCTCAGCAACGGCTCTCCCGGGAGATGGGGGTGCCATCCCGGTCAGCATAGGCTTAGATGGAGATTCTCCGGCTGAGGTCGGGAGAGGTATCGCCGAAGCCGCACAGGGAGAGGACGCTATTCCTCCAGCGGATCTCCCGTTAGCAGGCTCAAGCCCTGAGGGTGGCTCAGTCCAATCCTCTCAAGTGGAGGCACAGTCCCCCGAAACAGAGGAAGGAGATCGTATAGAACAACTGACAGAACAAGTAGCCGAACTGAAGGACATCATCATAGCTCAATCAAAAGGGGCGGTCCATCAAGAAGAGACAGAGACGCGGGGCCCGGAGACCAGAGCAACTCAGGACAGCGATCCCCTCGAGCCGCGAGATGCTGGATTAGCAGCATGGCAAACTCCTAGGGCAGAGGAGAGCGAGGCAGGAGGATTCAGTGGAGAGGGGGCTCAAGTGCTAGATCTAGAGTCCGCAGGAAGCATTGTCCCCTCCAAAGGGACAGATCCTAGAGCAGAGGTGAGGGAGACAGGAGGCTTCAGTAGAGATGGGGATCAAGTGCTAGATCTAGAGTCCGCAGGCAGAATTGTTCCCTCCCAAGAGATCTACGGGAGAGACGGCGGGGAGAGCGTCCCCGAGCAGTCGGACTACACATACCAGTGGGGGCCCGAGGTCGATCAGGACGGAGAGGATTGGCGCCCAGAATCTTGGCTTTCCGGCAGATCCTTGCAGGACATAGACGAACCCGATCAGAACTGGTGGACAGACAACGAGGGGGGTAGTGCACGTTGGTTAGACGATTATCCGGAGTGGGAAGAGAATGAAAACGATCCGGGCGCCGAGTCCGGGAAGATCTCCCAGGAAATGTGGGAACAGGGTAATGAGCACCCGGGAAGCCCGAATCAGTCTGAACCAATCCGGGAGGTAGGTGGTCACGCAGCTGGAATTGGTCCAAACGGCGGGCCGTTCTACGAAGATGTCCAGGGAGAGCCTCCTCACTCCCTCGATCTTCCACCCAGAGATCCAGTAGAAGCCGAGAGCGATCCAGCATCCTCGATCCCCCAGGGGGCAGGAGTTCCGGCTGGCTCGTCTGCGGCGCTGCATGCATCCCCTCCGGCGGTAGATTCGGGTGATTACAATGACCTGGATCTTCCACTCGGGCCTGTAGGAGAGCTCAGGAGAGATTCAGAGTATCAGGCCTCTCCGGGGGTAGGCCGACCGGATGGACCGTGGGTAGAGCGACCGGAGGACGCAGCTATGGCAACTCTGAGGGATTCAGATAATCAGTATACCCCAGGGACAGGAAAACTGGATGGCCAGACGGAGGAGATCCAGGAATCCCATTCGGCAACAGTTGAGGCAGATTTCCCTGACTTCGATCTATCGCCCAGGGATCCAGGAGCGGTACACACCGATTCAGAGTATCAAATCCCCGGGCGAGAAGGAGTAGAGGAGGGTACGTCAGAGGGGCGGCCGGCGGAATCAGCTATAGGAAGGGCGGATTATCTACACGAGGATGCACTGGGCAGCCTGGTGGCAGAGGTCAGAAGACTTGGTGAGAAAATCGGGGGCATGGAAGAAAAACTGGATGACATAGCAGAAGAGACGGGGACACCCCTCGGGGCTGCGGTAGCCGAGGCCTCATCTGGAGATTCGGAGCCCGTCCCTCTACAGGGGGAAGACATCGCCTCCCCGGCCGGTAGCTCGCTTCAACAACAGCTCGCGGCATCCCCTCAGATCCCGGCCCCTGATCCGGATTTGGACACGTCGGGTCCGGTCATGGAGGGAGTCCCTGCAGCAGGGCAGGAGGTCTCCGTTTCCCCAGCAGCCCAGCCGGAACAGGGAGCAAAACAGTCAAGAGGGTGGCGGGGGGCCTCTTCCACGTCGGCGGCGCCCTCTGGTACGGATGCGGGGGTCTCTCCAGCGGCCCCCGTAGAAGCAGTACCGGAAGTCGAGTCACCGGTGAGTGCAGCCGCAGCAGGGACAGCCCAAGGGGGTGAAAGTCCAGCTCCAGGAACTACAGCGGAGCCATCCGCTCCAGTAGCTTCGGTGCCAGTGGTAGCAGAGCCACCGTCGAGTGCAGCCGAAGCAGGGGCAGTTCAAGGGGGTGAAAGTCCAGCTCCAGGCCCGACAGAAGCGCCACCCGCTCCTGCAGGCACAATTCCGGAAGCCACAGGTCCTGCGGATACTGATATCGGTACTTTGAACCAATCAGTCAGGCAGTTGAGGGAAATGGGGAAGTTGTTCGAAGCGTTGGATAGACTGAAGGAAGGGTAAATTAGGGCGGAGGGGGCGCTCGTGGTCTGACTGGGTGGGTTCCATGGCTGGCCCCGGTCTTACCCCCGTGCAAAGACGTTACCTGGACGACCTGAGTTGATACTTGCTCCATCTCGGTTCAAAAAAACTGTATCACTCCTTTTGGCGGGCCCTTTAAGGGGGCCTTCCGTTTTATGAGCGGAGCGCTGTCTGCTGCGCAGGATGCAATTCGATGAATTGGGAATATGGTTTGTCTTATCCGATGAGGATTAGTACTTTGCGGGCCTTAACTGGTGGCAATGAGAAGCCTCGATGAAATTCCAATTCCTTCAAAACTACTTCGAATTCGAAGATAACGATTCCAATACTAAATGTGAATTGATATATTTTGGAAGAGCTCCTGTTGATTCGATTCATTATGAAAGATGACTTATTACCTGATCCTCTCTCTGCATTTCCAATTTCGAATGTAGACACCGTAACTTATGTAAAACCACTCATCAAAAACAAAAATATAACCGTAGGAGATTTTACATACTTTTCAGATATTGATTTCGAAAAACATATTACACATTTCTACGATTTTTATAACGACAAACTAATCATAGGTAAGTTTTGTCAAATAGCCTCTGGGGTTGAATTTGTTATGAATGGAGCAAACCATCAGATGAATTGTATATCGACCTTCCCCTTTTATATTTTTGAACATTGGGAAGAAGGAATTCCACAATTAAATGAAATGCCCATTAAAGGGAATACTGTTATTGGGAATGATGTGTGGATAGGACAAAATGCAACAATACTGCCGGGGGTAAATATAGGAGATGGGGTAATAATCGGAATGAATAGTGTTGTAGGTCGAGACATTCCGCCATATACAGTAATAATTGGTAATCCGGCAAGAGTTATTAGAAAAAGATTTGATGATGAATTAATCGAGTTGCTATTGGAGTGGAAATGGTGGGATTTACCAATTGTAGAAATTAAGAGACTAATACCATTGTTACATAATAGCAATTTGAAAAACGTAAAAAAAGAAATAAGAGAACTTATAAAAGTTTCTGCTCAAAAGAAATGATGTTATAATAACGGCAGACATCTTCGAAGATCGAAGAAGAAAATACCATAAAGCACTCTGTAGAATTATTTAAACAATTATCTGAGATAACTAAAAATTACCTAGATAGGTTAGAAACTTTGTACAAAAAAAATATTATATCCTGGGCCAACAAATATGATATTCACAAACAATACATAGATGCCTCGTCTCAAATTGAAATGCAAAAAACTTCTCTAAAATCTGCTATTAATCAGCGCATAGCTTACGAAAAAGATCTAGAATCGTTTGTTGCGGATTTTAAAAAGGAAAATCAGCTGCGATTGGAGAAAAATACAATAAAAACTGGTAGTAGAAAAATACCATTAATTCCACTGGAGGCAGTTATCGCAGTCGATAAAAAGTAAGCATAGCTAGATACATTGGGATGTATCTTACCAGGAGATAGAGTATGTAGGATAAATTCTCTCCCAATTACTCATAATGAGTCCACATCGTCAATATTTTAATTGTATTTTCACTTTTTATAATTTCGTATACTAATCTATGTTTTATATTAATTCGCCTACTATATACATTATCAAACCCGATTAATTTTTCAAAATGCGGAGGAGATGTAAATGGATTTTCTAAAATAATATCTAACAGTTTTATCGTTTTTTCTTTTAACCCGGCAGCCTTAAGTTTCAGAGAATCTGACTGAGCTCTTTGCGTATAAATTACTTTCCATCCTACCACGGCAGCTTATCTGAACAATCGTCAGCGTGTGTTTTTACCCCTCCTACTATCGCTTCATACGTAGATTTATTTGACATCAGATAGACGGTTTCTTCTATATCTTTCCATTCATTTTCAGAAATCATAACAACATTGCCAGACTTTGAGGTGACACAAACTGGCCCTCCTGTTTTGTTTATACTTTCAACCAACGCATAAATATTTTCTCTCGCATTCGAGACATTTACTCTTTCCATTACACAACCAACGATAAGGACGCTATATGATTTATAGTACCAGAAAACGTACGTATGTGTCAATGATGTAGTGCGAGTATTCAGACAAAGCCAAGGTTCAGAATATCCAGTTGTTGTAATGCTGTATCTTTTTTGAATCTAAGATTTCTCGTAATTGCCAGATGAGGGTCAGTATGCAGAAGATTAAGGTTCTTGCCTCCCAAGTCGTCGGTCTTTCTGACCCAGAAATCAGGATCAGGAGCGTCAATACTCCCGTCTCGATGACTAATAACGCCGCCATACCTACCCATTGTTCGGAATGAAATACTAAGGGTGAGGGCCGTTCCACACTCCTTATTCCGCATTCATATCTAGGAGTTGCTGATCGTTCTCCTTTGACGAAGCAGTTCACTATCCGAGTGAGTACTAGGGCCGCGATAGCGAGCATTCCAGCTATCAGTATAATTGTCGAGCTATTTGTATAACCTGAAATATCTATCATTTTTTTCGTCTAAAGCAGGATGGGATATCGATATCTTCCTCGTCCTCCTCTGCTCGGCTTACGCCCTTCGGTGGCTGAGATCTCTTTTCCTGGTCATTGGAAATATAATCATCTTCATATTTCCCGGACCCTTGCCTGGATTTCGTAAATCTATTGAAAAAAGATTGTGACTTCCTTTTATTTTTATCAACGGTTCCATCATGATTTTCCCAATCTTGATTCATATCTCCAATTTTTTCCACATCCTGCACGGGATTTTCTGCTTTCTGCTCATGACGAGCTACGATATCATCAAATAGTAGAGTATTTCCGTTATCCCTCTTATTACTCAATCCCATTATTCCCGACATCTCTTTGTTTTTCTGGAAAAGGTTGTCTTGTGATCCTCCGATCCCAGTCGCAACTACCGAAACTCTAATTCGCCCATTAAGGCGATCATCAAAAGTCGAACCAAAGATAATATTAGCATCCGAGTCGACTTCATCTCTAATTCGGTTCGCGGCCTCATCGACCTCGTATAGAGTCATGTCGTAACCACCTGTAATATTGATGAGAACTCCCCTGGCTCCTTGCAGAGAAACGTCATCTAGAAGTGGATTAGAAATGGCTGACTCGGCCGCATCGAGAGCTCTCTTTTCTCCTTCGGCCTCACCCGTCCCCATCATGGCCTTTCCCATCTCGCTCATGATAGCTCTGATATCAGCAAAATCGAGATTAATCAGCCCAGGCATAATCATAAGATCGGTCACGCCCCGAACCCCGGAATACAAAACGTTATCGGCCATTTTGAAGGCGTCAGCGAAGGTGGTCGATTCATTAGCCAATCTAAATAGATTTTGATTTGGAATAATCAGAAGGGTGTCGACGAATTGCTGTAATTCGGTGACTCCTCCATCGGCAGCCTTTGATCTGTTAGCCCCTTCAAAGGAAAATGGTCTCGTTACGACCCCGACCGTCAAAATTCCGGCATCTCTCGCAATTTTAGCGATAACGGGGGCGGCGCCGGTTCCGGTACCTCCGCCCATTCCGGCCGTAATGAAAACCATATTAGCCCCACTGAAGAACCTTAATATTTCATCGGCGGACTCCTCGGCGGCATTTTTCCCGACGTCTGGTCTCGATCCGGCCCCAAGACCCTGGGTCACGGACAACCCAAGCTGTATTCTCTGAGAGGGGGTAACGAGGGATTGTTTCAGAGCTTGAGCGTCGGTATTGGCCACAACAAATTCTACTCCCTCCAAATTTAACCGGATCATATTATTGACGGCATTTCCGCCTGCGCCGCCAACTCCAATTACGACTATTTTGGGACTCAAATCTTGCTCATTCCGATTCTCGGCAGAGTTCATTTCGGATCAACAACACAAAAGGTAGGAATCTACATATGAAGTATACAAGACAATCCAAAGATTGCAACGGCAAAAAAGACCTTTAAATCCCCCGCAAAATGCCTCGGTAGACCCCATGCCAAGACATATTTAACTTTTCAGGAGACACTTTTCGATTCTCAATTTCCGCCAGCTCCCACAAGGATCGGCTACAAGCAACCATCCTCCACCAATCATCTCGAAGAATTTATATAAAGAAAATTATAATATTTCAATATAATGTCCAATCCAAACAGATAAAAAGTGTTTTTGTTTTCTTGACAAGGTTGCACAAGTATATTATATTTCCAAGCAATATCTCAGGTACCTAGAGAAGTTGGGTACATTCAACGACAAGGAGTATATATGTACAGCAACACATCCGAAACGAAAGACAAACGCTCAAGTAAAAAGATCCTATCAAAATTATTAGTAGTTATAGTCCCCATGCTATTATCGACACCCCAAAATTCTCTGGCCGCGGCGCAGGATCCCACCCTAGCAGCGCTTACGGATCTAGTTCATACGTACGCCCGGTCTACAGAAGAACTGCGCTCAGCCGATGTGAATATCCTTTTAACATTGGCAGGATTAGGAACTTCTGTTTTGCGGGAACAGCTCGCAAGGGGCGATGACCCTGCACCTTTTCGGTGGCCCCAACAAGTCAATGCGGCAGTTATAAGGGCCTGCAAGCAGCAGTTCGAGGAAAGGGCGGCGCAACAGAGATACTCTCCTTCGGATAGGAGGATCCTGTCCCTTTTCGGAACTCTAGGACTCAGGTATTGGGGAGAATTAGAGAGGCAAGGGAGGGTGAACACGTCCGCATTCCCCCCCCCTTCGACGTGAGCAGATGCCGACAATTGATCTCAGAAATAGAAGCCGCATGCGGGCGGTTGAAGTACCCACCCCGGACCAGGGCCCCTGAAGATATCCCGGAAGGATCTCCTCCGCCTAGATCCGGGCCTGACCAGTTCGAGCCATTACCTGGGGAGACTGACATGGACACCTTAGAAAGAGTTTGTTGGGTAGGGATATTGAAGCCATGGCTATTGTCTTATAATGATATGAGGGCGCTGTCGTACGGCGCTTTTAGTGGGCAGTCATGCATTACGTGCCAGGACATAACTCGTACGTCCGAAGAAATGCTAAGGCAAGCGGTAGCAGCAACCACTTCGCCCGAGAACGCCCGCCAAGCAGGGTGGTCACTCCAGTCCAACCTGGACCCAGTCGACGTTCCTCCGACGAAGCAGACAAGCAGAGCCGCCTCAGGAAGAAGCACAAGTTCTCAAGGACCGCAGGCCAGGGAAGCTGCTCGTCCGGCTCCCTCCAGACCTAGAGGAGGTAAATAACCCTCACACGTCACGGTAAGATATAAGCTAGGGGGCTGGGTTCCCGCACAATCCCTCCCCCAGTGATCATTCGGGTATGCTTTACGACAAGAAGTATAACTGGCCAGCAAATCAATAAACATCTCAGGTACCCAGAGAAGTTGGGAACATTCAAAGAAAAGGAGTAAATACGTACAGAAAAACATCCGACACGAAAGCCAAACGATCAAGGAAAAAGATACTATCCACTTTATTAGTAGTTATAGTCCCAATGCTTTTATCGACACAACAATATTCTCAGGCCGCGGCTCGCGATCCCATGAAAGAGGAGCGCGATCCCAGAGTCTCCGCTTTTATACAGGTAGGACAACTGTTGCTGAGAAATAATCCGGACAGTGCGACCGGCAACGACCAAGTCCTTTTTTTGGCGGCTTCCGTAGGGATTAATTTTCTCGATCACTTGCCTGGTAACATGGCGCTCGGGTTTGTCCCATGTGTCCAAGACATACCGTTGAGCCTCTGGCAGGCTCAGATACAGGTATTAGAGGCCAGGCAAGGGCAGAGGCCCGTTGGGCAAGCTGAGCGAGTGGATACACCTCCGGCTCCTCCCGAGACTGCACCAACCGCCCCCGCCACACACCAGGAATTAGATGATATACCGATGGATAAGCCAAAAAGAGGAGCCCCGGAATCAGCAGGCAGCCCAAGCGCTCGAGTTCGGCAGGCCCTGGCTGACGCTAATCCCCCTGAGACCTCTCATTCTGCCACATCCGATAATTCCCTACCCGAAGAAAGTAGCCCACTGAGTGACAGAGAATCGGAATCATCCGCTGGAAGGTCACCGAAGAGGAGAAAGAGCCAAGGGAGGGTTTCGGAAGACACCCCGGACAAGCCTCGTGGAGCATACTCCCGAGCTGGTGGTCCTAGGGCTCCCCGCGAAAGGGAATCACGCAGAAAGGTCGAGGAAGTTCCATTGTCAGCAGTGCCCGCTGAGGATTATTCATCATCTGAAGGATCTAGTATCGTGGGTGGCAGAGGATCGGCAGACTTCGAAGCCAGTTCACAGAAGAGGAGAACGAGCCAAGGCAGGGTTTCTGAAGACACTCCGGCTAAGGCTCGAGGAGAATCCTCCAGAGCTGGTGCTTCTAAGGCTGCCCGGGAAAGGGAGATCAGGAGAAAGGTCGAGGAACTTCGAGCCGAAGTAGCGGCCGCTGAGGCTCATTTCGCATCTGGAAGGGCTATACCCATGAGTGTCAGAGGATCAGAATTCTCCGCCGGCAGGTCACGCAAGGGGAGCACGCAACCAACACCGGATGATGAAACAATCCCGGCCACCGTGGACAGATCAGGTGATCGAGTTCGGCAGGAAATGGACGCAGATCCCCAATCGGCTCCCGATCAAGAAAGATCTGCATCGAAGGCGAGGTCCAGCCGAAGAGACAGACGCCAGGAAGTACGTAGGGAGGATCCACCGGCTCCCTCCATACGTAGAAGACATAAATAACTCCCCCACCTCACGGTAGGCGTTATGATATGGGGATGGGTTGTCGAGAAATCCCTCCCCCAGTGATCATTCGGGTATGCTTTAAGACAAGGAGCATACCTGGCCAGCAAATCCTCCTAATCGATAATTACCCGAAGGACTCGGGCAGGTACAATGCTCATTAATAGCCCGCAGAACGCCAGACATTTCCCTTCCTGGAGAGATTCTCTAGCAGCCCCCTGAGATTTTGCTTCAACTGAAACGATTCAACGGTGAGTCTCTTCAAACGGACAAGCAGGGATATGGGGACCCAATATGGACGCGCCCCGCTCCTCGCAGTATCAACGTTTAATATTAATTCAGAACGGCTAAAACATGAACAGAATACCATAAACCCAGCAACTATGAGCAAATATCCCTTACAAGAGAAGATAAATTGCTCAAAACCCATTCTTGATAGAACAACGACCATCCTTCCTCCTTCTTTCTTTAAATGGCGATGCATGGTATACTCATAGTATTCATTTTTATTCAAATTAGTTGTAATTTTAAAAAAGGTCTCATTTTAAAGACTCATTTATAATGGTTCTTCAACAACTGAATACTTGTTTTTTATGCTTGAGAAGAGTATAACGACCTTCGTAGTTAAATAGCTCTCTAATAAATAAGAGGCAATGGTATCAGGAGATTCAAATGACCAAAAGAAGAAAGCGACAGAATCCATTACGGTCTTCAGTCTTAGTACCACTACTAGCAATAGGGTGGTATCATCAGTTCTCAATTTCACAGGCGGAAACTGGAATCATACCATCTTTGCGTGGGACACGAATCGATATCGATTATCCCATTAGGGTGGCATTTCACCAGAATCACCACGGACGTTGCATAAGCTTTGATCCCTTCAAATTTGTCGTGACGGTTGAGGAGCCACACCGTGTGACCCAGCAGGACTTGAAATGGTTAATAGGCAGGATTGTACAACCAAAGACCGTGGTGGAGGACACAGTAGCCCCGCTGTTCTTGGAGACTGATACTAGCTGGGTGATTAAGAGGGAGTTGGGGCATCGAGTACTGGGGGCCTTCGACTGTTCCTTTGGTGAAAGCGATACTTGGTTGGTAAGACCTGGGGACCGCTTAGAGCTTGAGGTGTGGGGCGCTTGGGTTTTCTTGTCCGAAGGAGGCACTGTGCCTAGGAGGCGTCTGACACAGAACGTGCAGGAGGTGCTCAGTTGCGTGTGTAAGGAGGCTACGAACCGCAGACTCTTTATTGCGGGTCGCCGGATCCCGGCCCGCTTACATGGGAATACATCTCCCTCAGTGGTACCTTTTGACGCGCCAATGCACTATGCACTCGCTATCATGATTTGTGCCAATGAGTTGGTCCAGGACCAGGAACGCAGGGCAAGTAGTGGAGAGAGGTTCATGGGGAGTGTCTTTGATGGAGCTCATCAGGACCAATGGGGAGTGGAAGAAGGGTCCAGGCCCAGGCCTACGTGGGGTCGGCTTTTGGAGGGGGGAGATGCTCTCAGGGGGATGGGTTTTTCCGAGCTACAAAGGCCATTGGCTGTGGAGGCAACGATGCATCTCCTGACTCAATATAGCGACTACGAGCAAGAGAGGGGGGAGATGGCTGCACCTCAAAGGATATCGGAGGCAGGGTCTCGTCCTGAGAGGGGGGAGGACATTCCACCACCTCCTGAGGAAGTCAGGCCAGTAGCTCCCGCTGCGGAGTTGTCCCCGCGGGGCTCGGTAGTCGTCCGAGATCCTTACGCTCCTAGTAACGGTGTGCCCGTGGTTTCATCACATGCTCATGAACCCTTCGCCCTTCCTGATCCCCATGAGATTGAACCGAGCAATCCTTATGCGATAATCGACAATGTCCCCGGATCTTCATTAGCGTCTAGACCCCTGAATTCTAGGGGACAACCAGATGAGCCGCCCACCTTTCAATATTCAGATGGGGTAAGCAGGAGGCAGCAGGGTTTGCCTGTAGGAGGCATGATCTTTCACAATGGATGGCAAGGAGAAATTGTTGTGCTTGCAGGGGCTTACGGACTATTTGCCTGGCCCGCCGACATGCCCCGCCCGGACTCACAATTCGGGGTTAGCGATGGGCCTGCATTCAACGTCCCTGACTATACGGGGATAGATGATTTTGATGTAGAAATGGCAGAAATGATGTCCCCAGAGCAGTTAAGTGAGCAGGCAGCCATCTTCAGCGCGGCTCACGCTCAACGCCGCCCGTATTAGCGATACCCCATCATCGAACCAGGGCGGCCAGGCGGATCTCCAGAGCTTATAACTACAGGTAGGCCCCGCCTGTCCCAGCTGGGGCCTTACCTCTTTGATTATCGGAAGATTCGGCTGAAAGATAGGAAAATAGCGGCGGGAGCGGTCTTAGGCGTCAGAATGTCAATCAATGGACTTGTCAGGCCTTTCCCTCGGGGAGTTATTGACTCTTAGGTCGGCATGGTTTCTCAGAATGGGATGGTACGAATCGAAAATGGTGGCGGAGAGAGGGGGATTCGAACCCCCGATACGGTTTTGCCGTATACTCGCTTTCCAGGCGGGCGCCTTCAGCCGCTCGGCCATCTCTCCGGGGCTATCCAAGGAGGATTGTAACACTCTCGACGTACAGATGAAAAGAGCCGAAATTGCAGGACGGAGGAAGCCGAGGAGTTTTAGTCGATGCCAAATCCGAAGTTAGTCAGGGGGACAACTGGAATTTCATCTCTCTTTTTCTGGGAAATTAGTTACAGGCATTAAAGAGGGCTGGACACTTGAGGACGATTCTCGGTATAATATATAGTAATTATACAAATCCGAGATAGGTTGATAGGATGAATAAATACGTTTTGAATAGTTTTGGACTGAGTTTAATGCTTTTAAGCTATACCAAGGATCTAGGGGCGAGTGCACCTAGTGTCGATGATCCGCCGCCGGGAAGAGTTCACAGATCGGACCCGAGCGGGGTCAACCAGCAAAGAATGGGCAGGTATCACCTGAGAATTAGGCAGCAAAACAAACATGGCGGCACACTAGTGTGGACAGCACCGATCATACAAGAAGAATTGGCAATTTTGCAGGCTCAGCCCAATTTTCCCCCAACAGCAGAAGAGGTAGGTAGCAGCAGGTACCAGGAATTAGTGCGAATGGTAGCCCATATATCGTTTTTCTTAGAGAGAAGCAGGCTTAGGTTAGGGCAATTATTGGAGTTCATTCCAGCGGGACAGCGAGGGGAGGGGAGTTTATACGCAAGAGGCTGGCACGCCCTGCTAGGGGTAGACAGAGCATTAGTCGATGCGAGCTCCGTAGCACAGAAATACGTCCAAACGGCTTCGGAGAACGACTTTGCCCGTGTATCAGAAGAATGGGTTGAAGAGTCCTGGGGTAGGTTGAGGACTCTAAGTCAACAGCTCGCAGACAGCTTAGACCAGGCATGGGCATACCTCCCCGCCATCAGGGAGATTCTTGAAATCCCCATCACTAGTTTTCAGGAGGAATGTTCTGAAAAGGAAATCACGCCGGGCAGCTACCCCCTTACCTCACCGCTCCGAGAGCATCTCACCAATTTCCTTTCAGCAGAAGTGGAGCACATGAAAGGTCACGCGGAGATACTAGGGGAACTGGCAAAGGACATCACGGAGGGGAGACCGATGCACGAGGAGGAGGCTTTTATCAGAGCACAAACAGTTTATTTGGGGAGAGGGCTCAGTAGCATCAAGGCAACGTTGACCCTAGGGGAGGAACTGGAGAATATAGTAAGGCAAAAAGGAACCTGGGCAGGGGCCACGAAGTCATTTGCAGGGGAATTCCGCAATGTAGTAGAAACCTACATAGGAAAGGCGGCTCAGGAGCTCGAGAGGCTGTACTTACAGACCAAACAGGGAATGGATCCAGCCCAAGACGAAAGTTGGGAGGGGCAGATAGGACGTATTCAGGAGAGGGTTAGGGCAATCGAACAAAAAATCATACCACGTATTCAAAACAGGATCGCATTTCTCCCCCCACTAACCCCACCACGAACTCAATCGATGCTGCACGCATTATCTCTCAGGGAACGAGAATGGTCGAGCTCTAAAGCTACAATCGATGATGTGCTTAGCCCCATACCCAACCTCATTGCCAAGCTCGGGAAGTTAGCAAGCATGGCGGTCACAGATGAGTGGGAGCAGCTTGTTGCCCGGGGTAGCATCCAAGAAGTAGTAAGGCAAGTGGTCGAACCGCTTAGAAAGGCATCAAGCATTCAGACCCAAGTAGTAAAAATCCTGGCTGACGGAGGTTGCGTACCCGCGCCGAAGGATAGAGAAAAATATGAATCCTGGCTCTGGCTGGCCCGGGATTACAAGCTCATGTCAGAAGTCATCGAAACAAGCAAACAGTGGGTATGGGCACTTGCACTCGCTGAGGCAGGGGTAGTCCACAGGCAGGCGTTAGATTACGATAAGTTCAGGGCGGTCTTCGGGCAAATCCGGGAACAAGCGGAGAGGTTGCAAGCCTTTCTCATTAGGGCAAAGGACGGTTATCCTGAGGCATGAAAAGTTCCCGTTTCTCCGGGAGCGGGCATGGACGCCTTCTTCCTTACACGGGGGGCAGAGCAGGTCAACAAGGAGAATCGAATTCTCCAAACGGCGTTGCTGAGCGCCCCGCAACGAACTAGCTGGGGCCAATTTTGGGGTTTTGTCAGGAGAAGCCATCGGGAGGTAGTCTGAGGAACAACTGGAACTTCATCTCTAATTGTTCAGAGCTATTTACCGAGGAGATTACTTAAAGGAATTCAAGAGGGATGGACAATTGGGGAGGATTCTTAGTATAATATATAGTAATAATACATAACAGAGAAAGGGTCAGAGGATGAATAAATGCGTTTTGCAAAGTTTTGGACTGAGCTTAATGCTTTTAAGCTATACCTAGGCTCTAGGGGCGAGTGCACATAGGGCAGGTGAACCACGACCGGATGGCCAAGCTAGGGTGGAGGCGCGAGATGCTGGTATACCCCGTATTGCATCGGTTAGGTCGGGGGTTCGTCAGAAGATCACCCATGGGGAGGAAGGGACCTGGGGGGTGGCCGACATTCTGCACAAAATTGCCGAGTTGGAGTCTTCCGGGGGGTTGCATCCGACCGAGGAGGAACTCCTCAATAGCACTTACGAGAATTTTGTGTATTTGGTCGACAGACCCTTGCGCATTTTAGAAATCAGCATAGATCCCCTCACCGCTAAGCTGGAAATGATTCCCGTGGCGGAGCGAGGGCCAGATACCTTTCTCGCCCGAGGGCAGGCTGCTGGCTGGAAAGTAAGAGGGACAGTGGGACATGTAAGTTGTATCCAAAGTAAGTTCCTGCAGGGAGCCATCGAATGGGATCTCTATTCTAGGAATGCAGAGCCGGTACCCGACTTTGTGGGGATGGCGCAAGAAATCGCCAGCAGGCTCGCGACAGGCGAGGGGAGCGTCTGGGCAGTCCTTCGCGCGATGTTGACGAGCAGCTATCCCACCTTCCAGGCTTCCTGCGAGACGCAGAGGTTAAGCATTCCAGTATTTCGCGGCAGCACCCCCCCCCCTCCAGGCTCAGCTAGTCCAAAGAGCCCAAAAACAAATCGTAGGTGCCGAGCTTCAGAATATCCTGGACTTTGTAGACATAGGTTGGGCCCTGGAGGAAAAAGCGAGGGAGGAGGGAACCTGGACGGGGGGACAGGGCACGTTAGGAGGGCAGACTGGAGAGAAAAGTCGGACCCTGGTTAGGGGATGCCTGGAGAGCATGAAGAGCTTATACGATACGATGATTGGAGCCACGGCCAGCCCAGGGAAGGAGGTAAAGATCGAGGGGGTGAAGAGGGTGAGCGAGAGGTTGGGCAGGGTGGTCCGCGTGGTAGAGGTCTTGGCCCGACGTTTAGGCTACCTCCCCTCAATCACCTGTCCTCAGGCTGAGATGGAGGAAGAGGAATTAAGACGGCAACGGGAGAGATGGGAGAGCAACGAGGTAACTACAGATTATCTGCTGACAAATGCGAACCGGGTTATCACTAATTTGGGGGCCTTAGTAACACCTGAAGGCAATGAGGCGTGGGAGCGGTTAGTCAGAGAGGAAGGTGTTAGAGAAGTAGCAAGAACAGTCGAGCTTCATCTTCAGCGTGCCATGCTCCTAGAGTTACAAGTTTATCGGTTCTTATACGACGACGGCAGGGTGGTGAGGGGGAAGGAGCCGCAAGAGATCTCCGACATCCTTAGCGAATACCGGCAGTGGTTTGCGTACATCCAAGGGATCCTCGACCTAGTCCACGGCTGGGAATGGCAGGTGGGGCTCCGTGCTCAAGGGATGCCCTTCCTTCTGCCTATAGACTACAAGAGGATACGCGGAGGATGTGAGTGGACAAAGAGAATGGCGGAAAAGGTGAGGGAACTGGTCCTCCTGCCGTCGGCGGAAGGTTCTAGAGGAGGCTGAGGATGTATCACGCCCCGGTCCCTCAATGGCTCGTTCCAAGATGGCAGGTGGGTGGCTGCCACAGTTCCGAAGGAGAGGCCAGGGTCAACCCTCTGGTTAGCAGGAGGGCGAGGTGCCGGGGTCGGGGCATTATGGGAGTTATGGGATTTCCCCCGGCAATCTTCCCGTATCTCGGCTGAATAGATTGGAATATTTACCCCGTATCAACAAATCCGTCCAGCTGAAATATGTTAGACGTATTACCAATTTAACTCAAAAGAAGTGACGATAAGGGCAAATATCGTTATAATGCCTCCTGAAGTAGTTGGAAGGAAAGAACGATAGGATGAATAAGCGATTAGTGACAATTCTTGGGTTACCTTTAATTGTATTGATTAATAGTCATGGCTTAGAGGCGAGTACAAGACGACCGCCAGGCTCTTTGCTGAGTCCTTGGAGTAGTAGCACCCGGACAACGATGTCAGTGTTGGACAGGAGGGGGGCAGAAAGGCAGCAAATCTTGGCTGAGGCAACTGACTTGGATGACAAAGGGTGGCTAGGAGGTGACGAAATAGTGGCGGCCGTGAGCAGCTTGGAGGAGGCGGGGCGTTTACTGCGTGGGCGGGAGGATTTAGAGGCTTGGGGATTTTCAGAATTGGTGAGCAGGGCAGAACTTCCATTGACCGTCCTAGCCAGGCTGATTCCTCAACTATCCGAGAGTTCTGTAGTCAGGCTTAGAGGGGCCCCTGAAGGGGATAGGCTCCTCTCGACTTGGCAAGACTTCACAGAGGGCCTCCAAGAGCAGGTGCGCGAGGCCATCGAGGCAACCAAAGAACTCGAGCAGATCGCCCTTCGGGCAGAGCTAGGGCGGACCAAGGCATCGCTTCAGGCTCAAGCGCCGAGATTGAGGAGCATCGTCGGGGCGGCCCTTTCAAGGGTTGTTCCGGTCTGGAGACTAATCGAAGAGATAGCCGAGAAAGGAAAGTGGGGATATGGGGAATTGCGGGAAAAATTCGCTCGGTGGGTCCCGAATTTCCGAGGAACATATCTAACCAAGAGAGCTTTATTAGAACGGGCAGCAAGCTTGCAAGCCGAATGCGGGAGGATGGAGGCAGAATTCCGGGTGTTGCAGGAGCAGATTGCTTCGGGTGGCCAAGGGATCGAACCAGCGGGAGTAGTCCCTTCCAGATTTCCACGGATACAGGCAAGATTGTTGTCTCAGATCCAAGAATTTCTAGCCCGCCTGGACACGCAAGAGCGGGCCGCTCGGAATATGGATAAGTGGCAGGGAGGCAACCGCACCTTCAGAGGGAGATTCGGAGCAGGGGTAGGCAGACGAATCGAATTAACTAAAAAAGCTTTGGAGCAGGCATACAAGGGAACCTTACTAGCCGGGGAAGGTGTCAGAGCAGAGCAAGTCCCGGACCTGTTGGAGGAAGCCAAGTTGAGATTGAGGGAGTTAGAAGAAGTATTTGCCCATTTACGAAGGAGAATGGAATACCTCCCGGAGGGGCCGTCCCTCTCAAATGACCAGGAATGGGAGGACCTCTTACGGGTACATGACTTGTGGGCCCGTAAAGAGAGAGGCTTGGAAACGATGGCAGAGATAGCCGAACAGGTACATTCGAAGATAGGGGAAAGTTTAGGGGACGACCGAATGTCGGGTTGGCAATGGGTAGTCGTCGGATTCGAAAGTCCGTTGTTGGCCTTCAAGAAGGTTTTGGAATCATTCCAGGATGATCAGATGCAGCAGGAGCTAGAGGGGCGAGTTCCTAAGGAGGATTTTACAAAGAGAGTGCGGGTAGCTGAGCGGGGGGCAGCAAAGTTAGATCAGCTCGAGCAGGATCTCCGGAAGTTTATTCAGTCGGAGCACAAACGACGTAGAGGGCAGGGAAAGTTAAGTACCGACCTCAGAGAAAGGCTGCGTAATGTAATGGAACGAGCGAAATCTTGGGAACAATCTCTGCGAAAGATGAATGATTTGATGCATCAACCAGGCCAAGGAAGGGCTCAAGGAGCAGGGGACGGTGAGGATTTTGTAGTATCCCCGGAAGCAGAAACTGCTCTGATGAATGAACTGGCAAAATTGCAGGCGGAGAACCAAAAGCTCCTCAAGCAGATCGAAATTGAACTGGCAGAATCACAGGAGGAGAAACAAAAGCGCATCATGGAGATCGAAAATGATTCCCTTTGCATTGCTCGGTTAGAATTAGAGCTGGTAAGGCAAAGGATCATCGCCCAGCTTACAGAGGAGATCATGGATATCAGATGTAAGGAGGATCCCGAGGAAGAGCTCTACGACCGGGCGGGCAGAATTTCAGCCGATATGGAAGAATTGCTATCAAGAGTCCCATCCGGGAGCACGGAGTCCTCGTCCTTACCTTGGTCTGAATACGTCACTTTAGTTGAAGGTCCTTTGAGAGTCGTAATAGAAATACAGAAAGGGCTCCGGGGGTTAAGAGAATACCTGGCCGACAAGGAAGGGGCCTTAACAGCTGATGAGGAGAATTTTAGGTCGCTCCTTGCTGAAGATTCTCCGGAGCGAGACACGGTTGCATGGGTCGAACGCCGATTGCAGACTGCCTTAGAGAATTGGTCGGACGTGTCCGAGGAGCTAAGGATAGAACTGTCCGGGGAAGACAGTAGGTATATGCAATGGGTGAGTGACAGAGCTCTAGCTCTCAATAGATTACAGAAAATTTCTCGGGAAAAGAAAGCCGAAGAAATACAGAAGAACAGGCTGGAGACCATGGAGAGTTTTATGAAAACCTATGACTTCCATGAACGTTTTGGGACGAGCTTAATGGACCAAGTCGCGGAGAGAGCTATCAGGATAGTCCTCAGTCTGAAGGATATATTGGCGGGGCTTCCACAGCAGGAACCGGACAGCGAGCTGGGAGGAATGGAGTTGACCGAATACGTTGGTTTAGAAGTCGCATTGAAGCAACTAGCTATAACGACAGATATGGTCGCTAACCTGCACGAGTGGTCACGCAGTTCGTTCCGGGAGATCCGCAAGTCTAGGCAGAAGGATAGGTCCGCGGAGGAGGACACTGTGACAGACCCAGCAATTTTGGAGATGGGGAGCTGGCCATTCACGAGTGAGAGGTATAAGTATCTCGGGAGTGGGGCCAAAGACAAGGCACTCTTGACTGCTTATGCTGCGCAGTCTTTTCAGGAGAGCTTAGAAGATTGGCAAAAGAGAGGAGGTCCTTTCGTCATCCCCATCGATGAGTATTTGAGGAAAGGGATTAGTGAGGGTATCGCAACAGCGCAAGCAATAAATGCTATAGTCGAATACACAAGTCAAAACGCTGAGTTCGGTGAGGTTCTGGAATATGCCGAATCTATAGCTCCGAAGCTGGAAGAGATCACGGCCACAATCGAATCAATCCAGGTTCCCTCGGACGGCGAGGATGAGGAAGAAGAGGAGGGAGAAGCGGCAGGTGCAGGAAAAAAGGCTTGAATGGGAGGGGAGGAGGGAGAGATCCCGGCTCCCTCCAACCCCGGGGAGCATAGAGTCGGGGCCGAGGGGGCAGGACTCCTCCCCGGTGGTGTCGGACCTTGTCGCAGCCTCGGAAAACCTGCCGTGGAGAGCTGATGAACATCGCGCGCAGGCTTAGTTTAATTTCTCATAATCTTCCCTCATCATCTCGATACCAATTCGAAGTGCTTTGAATTTGCTTTCTGTTATTGTGTGCGTATTTTATTGGCCCGGTGAATTCCGGAGCGACTGAGGAATTTATGAACGGCCGTTTCTGATCTGCCAATTTCATAAGCGATCGTCTTAATTCTTTTACCACTCAAAAAACCTCTCCTAAGAATTTCCAATTCAGCTTTTGTCCATGCATTGCGCCGTTTGTGCTTGCTGAGCAAGCCATCAATGTCTGAGAATTGCTGTCTCTCAAGCATAAGTTCATTTTTCATATTGCTCCAATTCAAATCTACGTAGGGTATAAAAATATCTTGGCAAATCGGAGAAATTTTCTCAAAGCAATAATTATCCCAAAAAATTTTAAATAATATACAACCACATGAGATGACATAATATCACGCAAAAAGCCTTGATTTAGCAAGTTGATTGCATATACCATTATCAAGCTTTTTCACTTGAGATTGGGGCCATGCTGAAAATTACGATCATCGGGGGTGGATACATTGGTGTCCTGTCGGGAGTGTGTTTTTGTGAATTCGGATTTTCTGTAAATATTGTAGAAAGCGATCCGTTGATCTTGCGAGATTTGAAAAATAATATCGTGTCGGTATATGAACCTAGTCTCAGTGCAACTCTGAAAAATCATCAAGACAATGGCAGATTGAGATGTGCGGGTGATCTCAATCAAACTCATGAGAATCCCGATATCTTCGTCATTGCAATTGGTCCTACTACCAAAGAAGATCAGGACGAATCTGTTCACGAGGTAATCAGGAAGATATCTCCTCTATTGAGCAAAACTCGCTATACGGTAATTCTCATAAAGACAGTAACTACCGTTGGAGCTTGTTCCATTATCAAAAAAAATATGCAATTTCTACGCCGGGATTTAACTCTAGGAGAGCACTACGATGTTGTCATAAATCCGGATTTTTTGAGAGAAGGCTATGCAATGCACGATTTCATCACGCCGTCTAGATTAGTAATCGGTCTCGATCAGGATTCAAGAAAAGCCGAAGATATGATCGTTAAACTTTATTCGACAATAATATCAACTGGAATACCAGTCATTTACACTAATCATGAAACGGCAGAACTTATTAAATATGCTTCCATGGCTTTCATCGTCACAAAAACTGCACTTATTAACGAGTTCGTGGATTTGTGCGAGAAATCTGGAGCAAATGTAGGGCAATTGATACTTGGTACGGGGCTGGATCCCGACATTGGGTTGAATCTACTTCAAGTGACTCCAGGATTTGGTGGTCGTTCACCTCCGGCTTTGATGAGGGGCATCATTCGTACGGCTTGCATATTGGGCCTAGAATTTCGCATCATGCAGACGGTCCTGGAAAGTAATACGACAAGAATCAAGAATATCTCCGAAAAAATCCTTAAGAGATTTATCGACGAATTCGGATTGTGTAATAATAAAAAGTTGGCGATTCTTGGACTGGCTCACAAGCCAAATACAAATGATCTATGCGAATCTCCTAGTATGATGCTCGTTCAAGAAATGCTGAAAAACAAAATTTTCGTTTCGGCTTATGATCCTTCCCTTCCACCAAATTCTCCCAATACGAGCAGAATAATCTCAAAAGAATCACTAAGTGATTCGAGGTTTCATTTGGCAGAATCGCCATACGAGGCCGCCGAGCAAAGTGATATGATCGTCGTCATGACGAATTGGTCCAATTTCTTGAGCATTGATTTTGAAAAGGTCGCAGAACTCATGAATAAACGATCAGGAGATCCCCCAATTTTGATGGATATGTGCAATCTGTACACCGAGACCTATCCGAAAAACTTCAGATACATAGGAAATGGGCAGTAAGACTTGGGTTGTAAAGATAACCTGATACGGAGCTCAAGTTACGAAGGCAAGAATATTTTATATGACATACTTAAAAGGGCATAACTTTGGAGGCTGCCTCATAGCTCCTCTATTTCCTACCTCAATCTCGCCTTACTGGGGACTGCTTAGCATGCTCCCCTCCGCTTCTGCTCACGTGCGAGAATCTAGCCGTTTGTTTTTCTCGACTTTAACCCGGATTCATGATACGATCCTGAAGGATCTGACTGCAGTTTAATTGACTCAAAATTATACAGAGGATGTTTCGAAATGCGAATCGTTTTGTTGGAAAGAGTTCCGAAGCTAGGTTTCATTGGTGATGTTGTGACCGTAAAGCCCGGATATGCGAGGAATTTTTTGTTACCACTAAAGAAGGCGTTGAGGGCCACCTCGGCCAATTTAGAATTCTTTTCTTCGAGAAAGGCCGATATTGAGGCCAGCAATCTTAAACTGAAGAAAGAGGCCGAGATTGTTGCCGAGAAATTGACTGATGTCTCGATCGTAATTATTCGTCAAGCTAGTGAATCTGGATTTTTGTTCGGATCTGTGCGGGCATTCGACATTGCATCCGAGTTGTCCTCTCAGGGATTTATCACTAATAAATCGCAGATTAAAGTCGGTTTACCGATAAAAACTGTTGGAACACATAGAATTGAAATTATTCTTCATCCGGAGGTGGTTGCCGAAATATCCGTGAGAGTCATGACGGCTCAGGAGCAATCCATTCCGCAGGAGCAACAGGATTCCGAGAATGCGGAAGAGGTAGCGGCTGAGTAAGCCCCTGGAAATTCTATGGAGATCGCAGTTCCTCACCGTTCTTGGCGTAATTTTTGGTGTATTGCTGAGCCTTTCCGCATATGTATGGGGTTATCGTCATAACTTCTCCGGTATCATAGAAGGTTACCTTATCGCCTCTCAGGTTGCCAGATTCGTAGTACGATAACTCGAATATTCCGCCACCGTAGATTTTTGGATAATATACTATGTTTTTCCCGTGTTTCACGCCATTATGATACGGACTTTCTGTGATTTTATCGCCGAATTCATCGTACGTAATGACGACTCCATCTTGTTTGCCATTAACGTAATATGATTCCAATTGTTTCATCCCGTTTTCGTAGTACGATATGAAAGGCCCGTTCTGAATCCCAGTTTTGTAGGTAATGATCGATAAAATGGCCCCATTCGGATAGTATTGCTTAACTTCTCCATCTATCACATCATTGAAGTAGGTAATTTCTGATAATACCAATCCTGAAGACTTATCAAAGAATCTCGTCACCCCATGTTTAAGCCCTTCGACGTACTGAATGGCAACCCATCCAGACTCGGTATCATACTTAAACTCTCCGTTTAGCTTATCCATCGATTCCTATTTGCTAGTTTCGCCATTGGTGAGGACCTTGGTAATGGAAACTATTGCCTCTTCCGGAGTCCCATGAGGTAATTTGCTCCTAGAGACGTCCTGCTTAACTGCTTCCAAAATCCAACTCACAACCTTTATTCCCGCTACTTCAATATCCATAATCGATAATTTTTGATCGAAAAACACATTGACCTCTACCGTCTCGTGTCCACTTAGAGTAACGATAGCGGTAAATCCACCATCAGGATTACCCACGACAGCAATCTTGCTTACTTCATAATCCCTGAACTGCGCCGCAAGGGCCTCCCATTTACTCATCAATTTGTGGCATAGTGCTATCGTAAATGAAGCTACGATTTCTTGGGGAAGTTCACCAGTGCAGCGGAGGCACTTCTGCGCAATGGCTTGTCCATTAAGTAGTAGCATGAGCTCATTTTCCGTTGCAGCATCACCTCCTCTCTGTAGCAAACCATAAGCCTTCCTGACAACTCGATCTACTCGTTCTGCCTCGTCTGAGCTTGGAGGTTTCGAAGAGGTTTTTGTTGCCGATGAAGCCAAGCTCCTCTCGAGATAAGATTCCGTAACGAACATGGACATGAAGAATGCCACCATTGGGCAAAGGAAGCGTTTGAACAATCGCATGCAAAAACATACCTTTAATTTATTAATATATTTCATTGTACCATCTTTTTCCTCAAATCACAATGTTCACGACCCTGTTTTTAATTGTGACAACCTTCTTGATTAAGGATTGTTGAATTGAATCTTCAAGCAATTCAAATGCTCTAGCTTCGAGTTCTGATTCGGCCGTATCTTTCTCTACTTCAAAAGTTCTGCGTAATTTGCCATTAACTTGAATCGCTATTGTTATTATATTGATGGTAGCCAATTCTTCGTCAATATCTGGCCATGCAGATTCTTGCAGTGGTTTATCCGTTTCTCCGCTGATTTGCCACATTTCGTGGCAAATATTTGGAGTAATTGGAGAAAATGCCTTGATAAAATTTTTAAACGCGAATCGCAGTGATTCGTTCGTTTCAGTCTTCAATCCATCCTCGATTTCATTGAAAAATTCTCGAACGAAAGCACTCGCTTTATTTAGAGATACCGAATTGTACATCTCTGAAATCTTTTTGAGATAAATATGCGTCGTCTTAATTAGAGAATCTGACCCGTTTTCGCATCCATGCGATTCTACAAATATTTTATTAAATGTTTTCCATACTCTGTTTAGGAATCGCCACGATCCATCCAGAGCATCGGTATTCCAATCAAAATCCTTTTCCGGTGGGGTATCAGAAACGATAAACAGTCGCGTCGCATCGACACCGTGAGAATTTACAATAGACTGAGGATCAACAATATTTTTTTTGGATTTACTCATTTTTTCCATCGCAAACTCGAAGACTTCTTTCCCAGTCTTATCGATTAGCTTGCCATTACTGTCACGGTTCACCTCTTCCGGATAAAGCCATTCTTCCTCCGAGTTCTTGTACGACTTGTGACAAACCATTCCTTGGGCCAAGAGATTCGAGAATGGAACTTCGGCCGATATATATCCCATGTCCCTCAGAGCCAATACGAAAAATCGAGCATATAGAAGATGGAGGACGGCGTGTTCCACACCTCCAATACAGATATCTACCGGCATCGCGGCATCGGCTATTCGTCTTTCGAGAGGATCATTACAGTCTGGACATAGATACCTCAAGAAATACCACGATGATTCGAAAAACGTATCGAGAGTATCTGTATCTCTCACCGCATCCTTGCCGCATTGTGGACATTTAACATTTTTCCAAGTCGCGTGCCTCATGAGCGGATTGCCGACTCCATCTATAGCCACATCATCCGGCAAAATCACAGGAATCTCGGCCGGAACAATGCCGCATACGGGACAGTGGATTATTGGGATCGGACACCCCCAATATCTTTGCCGCGAGATTAACCAATCCCTCAGCCTGTACGTGATCTTCCTTTCTCCGACACCAATTTCCTCGATGCGATTTATCATCGCGGCTTTTGCATCCTGAATGTTCATTCCATTCAGAAATTCGGAATTAATGAGAATCCCATCACCAGCAAATGGTAGCTCTTCAGCGGAATCGATCACTCTCGTAATGGGGAGATTGTATTTCTTGGCGAACTCGAAATCTCGTTCATCATGAGCTGGGCAGCCGAAAACAGCGCCCGTTCCATAATCCATCAAAACGAAATTCGCTATATAAACTGGCAGCTTTCCTCCTTCCCTGAGAAAAAACTCAACCTCAAGAGGAGTTTTCCATCCCTCTTTTTCAGCTCTTGCGATGGATTCTTCGGTAGTGGACATTTTCCTGCAATGAGCAATGAATTCGGCGGCGTTGGGATCTTTCTTTGCTAATTCTACGGCTATCTCGTGATCTGGAGAAATGGCAATGAAAGAGGCTCCAAACAATGTGTCGGGGCGAGTCGTAAAAATCGGGATAACTCTGTCTTCGCCGACGATCGGAAAGTTAATGGTAGCCCCCTCTGATTTGCCAATCCAATTTTCCTGCATTTTTATAACTTTATCAGGCCAATGACCTTCTAAATCCTTAAGGGAGGATAAAAGCTCCTCGGCATAGGATGTGATTTTTACCGACCACTGTTCCAAAACTTTTTTTTCGACGAGGGCGCCAGAACGCCATCCCTTACCATCGATGACCTGTTCATTGGCGAGAACGGTTTGATCTACCGGATCCCAATTAACATAAGATTCTTTTCTATAAATTAGCCCATTCTTGAACAAATCAAGGAATATTTTCTGCTCTTGAGTATAGTAAGTTTTGCTACATGTACTGATTTCTCGCGGCCAATCGTACATATAGCCGAAGAGTTTTAATACCTCTTTCATCGACTCGATATTAGATTCGGTCCAGATTCTAGGATGTCCACCGGATTGCATCGCTGCATTTTCGGCTGGCATCCCAAATGAATCCCAGCCCATCGGATGAATTACATAATACCCTGCCATCCGTTTGAAACGAGCCAAAACGTCACCTATCGTGTAATTTCTGATGTGTCCCATGTGTAATTTTCCGGAAGGATACGGTAGCATCACCAGAACGTAATACTTCTTTACAAGATTTTCCAAAATCTTAGAATTTGGAAGAGTATAGTCACATAGAACTGAATTCCACTTCTTTTCTACTTCTCTAAAATTATAAATATCTTTCGACATTAGGAAAAAATAACCTTCGCTAACCTGAATAAGCGAGAGCAGTATATCAGAGTTTTACGCCTAGATTAAGCGCAAAATTCTGGCAATAATTTCGATGTAGGGGGCGGAGGTTTTTATGGTATGATTTCGTTAAGCACAAACCTCGTAAGAACGTTCTAGAGCCAACAAAATGTTTAGGAGATCTCTCAACAGAGCGCACGACACTTTTCGGCCCATTGCATTGATCCCTCATTACTATTCGTATGGAGATGGATCCTGTTTCGTTAAATTTGGAAATACTCATGTAATTTGCGCGGCAACCATTGAAGATAGGGTCCCGCAATTTTTGCGAAATTCAAAAACGGGTTGGGTTACGGCGGAATACGGGATGCTTCCATGCTCCTGTGGTGAGCGAACCGATCGGGAGGCAGCAAAGGGAAGACAGTCTGGCAGAAGTCTCGAAATCCAGCGTCTGATTGGCAGATCGTTGAGATCGGTCATCGATTTGTTCCTTCTCGGAGAACGGCAAATCAAAATCGATTGCGACGTTATTCAAGCGGATGGCGGGACAAGGACGGCTAGTATAACCGGATCTTTTGTTGCTTTATCTCTCGCTTGCCAAAAACTATTGAAATCCAGGAGGATTTTGGAAAATCCAATCAAGAGTCAGTTGGTGGCGATCTCGTGCGGAATCGTCGATCAAATCCCTCTCCTTGATCTCGAATACAGCGAGGATTCGAAGGCCGAAGTGGATGCGAATTTTGTAATGTCTGGTGAAGGTATCGTCGAGATTCAGATTTGTGGAGAACAAAGACCATTTACTGAAGATGAATTTAATCATTTGTTAGGTTATGCTAAAAAAGGCCGAGATGAGTTAATCGCAAAGCAAAGGCTTGCCTTAGGTATTAAGGATTGATATTCGACTTTTATTTTCTCAAGTTCCCGGAGACTCGGTTGCTTTTTTCTATTTTGGAAAATTCTAAGATAGAGGCACGATTCGTAGGCGGATGTGTTCGAGATGGGTTATTGGGAATCGAAACGGATGACCTGGATCTAGCGGTCAACGCGGATGTCGATAAGATCAGAATGCTACTGAATGCTAGCGAAGTGAAATATCTAGATACTGGTATAAAATACGGTTCCGTTACCGTATTAATCAATGATAAAAAATTTGAGATAACTTCGCTAAGGATTGATAAGGAATGTTTTGGCAGGGACTGTACAGTGATTGGGACCACAAATTTCGAAGAAGATGCAAAACGAAGAGATTTTACAATAAATGCAATCTATGTCTCAAAATCTGGTGAATTATTCGATTATTTCAATGGAATTAGCGACCTTATCGATAAAAAAATTGTCAAATTTATTGGAGATCCGTCTACTCGAATCGAAGAAGATGCGCTCAGAATTTTCAGATACTACAGAATGTGTGCGAAATTGGGTGATCTAAGAAATGAGTACCATGACGCTATAAAACAAAAAGTAGAATGCATTTCAAAAATATCGATCGAACGTGTTCAAAAAGAATTATTTCCTATTTTAATATCTGAACATTCATTCAAAATTATACAATTTATGATTGAGGCCGAAGTTCTGAATAAGGTTTTTTCCGTAATTAATGTTGATAAGCTATTTGAAATAACACATAGCTTACTTGGGCTCGAAGGTAGACTCTATTTATTGTTCGAAACGGAAGAATTATTGAGTAAATTACGACTAAAGCGAGCCAGTAAATCACAAATCAAGAGCTATAAAAATTTCGAGGCTGAAAGCCAGCTATATAGCCTATACAAAAAAGGCAAAGCATTTCTACGAGAAATACAAGAAATTCAGCGAATTAAGTTTGGAATTGGTAATAAATTACCAGAAATATTATGCGATCCGATGCCTGTATTCCCATTAAATTTCACTGATCTGCCTTCTAACACGAAGGACGCCCACAAAAGGATTGTGGAATGCGAAAGATGGTGGGTTAATCATAATTTTCAAAAAAACAAAGAAGAATGCCTGAAACATATCGAACAAATCAATTGAATGTAATTTAACTAGCAATTAACCGTGAACTGATACCATTGCATGTATTTCATTTCATTTGAGTTCGATGGTTGCGAAGATAAAGACGGTAGCATTTATCGGGATGCGTCCGAGTGAGATTACCGTCGAAGCTCAAATTTCTCCTGGTATTGCCTCGTTTTGCATAGTCGGCCTGCCCGACAAAACGGTCGGCGAAGCAAAGGAAAGAATTCGATCCACCTTTTATCAACTTGGCATCGGATTTCCAGCGAAAAAGGTAATCGTAAATATGGCTCCAGCCGACATTCCGAAGGGAGGCTCTCATTATGATTTGCCGATCGCTCTCGCGATTCTCGGGGCAATGGAGGCCATCGATATTAGTCTTTTTGAAAATACAATCTCGATTGGTGAGTTGGGACTGGATGGAGGGTTATGTTACGTTTCGGGAGCAATTTGCGCTGCGATGCTAGCCAACGAAAACGGTATGTCTTTGATTTGTCCAAAGACCTGCGAAAATGAGGCGGCGTGGAGCGGGAATGATGGCATCATTGCTTGTCCAAATATTATTACCGTTATTAATCATTTTTCGGGAGTTGCCCAAGTTGCAAAAGCAGAGATTTCTCAGAATAACTTGCGGAACGGTTTTGAATATGATGTCGATATGGAAGATGTATATGGGCAACTCTTCGCGAAACGAGCTCTCGAGATAGCGGCCTCAGGCGGGCATAATTTACTAATGATCGGTAGTCCTGGGTCTGGGAAATCGATGCTCGCGGCCCGTATGAAAACCATCCTGCCGCCTCTTTCTCCGGTCGAAGCCCTCGAAACGACCTGCATATATAGCCTGGCCGGAATGTCACCAGATGATGGATTAATTTACATTCCCCCGTTCCGCGAACCTCACCATTCTTCTTCGCTGATTTCGATCGTTGGGGGTGGTTCAGATGCAAAACCTGGAGAGTTGTCTTTGGCCCATAATGGGATTCTATTTCTCGATGAGTTGCCAGAATTTCAAAGGCAAACGATTGACGCTCTGAGGCAGCCGTTGGAAACGAACAGCATAACGGTAGCAAGAGCTAAAGAACATATCACATATCCTGCCAATATTCAGCTTGTGGCTGCCATGAATCCATGTAAATGCGGATTTTTTGGAGACGTACAACGGCAATGCCAGAAGGCTCCCCGATGCGCCACGGAGTATCGGAACAGAATATCTGGACCGATTTTGGATCGATTCGATATTATCATATTCGTTAATAGCATCAAGGTATCAGAATTATTCGAAAAGGCCACCAGAGAATGCTCGGAAACGATTCGAAAACGAGTTACTCGCGCCAGAGAAGTTCAAATCAAGCGCGCAGGAAGTTGTGGGAGTAATGAGCTAAAATTGAATGGTAAGGCTCGTGGAAAGTGCCTATCCGACATAACTCGCCTCGAAAGCGCTTCCAGCTCCTTTTTCCAGCGAATAGTACAATCCACTAATATTTCGGCAAGAGGATGTCACAAGATTCTCAGAGTCGCAAGGACGATAGCCGATATGGAAGAGTCGACGAGTATCCAGAAACATCACGTCGCAGAGGCCGCGCAATACAAATTGCCCGGCAATTGTTAATCATCATTTCATAAGTATGAATAACCCAAAATGGGCCAATTAACCGCTGTTTTCCTTGCTTAGACAAGATTCGACGTAATTTTTTTGATCTACAGTCACCGAATAATTGTTTACAGATGGTTAAATTCGTGTTAGTATCTTAATCGAAGTTCAGCAGAGCTTCCAGCATCGTGTGTACTAGAGTTCACTTCCTTGTGTCTCTTTAGTAATCCTCCCCAAGCTTAGCACGATGCTGTATTTTTTCCTTTCTCTTTCTGGTGAGATTGAGTTATTCTCCGTCGTGTTCCTCGTCATCGGGATCATCGGGTTCTCTGTGCTTACGTGCGAGGTCTTCGAGCCATGATATTAGCATATCATCTCGCTGTATACGCGTTAGAGCGATAGTCATCGCATCCAGTCTGTGAACAAAATTATTTCGTTGAAAAGAGACAAAGCCGTCGGACTTGAAGAATATAGTCGTCAGGTCGAGCATACTTACAATGGGATGATCGGGTAGAAAAATCGTAATATCACGGCCAAATGAGTATTCATTATCTTTAGTTTTCTGAATCACGAGTCCATCAGGATATTCTCGACAAGGAGGCAATGTTACGCGAGCACCGGCTGCCCCTTCATCAAGCTTCATCAGGGCCGATTGTAAGCATTCGTCACTTGGGATTCCCGGATACGGGGTATCTGTCGTAGCAAATGCGTTAAATGATGAAAATAACAATACAATTACCTTTAAATTGCTGTAAAATGTTTTCATAATCCTCCCAATGGATATAAATTAAATCGGCAGTTTTTGCCGAACAAACAAAGTATATCGTCTCAAGGAAAGATTAAAAAAAGATTAAAAGTTCTTTAAATTAATAAAAAAATGAAGCGCTATCCTAAAATGCAGCTACTAAAACTTCAATATATCTGTAAAAAACTATTCCGCATCTTTAAGGCTCGCTCTCAATTTTTGCAACGATTCCCGCTTATTAGCTCCCATCATTAGATTTAATTGTTGCGCCCAATACGTCATTGAACTATACGATCTATCGATTCGATTGCAAACGTAATTTATTACTTCGTGCCACGCCTTAATTCCCCGCTGTTCTAGCATTTTTTCAAATATGAGCCTCATTTCATCTTCATCTGGTTTTTGGATATCGATTACATTAATAGTCGCAATTCTAGATCTTATATCCGGCAATTTGATTTGCCATTTTACTGGGGGATTTTTGGCGGTCATTAAAATATATGCATTTTTTTCTTTGATTGTATTATAGATATAATATAACAATATATCATCATTTATCTGGTCCGCATCATCGAGGACAAAATATTTTTGTGTAACGGTTGCTGACGATATCTCATACCATTTATTAAAAACATCGGCAGATGACTTCATGATGTCCGCATTCAGCCTAGTAGCCCAGATATTAGCGAGATGCGTCTTACCAGAGCCACTTTCACCAACCAGACAAACGAAATTATCCATAATCTCGGAAGGCCACTTTTCGATCCATTCGAAAACGTATCGATTACAATCACTCACGATGAAATCCGATGCTCTACGAGCAAACCCAATCGTAACCGGGAGAGTAAGTTGGCGATATTCCACAAGAGCTAATATTGCTAGGGAGCTACCACCGTCATTCCATCCATATCGTCGGTTACTATCACCTGACAAGCCAGCCTAGAATTTTCTTTACAGGCAGTAACTGTCTCCAAAGCATCAGTTTCCTGATCGGTTGGTTTAGGCAATTTGTCGACGAATGCTGCCCCTATGAAGACATGGCAAGTCCCACATACTCCGGATCCGGAACATCCTCCAAACAAACCAATATCATTCTTATTGGATACCTCCAAAAGGGTATCACCACTTATAGCTTCTACCACTTTATCTCCGGCATGATTTTTAAAAATAATTTTCGGCATAATTACTCCCTCTCTTTAAGTTACCGTCTTGATGCTTTTGAAATTACGAAACCAAGTTCCGCTTCCGTACATAATCCCAACGACACAGGGCTTCTAGGTTTTAAATTTGCTATATCCTTGTGTGTTTTGTTTTTGATAGATTTGATCATAGGTTTTGTTGTACCCAATAATGTACAAATGTCTTGCTCAGAAAATTCTGGATAATATTTCAGAATCCATAGGATGGCATCGGGTCTATCCTGGCGCTTTGCTCTAGGCGTATACTTTCTCATCAATTTCTGTGGCCGAGCAATCAATTGACTTGGTTTCATAATTAATCTTAACTCCGGATTGGCCTCGCATCTACGAATCTCATCGAGAGTTAGTTGCGATGATGAAATTGGGTCAAAACCTTTCATCCGGGAATCCATAGATCCATTTGCAAGTGACTCTATCTCGAGAATATGTAAACCGGAAAACTCAGAGATTTGAGCAAATGTCAGAGACGTATTTTCAAGCAACCATATGGCCGTTGCCTTCGGCATCAATGGAATAGCCATAGAAAAATCTCTCCTCATTTCGACAATAGATCCAACCGATAATATTACAAAATCCCTCGGAGCACAATGCTAACTTGTCTTGAGAATAGTACTCAATACGCCAGACATTGAGAAAATATTAATATTTATTCGTTATACTTCAACATAGAATAACCTGGGGAGAACTGGATCATGCTTAAGATTAGGAGTGCAATCGCGTATTCGTTGTATATCGCGATAAGTTGTT
>JAIRWL010000006.1 GCA_031268935.1 Holosporales bacterium | reverse complement strand
AGCGGTCTCGGGGCTAACCGGTGTATCATCTCCGTCAGGGGCCGGATCATCTGAGACAGGGGTTGGAGTTGGGGGCAATTCCTCAGCGGACGGATCGGGATAAGGAACCACATCGGCGGCATCCCAATCAACAGGGCCGCGATCCACTAACCCTTCCGGTTCCCCTGAGACAGGGGCTGGAGTTGGGGGCAATTCCTCAGCGGACGGATCGGGATAAGGAACCACATCGGCGGCATCCCAATCAACAGGGCCGCGATCCACTAACCCTTCCGGTTCCCCTGAGACAGGGGTTGGAATTGGTAGATCTTCGGCAGCAGCCGGATCGGGGTCAGCGGGCCCTGCAGCGGTCTCGGGACGAACCGGTGTCCCATATGCATCAGGCGCCGGATCCCCTGAGACGGGGGTTGGAATTGATAGATCTTCGGCAGCAGCCGGATCGGGCTCAGCGGTCCCTGCCGCGGCCTCGGGACTACCCGGGGTCTCATCTCCGTCAGGCGCCGGATCCCCTGAGACGGGGGTTGGAATTGATAGATCTTCGGCAGCGGACGGATCGGGATAAGGAACCACATCGGCGGCATCCCAATCAACTGGGCCGCGATCCACAAACACTGCCGTGCCATCTAGGATAGCCTCTTCAAGAGGCGGCGGTACTACCACAGGAGTAGTAGCCGGCGCTACCCCAGGTAAAGGTGGCTGATTTTTGTATTTCCAATTCTCAATCTGGTAAGTCAAATAATTCTCATACTGCTCACACAGCCACCACCAGAGATCTAGCCCCACCAGGGTCTGGAAGTTGATTCGGTCTACTTCTCGGGATGCTGCTGTGAACACTTGCCGTGCTAAAGTGACTTGTCCACCAGGTTGCTGCGCCACGAATTCCGACTTGATGCCAGGATTCTGCACTCTCGTCTTCATCTTTTTTTTTCTGGAATCCTCCAAAACCTTAAATGTACGATAACTTGACACTGTACTTGCCCAGGCGAGAGCTGCCTGCATACCTCTATCCCGATCTTGACATAGTTCGAAAAAAAACTCTATTGCCTCCGGCTCGGCGACAAGCACATTTCTAAAGGCAGGATCCACCCCGCGACAGACCAAGAAATATTCTACAAACTTGCCGTTAGCCATAAAATACAAAAGATCTGAGACGCAGGCTGCCTTTGCCCGGGGTCTTAAGTCACAAAAGACAGATACAACTGGCATAGTTAGTAGGTTTGCGAGTCGAATCAGAAATGGTATAGGGTAGTCCCAAACGTCGGGCAACAGGAGTGCCAAGCAACGCCAGGCGCCAAACAAAGCGAATGCATTTATCTCGGCCGGAGACCCATTCTGAGGCGCATTAGGCATGAGGGCCGGATTTAGGCGGAAATTGCACAGCATTTCACCCAAAGTGGGCACGAGTTCGGCGAGGGCAGAAGGGATGTGAGCATGATCTCCCCAAGCGTTCGCCAAGAATACAGGGTAATTGGGCCAGCCCCTGGCGACAGGTGATTCTGGTGCTTCCGGAAGTGTGACAGGTAGATCGACGAAGACTTTTGGTGAGACGACCAACGGCCCTCGCGGGTCCAGAACTACATCGGTCTCCATTGCTTCAACAAGTTGGATCATAGTAAACAATAGTACTAAAGGTGCTAATTTAGATTTTGTCATTGTTATCCCTCCCCAGATCAACGTTATGGACTAGTTTATATTAATGTAAAATTACATATTCGCAGCTCAAAGTAGCCGTCGGCAAACTTTCGTTACATATCTTCCCATCTGACTCTCATCAACTACCTACAATTATAATCTAAAAATCAATGTAATGACAAGAGCAGTGTTATTTTATTATTTTTTTTAGTAGAATAATAAGATGAAAAATTAAGTTTTTATTTATCTTTCTAAAAATTTATTAAGAACTAAGGAGGCAATTTGTGAGAAGATTTCGGATTCAAATTTTCCAAATTCAATTTTTGAAAATCTAGACAAAACATAATCGGCTACTTGCTCCTTTAGGATGGGGCGCCCGATTCCAATCCTTACTCTCCAGTAGTCACGTCCAATAGTTCCATCGATGCTTTTAAGTCCGTTATGTCCTCCGTGTCCACCGCCAAATTTCACTTTAACATCGAATGGCTGCAAATCGATATCATCATGAAAAACTATAATATGCTCCGGAGGTAATTTATAAAATGATACAATCTGCCCGACCGCTCTTCCAGATAAATTCATGAATGTCTGTGGCTTCTGAAGAATTACCTTTTCTCCAGAAATTACTCTTTCGACATATAACGAATCAAACTTTGTTCTGAATACAGGAAATTTCTCAGTTTCAGCGAAGTAATCGATAAAAAGAAATCCAGCATTATGCCTAGTATATCTATACTCATCCCCTGGATTTCCGAGTCCTATCATCAAAAACATAAGTTACACAATTTGTTCTCAGCAACAAAACAACTACACTCAATCTCGATCAAGCAAGTTTTTTAAAATTGAGTACGGCGACTAAGAAGCGGCTTCATCAGAAACACTTCCAGAAGCTTCCTCATCAGCGGAATTGACTCTTGCTCCAACGATCGTGGCCAATACGGCGTCCCTTTCGGAATTCACAGGAGAAATATCATCGGGCAAATTGATCTCGGTCAGTAATAGGCTATCTCCAATCTCCTTGCCCGATAGGTCCAAAAATAGTTTTTCCGGAATGGAATCGGGAGAGCAAAAACACTCCAATCTGTGAACAATGAAATTAATCACTCCGCCCTTTTTAATTCCAGGAGCCTTTTCCTCATTTATGAATTCGATAGTAATACTAACTTTCACTTTCGAATCTTTTGTAATTCGCTGAAAATCGACATGAATCGGATTTCCAGTCACTGGATGAAAATCAACCCGCTTCGGAATAAATTTTTCTATGACAGAACCAAATTTCGTCTCAATAGCATGACCAAAAAATGCGGCCGATTCGCATTCCGACTTCAGCTCCTTCTCTGAGATTTCGACGAGTGTCGACTCCTTATTTCCACCATAAATCACTCCCGGCACGAAGCCACTATGACGTAACCTCCTGACGGCCCTCTTCCCGCAGTCATCTCTCTTGGCAATTTTCAAACTTGTTGTCATAATTTCTCTCGCAACCGGTAGCTGGAATCACAAAATACAGACGATTATACCAAATTATGCAATCGTGTAACATACGAAGATTCCGATATCTCCGAAAAAGAATTTTCCAGCATCAGCAACGAGGTTCATACAATCAATAAAAACAGAAATTCCTTCACTAATAAAAATGCTGCATCGGGGATATGTTTCCCAATACGTTTTGTGTAGGTTTCGCGATGCACTGGTTGATATAATGCAACGGGTAAAAATTGTTTCGATGGGAATTTTTATTTTTTATGAGTTTGATTAGAAAAATTTTGGCCAGAGAGATTTTAGATTCGCGTGGGTTCCCTACCATCGAAACGGTCGTTACATTGGAGTCTGGTGCACAGGGGGTCGCCTCTATTCCATCGGGAGCTTCGACCGGATCCTTCGAGGCCGTCGAGTTACGTGATGGAGGGGGTCGTTTTTCTGGCAAGGGAGTTCTGAAGGCGATCGATAATGTCAATCGAATCATTTCGCCCGCTTTGACGGGTCTCGATGGGATTAATCAGTCAGTCATCGACGAGATTTTGATCAAAATAGATGGTACGGAGAATAAATCGAATCTCGGAGCCAATGCCATTCTTTCGGTAAGTTTAGCCGTTTGCAAGGCGATTGCCGCATATTTCGAAATGCCTCTTTATCGCTACATTTCCGGAATTCTTGCAAAAAAATTGCCACGTCCAATGATGAATATTCTAAATGGAGGGGCTCATGCAGATAACCGGGTCGATGTACAAGAATTTATGATAGTTCCAGCTAAAGAAGATTCATTCAAGGCCTATATCGAGATGTGTACGAATGTATATCACGAACTCAAAAGATATTTGAAAGAGATTAGATTAAACTCGAATGTAGGAGATGAAGGTGGAGTAGCCCCCGATCTGTCATCGACGAATGAAGCCTTGGATATCATAATGCGCTCTATCGAAAATGCTGGATATCGCCCTGGCCTTGATATCCAATTGGCCCTGGATGTGGCCGCCTCCGAGCTCGTCGGTGACGGTAAGTATCGTATCGACGGAGATATCAAAAGTTCTCATGAAATGGTAAGATACTATGAGGATCTTATTAAAAATTATCCTATCGTTTCGATTGAAGACCCTCTTTCTGAGGAGGATTGGGATGGGTTCGGCGAGATGACCGCATCTTTGGGGAAGGAGGTTCAAATCGTCGGAGATGATTTGTTTGTTACAAACAAAAAGCGATTGCAGAAGGGAATTGATAATCGAGCGGCTAATGCTATATTGATTAAACCGAATCAAATCGGAACTTTGACGGAAACTCTCGAGGCGGTAGTCCTTGCTCAGCGCCACGGATTTAATGTCGTGATTTCTCATAGATCAGGTGAAACTTGCGATTCGACGATTGCCGATTTATCCGTTGCCGTTTCGGCCGAATATATTAAGACGGGAGCCCCAGCGCGTGGTGAGCGAGTCGAAAAATACAACCAATTGCTTAGGATTGAAGAAGATTTTTTGAACCTATCAAGGCTGATTGAGGATTAAGTGTTTTCGGTAACGGTCGTTACGATCTTCCCTGAAATATTTCCGGGGCCATTGGAATTTGGTCTGAGTGGCAAGGGATTGGGGAAATTGTGGAATCTTCAGCTCGTTAATATAAGAGATTTTGCCAAAGATAAACATAGAAAGGTAGACGATTCTCCGTGCGGGGGTGGGGCTGGGATGATTATGAAGCCCGATGTGATTCACGAAGCATTGACTCATGCCCTGAGTTTATACCTACCACCTCAAAATCCCAAAATCTTATTTATGTCTCCCAGGGGCTCCCCTTTATCACAGAAAATGATAAAATCATGGACGGAGGAGAATAAAGCAGACGGTCTGATTATTCTCTGTGGGCGATACGAAGGGATTGATCAGCGGGTCATAGATTTTTGGAAGGACAATCACGATATGAAAGAAGTTAGTGTCGGGGATTTCGTCTTATTTGGTGGAGAGTTGCCGGCGATGTTCGTTATCGATGCATGTCTTAGGCAAATTCCTGGAATGATGCATAATGCTACCTCGCCGCAAAGGGAGAGCTTTTCGGTTGACCTTCTGGAATACCCGCAATATACTGGACCGTGTGTGTGGAATGGCGAGAACGTGCCCCCCATCTTATTATCCGGTAATCACGGTGAGATTGAGAGGTGGAGGTTGGAGAGGGCAGAGGAAGTTACGAGAGAATTACGCCATGATTTGTGGGAGCTCTATAAGGGAAACGGAGGATAGTTTTCTTCGGTTTTTCGGAGGTGATTGACGGTGAATTTGATAGAACGGATCGATAGTGAGCAGATTGCGAGACTGACGGCTGGGAGGAGGGTGCCACGTTTTAGGGCTGGAGATTCGGTCAAGGTATTGATTAAGGTCGTTGATGGAACGAGGGAGCGGTTGCAGTCATTCGAAGGCGTCGTGATCGCTAAGAAAAATCGCAGTATAAATTCGTCTTTTAAGGTTAGAAAAATATCGAACGGTGAGGGAGTCGAGAGATTGTTTCATCTATATTCTCCTAGTATTCAGATTGAAGTTACGAAACATGGGCGCGTAAGACGCGCGAAATTATATTATCTGCGAGAGAGGACTGGAAAGAGTACGAGGATCGCCGAGCGGAAGAGATTCGAGACTCCCGCGGATTAGAGAGCTGGTCTAGCCCTTCTGGATGTTTTTTTTATCCTTCGAGGGTGGCATCTCTATAAGCCGCCCCATGGTGTCACGGTGCTGGTCCCCGGGGGCGGCCCTGCGCAATTTTTTTTCTTGGTAAAAAAAATTGCAGGCAGCGTCTCGCTGCCACCAGCTTTTTTTTCGATAGAAAAAAAGCTGGGCAGGGCCGCCCCCGCGCCGCCGGCACCGTGAAATATAAAAAGGGGCTCCCGGAATCGGGTAGGCCAGGGTAGGTACAGGTTCGGATTGGCAAAAAAAACATAATTCTTCGCCGGAGTTATAATATAAAATTAAGCAATGTACTGCATAATTAACTACGGCCGGGGAGGCAATCTATCTGAATCGAATAGCAAACCAAAGCAAAAAAAAGAAAGGAGCTGGGGAATGGCAATTAGTCAACAAACAAATCGGTCGCCAACGAAAAGTCTGGCTGGGGATGCCTCCCACAAATCGAGGGCACGTAAATCCAGATCGATGCCTGTCTCTCCCCTCGCTCTGCTAGCCGGCCTGATTATTCTGATTGGTGCCCCTCGGCCTATTATGAGCTCGGTCTCGGAGCGCAAAGAGTCTTCTTCTCCTTCTCCTCTGCAGGGGAAGGAATTGTCCTCCAAGCTCTCAGAGAAGGATTACGCAAATGTCGCACTGGTGAGAGCGGCCATCTACTCCCGGTTACCCCTTACAACATTAGATGTATCCGATCACAATGACCTCATAGAGTTTCTTCGTAATCTGCCGACCGTCGCGGCCCCTTGGGAGGATCCCCCGCTTAACTGGGACAATCTCGGGAAATTTCTTAACGCATATAAATGGATTGGAGGAGTGGGGTTGGCCGTTAGTTTCTTCACCCTCGGGCTCTCGATAACCAACCTCGTTCTGCTCCTGCAGGGGCGTCCCCATCACCGACCCTCCCAACCCTGAACCGTATCTTAACGTATCGGGATTTATGATAAAGGGGAGTAGTGGCACATCGAGTACCGCTAAATAAATCTCACAGGCCAAAGGAGGGCCATCGACCCATGCCAAACAGACTAAAGACAAAGCGCCTATCAATATTGAGATCCGCTACCGCTCTTATGCTCACACTCCATTTGTTACGGTCCGACGCCCTCGGGTGGCCGGAAATATTCGTGCCGATCGAGGACATGCACCAAGCGAGAACTTACCGGAGCATCATAGGGCAAGCCGCAGCTATCCTCGTCCATAATTATTTGTCTGGTCGCCAGATCCCGTACTTAGTCGGGGAAAAGTATGAACATGCCGTTCGAGAGAAGGCCCTCGACGCGATGAAAGGCGATATCGGGCCCTCAGGTTTTATTGTCTTAGAAGCTTCCTCAGAATCAATTGTTCCGCCGGAGGCAGCACCGCACTGCCCCTTCCCCCGACGATACCAGGAGGAGGCGTCCCGGGCCAGGAATCAGCGCCGGCAGCCCTCTACGCCGATATAGTGGAAGCAATCATAGACGAGGCCAAGGCCCAATGTGGCGGTTCGACATCAATTCGGATGTCCGATACCGACTGCCAGCAGGTGCTTCGGATCACCAGCCGTTTCGCCTCCAATCTTGCAGCGGATTTTACTTGCTGGCTCGGGGAAGGCCTGGAGTACGATAATCCTACTAGATTGTACGATGGATTCAAGTACCGCCCGTCTGGTTTTCAATCCAGACCACCAAGGCTCTTTTTGGTACAATGGTTCCATATTGGGTGACCTCAATGTGAGGGCCCCCGAAGGCTGGATAGACGCGGTAGTGGAGGCCATTTCTGATATAGGGGTAGCCCCGAGGTCAGTGTGGAGCCAATGGATCCCACGGTGGGAATACGATTGGTACCTTCCCCTCGTACCGGGCCTAGCCGCAAAGCATGGCCTCACCGAGCATGTAGTCTCGCTGGAATTTGCTCACGCAAGCACAGGAATCAGTCTGATCCCATTGGACTTGGACATGGCCCAAGATACAAAGCTCCTGATTAGAGAAGCGGTGGAGGGCATCTTCCCCTTTCCAAGAGCAATTCTCGTCCCCCCCCCCCCGCTGACACAACACAGGAAATTGCCAACGCTGCTGCGTCTCGGGCAGTCGCTTTAATTCCGGCTACACCCATCGACCAAATCGCGGTCGCGACCTCAAATACCATAATCGACTCCCTGCATGATCTAGCACCGGCCTTCCTGGGGCCCAATCGGGGGTCAACCTCACGTCCAAATTTCCCATCAACCGTTCAGGAGGCGGCTACACGCTCTCTGGTTACCTTCAAAAAAATATCCCCGGTTTCGATTGCGGTCGGGGCAACGGTGGCCGTGGCATCATTGGCCGGTGGCATAGGGGCCGGTTACCTCCTCTGGGGCCGAAAGCAGAGAAGCTAAACGGCTCGACATATTGAGGGATAATAGGTGGAGTTCCCGTTAGCCCGAGAAGTTCGTGATTGATTCTAATCCCGGTCACCCGGGGGCGGCCCTGCGCAATTTTTTTTCTTGGTAAAAAAAAATTGCAGGCAGCGTCTCGCTGCCACCAGATTTTTTTTCTATCGGAAAAAAAGCTGGGCAGGGCCGCCCCCGGGAGATGCCTGCCACCCCCCTGATAAAACGAGAACCCGAGGTTACTCGGACGCAAGCAAAATTCCTCACACTCGCTTACATCAAATATCTTGGGATTGACAACTAACTAAGCGAGGGTGTAAAATGTGTCAGAGGCTCCTAAGTAGTGTGTACAAATTGTGGTAAAAGACAATGCGCGAATGACGGTAGAGAAAAGTATTCAATTAAAGAAAAATCTTTAGCGATTATTTTATATTTAGAAGGGCCCGGATTAAGAAGGATAGCC
>JAIRWL010000020.1 GCA_031268935.1 Holosporales bacterium | reverse complement strand
CAAGTAACAGAGGCCTCTCAATCAGGTTCCGATGACCTACCCCCCCCCCCCAGTTTGACAGAGTGGCTTAAAATGACTACAATTCGTGGCATGTCGTTAGTGATATATATAACCGTAGCAGAGGGGGTTAGCGAGTGATTAAAGGGTTAGTGCCCGGAGCCGAAATATTACGTTGGGCCGGTGATAATCATACGGCCGTGGGTGCTTTTAATTTTTCTAATCTCGAGACTTTGCAAGCCGTCGTTGAAGCGAGCAAAGAGACCAATTGTCCGACAATTTTGCAGGTCACTGAGTCGGCTATAAATTACTTGGGGCTCGAGTACGTCGTCGCTATGATCTCTGTCGCCGTACAGGGAGCTCAAAATCGCTTAGCCCTACACCTCGATCATGGAAGCAATTTCGATGTCTGTAAGAGATGTATCGATGCTGGGTTTTCATCTGTTATGATTGACAACAGTTTGCTCGAATTCAAGCAGAACGTCGCTAATACCACAGAAGTCGTTGAGTATGCTAAAAAAAATGGAGTATCGGTCGAAGCAGAATTAGGTGCCCTGGCCGGGATCGAAGATAACATTAGCGTCGATCTCCAAGAAAGCATTTATACTAATCCCGATCAGGCTCAAAAGTTCGTTGAAGATACTAAAATCGATAGCTTGGCAGTCGCAATAGGAACTAAGCATGGACCAAACAAAGGGGCCCCAAACGCTCCACCGAAACTAGATTTCGAGCGATTGACGAGGATTAAGATGGCCTTGGGAGGGAGATTTCCATTGGTCCTACATGGGGCCTCTGCGGTAGATTCCAAATTAACGGAGCTATGTAACGAGCATGGCGGGAATATACAGAATGCAATCGGAATAAAAGATGAGGATGTTCTGGAAGCCATTAGGAGGGGGATTAATAAGGTTAACATAGATACCGATCTGCGCCTAGCCTTTTTGGCGGGACTGAGACAGAGTCTTGCTAAATTTCCAGATAAATTGGATATTAGAAAACATATGGGCGCCGCTAGGGAGGAGATGAATGTTTACGCAGTTAGAAAAATCAAATTGATCACCACCCCAGGCTTAGGATAATTCATCTATTCCCTCTCAGTCCACCAATTTGTATCCTTTTATTCGTTAAATCCTCGGAAATAGGAATTATCTAACAAAATAATACTTGTCAACCGCCTCTTAATACTGTATTATTCTGTCCTAGTTGGTTACATCCACTTTACGGTAGAATAAATAACCAAATTTTAGCGAAGCTATTCTTATAGCTGCTTCTACCTAAAGGGACTATTTTTATTTGAAGGGAAGGAAGAAAAATGATTAAATTATCGAAAATAGTTCTCGCAGGTCTACTTCTAGGGCAACTGAGCCAGCCAGGAGTTGCAATGGACCCGGTTGTCCCAAGTGATTTTATGGAGAACTTGGACAAGTTCCCTCAGTGCGGAGCCCTCAACGCAAACCAAGTAGTAGCTTACATGTACTGGACCCGAAACACACTCAAGTACTATTTGAATCCAACAGCAGGGGTCCGGAGGCAGTTAATGGATCGCCTGCCAGGTATCGTTAGGGGGCTACATACCCTCGCTGAGCCCGCTCATTACGTGATCATTGCTCAAGTTGCTGCCCGGATATGGCCGGCCCTAGTCCCAACGGTAGATGAGACAATAGCGAGTCAGATTTGGGCACAGCAGGTTGGGCCCTTTCGCGCTGCCCTGAACGCGGTTCTCGACTCACCAAGATTTCAGATGTTAGTCCAAAGGCTTGGGGTCCCGGCCCCAGCTCCCGCTCCAGTTGCTCGGTTAGTTCCGGCGGAAGCCGTGCCCCTCTGGGTGGAAATCTTGGATCACTCATTTGGGCTAAACAGAGATGGGCCACTTTGGTGTGCGCCAGTATTGGGGAAGGATTTGCTGGCGAGGATTACGGCCCTCCGGGAATATTTCCCTGACGAGGTACTTTTTCGGTCATTGTTGCTTATCGCTAGGAAATTATCTCGCCTACAAAAAACGGATGATCCCCGTCCCTTGATGACCAAATTCTGTGCTCGTTTACCGGAAGTAAAGGAGCTTAAAGAGGAGGCATTCGCAGCCAGAATTCATTTGCCTTCTCCTATAGAGGCTGCCGCTCCATAGTTGGGAGCATTATCAAGGAGATGTATTTGGTGTATGCAACTCCTTTATACGCCGGGCGGCAAGGGGATGGATTCATGCAAGGCCCTTACCGTAAGGGGGGACTAAGGTCCCCCCAGGGAGCCTCACTGAGAAGGAGCCATCGTCCCAGCATTTTTTTGAATCTGCGGTGATCGATGTCTACTCCTCACTAACTTTCCTGTCTCCCCGGAAGCTGATGTGAGGGCTTTTTTCCCAAAAAGATTCCGATAGGCCGTTCCTGATTGATTGAGCCAAATTGATCGAAAATAACTCTTGGTATATGAGAAGGGTTACTCCTTGGAAAGCCTGTGGTTTCGAAAGAGCTGTGTATGGTAGGTGGTCGTTAATCTGTTCCTGAATACTTATTCCACCCCGGTCACCTTGCAGATTGCTGAGATGGGATTATGTAGCTGACTGGAATGGGGCTATTCACCGATATGTCTCATTCCTCAGTGAAATTCCTGACTTAAAGCTTGTGCGAGGCCCGGTTCAATCTATCGTTAATACCGACTCCCAAATCGAAATTAGGGATCGGAGCTACGGCGATGCCTGAATATCTTTCTGGCCTATCTAACGTCTGTAGGGCGTAGAATAAATTGCGGGCAGCTTCTCTTAAATTCCCGGTCTTGCTGAGATTAAAATCATATGGGACGTCACTTGGACCGAAGGCTATGAAGGCTTCCCCTTCGGTCGCGGTCAGAGCGTTACATCTAAGCGGTAAATTTGGGGAGTAGTGCCGCTTCATCATTCCGGGGGCCACGATTGTTTCGTCACCTAGACCCTCTGGACCATTCACCTTATATCCAACGAAATCTTCGATATCTTCCCGCGGCACTCCACCCGGTCTCAGGATCGAAAAAGGGTCCGTCGTCAGATCTAGGATCGTCGATTCGATTCCAACTGAACATTGACCACCATCAAGAATGAGGGGCAATTGCTTACCCAAATCACGGTAAACCATATCGAAAGAGGTAGGACTTAAGCCATTAGAAGTGTTAGCGCTCGGAGCCGCCAACGGGCCCCCAAACATAGTGATCAAACGAGATGGTATAGGATGATGCGGAACCCTTATAGCCACCGTATCGAGTCCTGCCGTTGCGAATTTCGAGATCATGTTATTCATCGCTTTCAGTATGAGCGTTAACGGAAAGCTATTAATTTCCCAAAAATAAGTTGCTATGCGTAGATCTGTTTCCGAGAATACCGCAAAATGTTTTGCCATTTCGATTCCAGAAACATGAATAATTAGCGGATTACAAGATGGCCTTCCCTTTATCTGGTAAATTCTTTGTATCGCGGTATCGCGACAGGCATCAGCAAAAAGACCGTATACCGTCTCGGTTGGGGCCGCAACAACGTCTCCCCTTTTTAATAATTCGACAGCCCTTTGAATATTTTTCATTGTGATTTTGTTAGATATTTAGATTTCGGCGCATGACGTCTTGGTAAGAATCCAGTCATTATCAGTATACTTCCTCTCGAATATCCATTTATGCAATACATTTCGACAGAGTTTATTAGGATTATCCATAGAAACACCGTCAGAATTAATAATTGCACTCATCTGAGAAACGTAGAACGAGACAAATAATTTTGCCTTAGTCACCAAAATTTGGACATTATCCATAGTCGTTTTTGTATGCTTGATCGTTATCTCTTGCTTCAGATTTTTTTTCTCTCGCTTCTGAATTTGTTCGATAAAGCTGCGGTATAAGGCTGGACTTAGACTCGATTTTAGAGTATCGAGCTCGGACGAAGCAAATGCAGAAAATATTGAATCAAACAATTTATCGGCTTGAACTGAAAATCCAGAGGCCGAAAAATCTGGAAATTTTTGCCTCAGACGATGGAATTCATCAGGTTCATCGTGAGTTTCTTCGCGAACCAATGAAACGGCCTCGGCTCCTAATGAATCGGCTCCCGCGACTTCGAGTGGACTCTGATTCGATCCGGCAGATCCCTTCATCCTGCCAAATTTATGGAATAATCCAATCAAAAAGAGTCCTGATAAAGCGGCCGTGATTATCGTAATAATCCCCATAAACTCCCTTCAAAAAAAAAGACCAGCATGAATCTGGCTATAAGCCGGGTTCTGTCCGAAGAAACACAATTCTTCTGATTGATCATTCATCTAGGCGCACCGTTACCGATGAGCTCGAGCGACCTACCCAGGTGACTGTGAGTGCAGGCTCTCACGAATAACAGAAGTATCCGCGCCACCTCTATTTGGTCTTTCTTCAGGTGGGGTTTGCAAAGCCACAATCGTTACCAATCGTGCGGTGCGCTCTTACCGTCGCCATTTCACCCTTACCCCATTCAACAAATGTCGAGTAGAGGCGGTATCTTTTCTGTTGCACTTTCCCTATCGAAGATTTTTCAACCCCCGACGCCGGACGTTATCCGGCACCTTGCCCACACGAAGCCCGGACTTTCCTCTGAAAATTACTTTTCAGCGATCAATCACCAAATTCACACTTCAACATCTATTATAACACACTTCTCGAAATCGCAAAGATCCGTATAACTCAAATGTCCAAATTTTCTACCTTATCAGAGTTAAGCTCTATAAATTCTCGCCTTGGCTCGACGAGGTCTCCCATTAATATCGAAAAGATTTTGTCTGCCTCCTCTGCTTGAGTCAATTTTACCTGAAGAAGAGTCCTTGAAGCGGGGTCGAGAGTCGTTTCCCAAAGCTGATCGGCATTCATTTCTCCGAGACCTTTGTAGCGGTTCACGGCTAGGCCCTTCTTTCCGTAATCGATGGCCTTAGTTGCCAAAGCGAGAGGGCCATCGACCATCGCCGAATCTCGCCCTCCGCTAAGGTTTAATGTGGCCGGGCGACCGAACATATCATACAATTTGTCTCTTAATTTACTGATGGCTCGAACTTCTGGCAGATCGCACATCGTATCCGCTACCGTTATAATTTGATTGACCCCAAAGGAATTTATTAATATTTCCAGTGCATCGTTCACGATATGCGCTTCATAGCAAAATTCCTCATTACTTATTTGTTTCAACAAAGTATTTAAAATTGAAATGTTTTCGTCTGAAGTTGCGGCAAAACATCCACTAAGAAAAAGTTTTTCGAGAACAGACGCATTATTGATATACGGCTCTAATGCGATTAAGGAATGTCCGACGCTAATGCAGACTTCTGTGATATGCTTTAAGTCTTGACCACCGATTGTTTCTCCATTAACAAGCGTTAACTTCGCATCTTTTATAAATTCATCCAAAAGATATGCTTCGAATTCACATTCATCCTTGATATAAACAACTGAACTCCCGCGTTTTACCTTATACAATGGAGGTTGAGCAATATAAAGGTACCCCTTGTCTATAAGCGGTTTCATATGCCGATAGAAAAAAGTCAGAAGGAGAGTGCGAATATGACTTCCATCAACATCGGCATCTGTCATTATGATCACTTTGTGGTAACGAGCTCTCGTGATATCGAAATCATCTTTACCAATTCCCGTTCCGATAGCCGTTATAAGAGTCCCAATAGTTTCAGATGATAACATCTTATCAAATCTAGCCTTTTCGACATTTAGAATTTTGCCTCGAAGAGCCAAGATGGCTTGTGTTTTACGATCACGGCCCATCTTTGCAGAACCACCAGCCGATTCTCCCTCAACGATGAAAACTTCACTTAATGCCGGATCCTTTTCCGAGCAATCGGCAAGCTTTCCGGGAAGAGAGGCGATGTCGAGAGCTCCCTTCCGACGGGTCAATTCTCTAGCTTTTCTTGCCGCCTCTCTCGCCGCGACGGCTTCAAAAATTTTCTCAAAGATTCCGGAGACCATCGCTGGATTTTCTTCAAACCAGATCTTGATCGATTCAGATACAACGGCCTCGACTATCGGTCTGACCTCCGATGAGACTAATTTATCTTTCGTCTGGGAAGAAAATTTTGGATCGGGTACTTTGACTGATAAAACACAAGTCAGACCCTCTCTTATATCATCACCCGTGATCGATCCCTTTAAATCCTTTTTCCCGGCAGATTTTACCTGATTATTTGCGATATAGTTAGTAACAACTCGCGTTAAGGCCGCCTTGAATCCGGCGAGATGCGTTCCACCATCTGCTTGAGGTATATTGTTCGTAAAACATAAAATATTTTCGTGATAGCTGTCCGTCCATTCCATCGCCATCTGAACACTGATCCCAGATTTTTCATCTGCTCCATCTACCGTGATTATTTTTTGATGCAGAACGTTTTTCCCGGTATCTAGATATTTAACGAAAGCGGATAATCCTCCATCGTAATACAATTCATTCGAATACGGAGAGGCGTGGCGTTCATCGATAACTTTGATTCGAACGCCAGAATTCAGGAAAGCCAATTCTCGAATCCTACCTTCAATGATCAATCGATCAAATTTTGTGATTTTAAAAATTTCTGGATCTGGCTTGAATCTCACCATCGTGCCGGACTGCATTTGCTCGTCCTCAGCGATTATCTTAATTGGCGCCTCTGGAATTCCCTTTTTAAATAGCAAAAAATACTTTTTGTGATCTTTCCAGACACATAGTTCGAGCATTTCGGAAAGAGCATTAACGACCGAGACACCAACTCCATGGAGACCACCAGATACTTTGTACGAATTTTGATCAAATTTCCCACCAGCATGAAGCTGAGTCATGATCACTTCCGCGGCCGAAACTCCCATTTCTTTGTGAATATCTACGGGAACGCCTCGTCCATTATCGATAACAGAAATGATGCCATCTTCCTCGATGGTAATTACTATTCTGTCACAATATCCGGCAAGTGATTCATCGATTGAGTTATCGACTACCTCATAAACCAAATGATGGAGCCCGGTACCATCATCTGTATCACCAATATACATCCCCGGGCGCTTTCGAACGGCATCCAACCCCTTTAATACTTTTATAGAATCAGCGGTGTACTTCGTATTCATAAGTTTTCACCCTTCCTTAACGATGCCGTTATGAACCAAAAAAAAGGTCACATCTCTTCCTAAATCTGAGAACAATTCTTTGCTAGTACCAGACAACCAGACGCTCAATTTCTTCGCATGTCGATCAACAAACTTCCTGATATTGGAAAAAAGCAATGCTCGGTGACTACCATCTAAATAGGCCACGATATCATCCAGAAGCAATAACAGATGTCGCGAATCCTCTTTCAAACGACTCGCAACGAATGATAAAAATACTCCATTTAGTAGCATTTTTTGCTCACCAGCGGAACATAGGGAGGCATCGATCATTTTATCAACATAGAGGACTTTCCAGTCGCTTCTGTTTGGACCAAAAGTCGTCATACCGGAAAATCCATCCCTATCTCTTCTGTCACGAAGCTCTCTCTCGTAAAGTTCAGTTTTTTCTGACGAATTACCGAGGGGCAGTATACTATGCTCGATGCCCCCTGTCATTTCATTTTTGAATATTGGAAATCCGTCTTTTATTTGATTCATTTCAAGTTCAACTACAGTCTTCATTCTTTTATTTGCAATCTTAATTCCCAGTTCTACAATTTGATTTTCGAGGACACTAAGCCATTTTTCGATATCTTCTTTTCTGTTTCCGTTAACATAATTTTTCAAAATCTTAAGCCTATCTTTTGTTAATTTCTCGTAATTCCTAACATTTTTCATGTGTTCTACAGAACTAACCGAGCAAAGCAGATCTATAAAATCGCGTCGAGCAGATGGAGATTGAAGAAATAGCCTATCCATCTCATAAGTCAGCCATAAAACGTAATAATTTTTCGCAAATTCTGATAAATTCCTGCGTGCATTGCCGTCGATTTTGTGAACCTTTCTACCGGTCGGTCTATCGTAGGTCATCGAGAAGGTACAGATCGGAGTATCCATCGTAACTCCCCAGTGACCATATTTTAAATTACCATTTACTATTTCGTCGTATTTTGCCCTTCTTAAGCTACCAAACTCAGAGAATAGAGAAATGGATTCCAGGATATTTGTCTTACCTTCTCCATTATTCCCATATAGCACTATTATACTAGATAGATCCGGAATTATTAGTCTAATATCTTCGTAATTCCTAAAATTATTGAGTTGAAGACGCTTGATCATCGCAATCGTGTAATAATAACTTTGCTTTCTTTGCTGTAAAGAATATGGACACGATATAGGCCATCATGATAAAACACAAGGCCTTCCAGGTAAAAGCAAAAGTAAGGCACGCAGATACAACAATGCATAACAAGAATAATGTGTATCGCTCACGTTTTACATGAAATTTTTTGATTGATATAGTCGGAATTCTAGAAATACATAGAATACCAGAAGAGACCACGCTCACTGCAGATAAATACTCATTTGTAAAAAGATCAAGATTGGAGGCGTTATATAGGATGATAGGCAACATGGCTAGGAGAGCCCCAGCCGGAGCCGGCACTCCCGTGAAAAACTTTCCAGCTAATGGATTTTTTATATTCTCGATATCATGAGTATTAAATCGGGCCAATCTTAAGCACATGCAAATGGTGAAAAATACCGCAACGATCCAACCAACTCTATCCAACTTAGCGAGACTGTAGAAATACATCACGAAGGCCGGACATAGGCCGAAGACAGCAAAATCCGCTAGAGAATCAAGTTCAGCCCCAAATCTACTGCAAGCATTTAAATATCGGGCCAAACGTCCATCGGTTGCATCGAGGAAGACCGAGACGATGGCGGCCCCCACTACCCATTCCCATTGAGATGAAATGGCAAACCGGACCTGAGTCAGCCCGACGAAAAGGGATGCCAATGTCGCCAGGTTCGGAACTATCTTCCCAACCGGAAGTTTTTTTAAAATTTTCTTTCTACGGGGTCTAACCAAGGCTCATCGAGGGGAAAGCGAAGAGTGCAACAACATCCATCGAAGTAAACATAGCACAAATTGCGCGAGAGTTTAAACAATATGGAGACTTTCCGGGCGGCCCCGTTAGTACATAATCAATAAAATTGTGAGAAAATTACCAACAGAAGCAGAGTACTTACAAGGGATATTATAGAGGATATAATACCCGATGGTAGCTCAAAGGGAGGATTAAAGACTATGAAAAAAATAATACTAGGGACGCTTATTCTAGCCAGCATCACTATCTCTAATAACGCCGAAGCAGGCTTCGAGATCAAACTAACGGATAAACAGAGAGAGGCGGCAGAGGCCTTCCTAACCAAGCTACAAACGGAGTTATATCAAAATCTAGGTAATGCAAGTTATATGCAAGAAATCATCGAATCATTAAGATCATGGCCGGGAGCAATAAAAGGGAATTCGAAGTATATCCTGAATATAGCTGGCGGGGGAATTAGCGGAGTCATCGCCGGATTGGGTTTCGGCTGGCTCGCTAGTAAAGCTCTCGTATCGACAGAGCCTGAGATAAAACATTCCCGCCTGATTTGCCTACTGAGTGGAGGGCTCATTGGAGCGGGCTCAGGCCTATATCAGGGATATAAGACCTCCCTCGCCCGATATAAGAGGAATTTCCAGCGCCTTACGTTACTTGCCGGGTGGGGGGGGGCTTCGATATCTCCCCCAATTCACTAAAGTGTCTGATGTCCCTGAAGAGTAACAGGGCCTTGAGGACCCACTCGGCCCTGTGATCCGCCCTGGTCCACCTGCCCCTGATCCCGCGTCCGAACCGGATGTGCAAGATGAAGGGAATCCCGGCTTGGATGATTACGGATCCGCTGAGCCCGAAGTGTAATGACCTGCGTCTGCAACCGATGCATTTGCGGGGGTCATGGGGGAAGGATCTCGAAATGCTTGGCCCCCTGAGGTCCCCGGATTGTGATCTTCTGGGACCGCACGGGACGACCTGTCTTTACCTCTGCTGAGGAGCCCCGGGACCTCCTAAGTCACCTGCTCCCAAGTTACTGCGTGGGATGCGTGCGGGTCTTGCCCCATGGGTGAGAACCCATACGCAGAACCCCCTACTGGCCCTCCAACTGCTGACTGCGCTGGTCGGATAAACCGGGACCCTGCCCCGTGTGGGGGCCGAAATGTGACCCTCGACCTCACCTTCTACCTCGAACCTTCCACTGGGACAACATACCAATGACCCGGACCACCACTGCGCTAACTTGCTTTCCGTTGCTATGAGGGGACTAGGCTTGAGCTGTGCTCTCTCGTAAGACCTGTCTCTGCTTATCCTAAGGACTACATGGCTCCCAGCTCTGCTTACCACCCTCCCCCTAAATCCCTGTAATTCGAGTGTAATCCCAATCCTAGGGTCCCCGAGATAATACCTAAGAGAGCCGCTCCCGGTGGGATGTTCCTATAAGGGCCCTGTTTGGTGACCCAGCTTCTGCGGCCTCCCCGGCCCCCGCCCCCAAATATAACTAATCTTGGCTGTGTCCAAGGGATGGACTGACTCAAAAGCCCGGGACTTCTCTTGGCCTCTCTGGAAGCCTTCCTTAAGCCCTAGTCCCTCCCTCATAATACAATTAACCTTCTATTGTCTTTCCAACTTGTGGGGCGCTGACTATTCTGGGTCGTAATTGGACGGACTTTGGGGCTAGACACAGCCATCGTTACCCTAAGTCAATTACAATTAAAACTAACTTTTAGTGATGGCCTATCTGGACCTTCTTGCCGCATATCCTTCCGTGGATACTCATACCCTACCTTCCCTTACCAGTGATGGTGATCTACTCCTGTTACCTGTTCTGTCATGTGGAAGGCCCCCAACCTATCTATAACATAAACACAATTGATATCTCGGACCCTTCTCTCTTTTCTAAAGCATGAGGATATGAAGCACTGAGCCTTAATGCTTTTGCAGGTCCATCTACCGTTTTGCAACGGATCTTTTACTGGGCGTTCCGAATCTATTCACGCTCTCCCTAGTTACACTGCAGAGAACCGGGTCTCCCGGTTTGCCGAACTCGGCTGCTCCCGGAGGCATTTGCCCTCGAACCGTGTCTGTCAATCTGTCAAAAGTCAAACGCAACACCATGATGAGCGCCCCCGCATTTGCCGTCGGGTCCTGCCCTCGTTCGATGACATTACGTACATCCCCCGTGGGGTCGGGTATTTCTAACTGTTGAGCCAGTGTTGCCATGTCGTCCAGCAGGGGTATGAGGTGCTGCAATCCCTCACCGATCTCAGGCTGTCCTAGGGTTTGTATCCAAGCCATAGCTGGGGCCAGGTTTTCGAATAGCCTTCCCATGTGTTGCCATGGAGACTCCACCACTGTGACAACCAATTTGTCTGTTTGTTCAATGGGGCGTGTGTTTGCCTGGACTACGTGCTTCTCGTTCCTGGCTCGGTGACTAGCCCAAGATTGGGTTACCGAGGTCAATCCCAGTAAAACTAATGTTAATTTCGTTCCTATTTTCATTATTACCTCCTTTGATGAATGGTTCCAGCCGAGTCTGAAAACCTAACCTATTGAAATTAAGTTCTCTAAGGCCCCCGCTTGAATGATATTTATACTTCTTTTCATTACCTGAAGTCAAGTATTTTACGTTACTCTTTTGTCATATTTGGTTGTGTAACTTGAATTCTATCGTCTGACGCTATTCCCGAATACTTCAACTGAAAGATTTTGAGTGCAATTCTTCGGGATCGCTGTTAGACTTAATGGTATGGGGAGAGTATTTCAACCGGCCGATCGAAATGAATAAATTCCTAGCCGTCCTTCTATGCAGCCTGGTGATCTGCTCCGGGTATTGTTCCAGGATAGTTAAACGCTCTCATAGAATGCTCCCACTCTCTTCTTTGATTTTTGTCCCTACCGCTGATGGAAATGGCGTGCAGCTGGGCTATCGTCCTCCTCTGATAGATCCCACTATGTTCGGGCCTCGAGGGGATTTCTTTCGTAGGTTTCCTCACTCACGCTTGGGTAAACGTTTGGATCTTTGTCGGCAGTTGAGCCCTGAGCAGATGGAACTATTAACCGCCAGTAAAAGCTCGTGCTGGTCTCCTCCTGAGATAACCCTTTTAAGGAAGCTAGGAAGTGATCCGAATTTAGTCACAATGCCATCTAAGTGGTATTACATAGCGGCCCAGCTACCTCCCCATTCGCCCTTAGGGTGTAGGGAAAAGTATCGTTTCTTAGTTAGAGATGAACCACAGGGAGTGCGAGACGCCTCCTCTCCTGTAGATCCAATTGAAGAGCCAGGAGTAGTAGCACCACCCCCTCCCCTAGTTTTACCCATTTTGGGAAATGCAGATGGCTCTCCTCAGGATGAAGGCGCCGGGAGCGTCGAGCCCCAACCAGCCTTAGGATTCTCGGTTGAGGCGGAACCGGACGAAGGACCCGCGGCTGAACCTAATTTCGATCCCTTTAATTACTTGGATGATTTGGATGATTGGTTTGAAGTGGATGAGTGGGATTATTTGGCATCTTTGGTTGATTGGAATTTATAGCGACACTGTATTCTTAAAAAAAACAATACGCTACGCCTCTTCTAATGTATTTTATATTAATGCGTTTGATATTCCTCTAATGATTAGTACATCTTCATTGCTTGTAAGATTCCTTCGCAGACTTTTTTAGCATCACCAAGGACCATCATCGTATTGACCTTGTAGAAAAGTGGGTTGTCGATCCCAGCATATCCCGAGGCCATCGATCGTTTGACGAATAATACCGTCTTAGCCTTGTCGACGTCCAGGACTGGCATCCCGTAGATGGGGGAGGTCGGATCGGTCTTTGCCGATGGATTCGTTATATCGTTCGCCCCGAGGACTATGACTACATCTGTCCTAGCGAATTCATGATTGATTTCATCGATTTCCATTACATCTTCGTAGGGAATATTTGCTTCGGCCAGTAATACGTTCATATGTCCGGGCATTCGCCCCGCCACCGGATGAATAGCAAATTTGACAGATATATCTTCATTTTTCAGAATATCAGCCAGTTCTTTAATGGCATGCTGCGCCTGCGATACCGCCATCCCATAGCCAGGAACAAAGATAACTGAATTCGCGTTTTTGATAATAATTGAAGCATCTTCTGGACCGCAAGTTTTGATAGTGCCTCCAGGTGCTCCGGGTGAATTATTGGTCGTCCCTACCTCATTTCCGAAGCCACCAATTATAACATTGAATAAGGAGCGATTCATCCCTTTGCACATGATGCTACTAAGGATCGCGCCCGAAGCGCCAACTAGAGCTCCGACTATTATTAAAACATGATTGTTTAAGGTGAACCCGATTCCAGCCGCTGCCCAGCCGGAATATGAGTTCAGCATCGAAACTACGACCGGCATATCGGCTCCTCCAATTGGCATAACCAAAAGCATCCCAAGAGATGATGCAAGGAGTATAATAATTGTAAGCAATAGAGGAGCCTGATTTATGACGAAGCATACTATCACGGCGCATAATATTAATCCAATCGTTAGGTTTAATTTATGCTGATATTCAAAAATTAGAGGATTGTCGATAAATCCTTGCAACTTTCCGAATGCTATGATTGAACCGGTAAACGTTATTGCTCCTATTGCGGCTCCGAGCGCCATCTCGATCGCATTCGATACTGGGATGAACGTGTTGACACCGGAAATTTTGTAAAGATGAGGAGCTAAGTAGACTGATACGGATATGCAAACGGCGGCCAACCCAACTAGGCTGTGAAAGGCCGCCACAAGCTGAGGTAGAGCTATCATATCAATTTTTTTTGCAATTCTAAATCCGATTATTCCACCACTACCAATGGCTATCAGCGAAATTATAAAATTCAATCCAGGAGATTTAAGCCCATTCAACAACGGAATCAAAATCGCAGTCATCATACCAATCATACCAATCAAATTACTTTTTTTGGCTGTATTAGAAGATGAAAGCCCTTTTAGTGTCAAAATGAACAAAACACATATTGCTACGAATATAACGCCTTGACTGTCAATCATCCGGAAGCAAAGACCCTTAGCACGATTATCAAATTGTCAATTACGATACAACAGAAAGACTCGAAATCCAAGAGAGGAAGAAGCGCTCATCCTAAAAGGATACGTCCTGATTGGTTACTAAGTTTCGACAACAGACTCAAGATTATGCATTATCGTGGATGGAAATCTTGGGCAATAAACAAAACAATTCACTCAAAGACAGCCGCCCAGAATGAGGAACCTAGCTTGCGTAAACTCCTCTTGCGCTGAAAAACTGGGGAAATCCATAACACTACTGAGAAGTTCCGCTAGGACTTCACCGAACGGAGGGAAGAACTTGCACGGGGCTCGTTCGAAGAAAACATGCACGAGGAACGACCCGAAGATCGTCCCTCGATGTAAGGGAGTGGCAAAGACTCATGAATACCAACCGGAGTGATTCAAATTCTACCTCCGCCCGCTGCGTGAATAGGAACCTCCATACACTCCACGGCCTTCATCCGGAATAATGCCTCGTCTGCCGGGAGCGGCCCCATCCCCCCTCCCGCTGTCTCGTCTCTGGGAATCGCTATGCCCCCTCCTCTCTAGTGTCACTGTTCTGTAATCGGCCGCAGCCCCTCTCTCCCTGGTGCTAGCATCTAAACCTTCTCCATACCCCCTAGCTCCTGTGGCTCTCCTGGGGCCCCTTGCAGCGAGACGCGGAAAAGCCGCGGCTAGACCTCGTGTACACCCTTCGATCTTGTGAGGATCGCCATGTCGACTATATGAACGGTACTTTGGTACGTGATTTAAAAACCGAGCTAATTCCCTGCCAACTCCTTCTGGAAGCCCTATTTCGTCGATAGCTCTCATCATTCCCTCGATGTCAAAATTCAGAGAGACCGAAGTTCCCAAACATTCTGCAATCCATGCGAAAGCCCTCTGAAAATCAGGTCGGGCTTCATGATTGGGGAGAATATCTCCCAATACCGCTCCCGCCAGGTCCAAGTATTCTCCCCTAGCACGAGCCGCATCTGCTCGCCTTTGCCTTCCTGCATCGGTAAATGCCTCACCTAACCTGACCAAAGTGGGCTCCAGGTCAACGGATACACCGTCTTTCTCTTTAGACGAAACAAACCTTACTGCTATGTCTACGAGCTCCCGTCCGTCCACGAGCTCCCCTTCCGGCAGTCTAGCTCGCTCAAGCATCCCTTGAAGCCGCCCCAGGTCCCCCGGATCGGCTGTCTGAGCCGTTAAAAATGCTTCCACTCCGGCGAGAAATGCTACCGACACAGCTCTACCTGCCTCACTTCTAAAGATGAGTGGCACAGTTCTTTTTATCTGGTCTCGGACTAATCTGCACCCCCTACCTGCAGGTGTGAATGCCCCGTCAATCTTGCCCGATACAAGCTGGAATGCAGCCATGCCTCCCAGGTCGTTCTTAGTCGAAACAAAGCTCGCTAAAAAGTCCACGAACTCCATCATTTCATCCATCTCGCTTGCCGGCAACCCGGCTGCCCCAATCAACTGTTGTACAGCATCTAGAGATCGCGGTTTGACTTTTTGGCTCGTTGAGAATTTTACGAGACTGGCCCTCAACCTTTCCGATGCTTGCTGTCCTTGGGAACTGGAGAGAATTTGTGTCATCGTGTCCGTCATCTTGTATTCTAATAATCTTAGCGCCCTCGTTTCAGGATCGAAAGTTTCGTCCAAGCTTCCCAGGAAGCTCCCAATGTCAGAGGCTCCTCTCCGTGAGTTTTTCGACGCAATAAACCTCTCTCCAAATTCTATGAGTTGGAACAGCCCCTCTCTCTCATCTGGCGACAACCCTGCTTCCTCGATATCCTGTCGTAGCCGTGCAACCTCTTCCCGGTTGACTCGTGTAGACCGCCAGACTCGCTCGACTCGGACAATCATGTCTGGCAACACTTCTAGACCTCCCGGACTTATTAGGATAGCTGGGATGATGCGTGACAGTGTGGCACTTATCCCAGACGTATCCCCAGTAAATCTCCGGACCAGTTCTTGTACAATAGCCAAACTCGCCGCTCTTCTGCGTGGTTCCCCATCTAGAGTGGCCCCTTCTACCCCATCCCAACCGTCCACCACACCTCGCAAAAATTCCCCCTCATCACTACTCCCAGCCATCCTGTCGGCTACATGGAGTAGCCCATCATATACCCTGGGCAATTCTTGTTTGGTCCTGACTTCTTGGCCCAATGCGCGAAGAAACCTACCGTAGTCCGCAACGAATTGCTGCGATAAGGGCCTATCGAACTCTGCCACATCAGTTGGTAAAATGGCCACGATCGTCCCATCACCCACGTAGCGGGCTGATTCCGCTCGGAACCGACAATCCGGCTCCACCACTCCACGTCCTGAGTCTCTAGTGGCCGCAAAACTGCCTCTGCCTCCCAGGAAACCGTCGCTCGAGTCCGCTCGGTTGGGATCCGAGGACGGCCCCCAAATCGGCCGCCTGCCGCTGCCGGTCCCAGATGACGTACCACCGATGGGATGTGGTCGGTATACCGAAGAGGGTTGCTCGTCTCCGCCCCGCATACTAGCGTGAGCTTCAGCTCCGATCACAAGCAGAGCCCCGGCTAGGAACATCCACTTCCTACCTCCTTGAACCCCTACCCAGCCCGAGGTCTTTTGCGAATTCATTATGTTGTCTCCTGAAGTTGCCAGGTGCCGATACTATGCTCGCACCTACTAATCTTATGTTCGTCATGGTAATCTAATCTCTATTGCCAGTCAAGTGTGAATACCCTACAATTATACTAGCTAATTGCAGTCTGGCGAAATCTTGAGGAACTTGTGTCCTTTCATTTCTTTGTCTACTTAACTATTGACTATTGAGAATCACCCAGGTATCCTCGGACAGCTAGATCTGAGCAAGATTATGGAATGCTGCACTAGGATCGTTTAAATCAATGAGAGTCTAGCGCAGAGGGTCTAACGAAGGCTTGTACACAAGTCTGGCCTAAATTCTGGGATTTTGGTGGCAGATTAAGAGATATGATTCATGTGGTATTTTAATGATGAGAATCATTAAGATTCCCAATAATAGAAAAACTCCACTAATGAGTCGGCTGGTAGATGATGACTGCTAGCGCGACCCAGCAATATCAACCCTAGTGTTGCGATTATGCTGATTTAATACTTTGTTCTCTGATGCAAAATACTTGAACTACTAATTACAATAAATCCTGTTGACAATTCTGAAGAAAAGTCGTTATAATTCAAACTATATTGCCCAATCCTTTGTATTTGAGGAAATTATGAATCATTATTGGAAGATGTTGAATTTTGTATTGCTATGGCTGATGGAGACTTGTCAAGTTTGGGCATCGATTGAGCCAGAGAAGCAAGGTTCACCTATTGAGTTAGTGCTTCGTGCTATCGACAAGGTCGCTAACCAACAAGAGGGATGTTTAGCGACCCCGGAGGCCAAACGCGCAGCACAAGCTAAGGCAACCCAAGAGCTGATTCGCCGGGTTGAGGCGAATCCTTACGCTTCCACGGAAGAAAACCAGGTCGTCCATGTATTCGTGATACCACTTTTGGAGCATATCCACATGGCGTTCACACGATCTGTTGATGATACCCCGGTATTTCCAATTCCTTCTCCTTCCCCAAATATGGGTGTCCTCTGGGAGGTGCTATTTTCCGCCGTATTTCTGCAATCTACTGAGTCAAAAGCGTGGACATGCCTTAATCAACCCATACTCAAACATCTCTCCCACCCAGATGCCGATGCTCTTCGGGCCGCAGCCGTACATTGTAATCCTACAGCTAATGATATTCGAGCTAACGCCGCCGCTATTCGAGCCGCAATCGAGCGTAGCCGTAGAGCGGGCAGAGATGCTCCCCCTGCTCCAGTAGTCAGACCCGAGAATGCATCGATCCCCAGGGAAAATGCATCGGTCTCCAGGCCTGCTGCAAATGTCGTCTGGTCACCTCCCGGTGATCCTCAACCAACAGATGCACCGGTCTATAGACCGGGACGGAAGTCTCGACATAATCAAGCCCAACTTATCGAGGCCTCGACGGACCGTGAATCTGCAGCTCTGCCCCATTTACCTAACGACCATAATCAAGGCGCAGTAGCTCGATGCTGGGCAGATGCCTCCAGGAACCCGGAAGAAGATAATCGAGGGCGGATAATGATAGAACGCTTCATCCATGACATCTGCCTTCCGGTGCACCATGTACTATTCCCCGTGTTAGCAGTGACAATCTTACTCCCATACCTCTGGCTACTTTACCATTGACGGTCAAGCAAGGAGGAAGAAAAGCCCCAACAAACTTCCTCCTCGTCGTACGAGTACTTTATCAGTGATGGCCTATACCGAGGAAAGAAGCAGATTTCTACTTGGAATAAACTCCGCTTCGCCTTGGATGCATTCATCTTCTGAAGCGTCCAAATCTCAGCCAGTCCTCACCTCACCACCTCGATTGCGTACCATTGCTCAGCAGTGATCCGATCAGAGCCGACGTGCATGGAATCCTCATGCCGAATTTGCAATCTCTTAGCCAGCCCTCACTCAACCAACTCTAGGGTCGGTCGCTCCATGGGGCGGCGGCGGGTCCCCACTGCTGCCCTCCGGATAGAATGAGGACCGGACCGATGATTTCAAAAAGTAGTTATGCCACAATCCTGAGGGCTCCTGTATCTCGTGGGCTCATGCAGCACCTATCTCGAGTTCGCCAGCGCTCGACCACTAACGGACTAACTTGACTAACTACTTCCGCAATATTTACACTCAAGAATTAACGTCTGGGGACCCAGGTAGCCCCCACTTAACCGGCCACCTAAAGTGGGACACTGCCAATTGGTTAAGGGCTCATGTAGAGGACCTATCCCGAGCCCGCTCACCCGAAACTTGGGGTTAATTTAAGTACAGAGGGCGAAACTCGTATTAACCCAGTCGACTCCTGCTGCACGAGGTAATACCTCTACTGTCCCGCCCAGCACTTGTGGAAACCTGCCAATGGCCGGGGACTCATGTAGCATCTATCTCGAGTTCGCCACCGCTCGACCCCCAATGGACTACACTGAGTACCTACGTCCACAATCTTTGCACTCAAGAGGTAACGTCTGGGGACACAGTCAGGCGCCACTTACCTGGGCAGTTCGATGGGAGCTTATAATCAGAAATTTGCCGACTAGCTACCACCAAACCAGCAAAGGAAGGTGTGAAGAGCCGGAAGAAGGAGAAGGAAGAGAAGTCCATGCGGAAGACCCTCCCCTTCTCAACTCTAAAACCATTCCCAATTCACAAATACAAACTGTTACTATTGAGAGATAACCGATTCTGCCCCTTAATCCTTCTTGGAATCTTTTTCGGGGGTGGGCTTCTCCGCTTCTGCATCAGCGGGTGAGGCAGATGAGACCGCTGCCCTTGATTCATCTTCGGAGCTATCTCTGTCGGCTGCCTTGCCTTTGCCTGCGAGCTCGTCCAGGTCTGCCACTACTGCATCCTCTGCCTTCTTTCCATCGGCGACTTCGCCTTTTTTCGTTTCGTCGTCAGAGGCGTAAGCTTGGAATGAAAGGACGGCTGCCAGCATCAAGCCAAATATACTTACCTTTTTGAACATTTTCATATCTCCTTTAAAAGCATTTCCTGGAACTCTTTGAGTCCCACCTGAAATACATTTTACATCGAATTCGTTAATTTTCTATTAATTTTTTTTTCACAAGAGCCTTCCTGATTGGCGTATTACAGCCCGACAATCAGTATTTATATGTGTCTCAAAAGACCTTTAATCCATTCATCTGTTAATAGATAAAAGAATGGGGCTATAACTATCGCGAAAAAAGATAAAAATACTTCTATACCACTTTTTGGGGTTTTGAGTGAGTTACTTCTGGGCTTGAATATATTGATCATTACTTTACCAGTATATAGAACGCTCAAAATCGAAAATACCAACGAAATGGCTAATAAAACATGATGTTCATTACTTAATTGCATCGTGAATATTTGAAGTTTCGCCGTAAAATTAATAAATGGGGGAATTCCCGTCATAGCAAACATCGATGCAAGCATGCAATATCCCAATCGAGGTGAATCCTTCATCAACCCACATAAGTCTTCAAATGTTACAATCGGGCGATATTTACTGAGTTTTAAAATGATAGTAAAAAAACATATTGAGGCAAACGAATAAGAAATAATATATAGTGCCGCATTACTTAAGGATGAAACATCTCTCACTGTCGCGAACACTGACATAACGAATCCAGCATGACCAATCGAAGCATATGCTACGAATTTTTTGATGTTTTTCTGAAAAATCGGCATAATGGCCCCAATCATCATTGATAGTGATGATACCACCTCTATGAATATCTGGATTTGAAAATATTCTGCATCCAATATAATTTTGAAAAATCTTGTAAATATGAAAAATATAAAAAATTTCCAAATAGCATCGAAAAATACGATAAGTCCAAACGAAGATCGTTCATAAATATCTATCATCCACGAATGAAAGGGAGCCACCCCCATTTTAAAAAGTAACGCACTAATCACTAAAGTTGTCGCAACCGTTGTCGTAAGATCAGCATCGAAGTTAATACTGGGAAATGAAAGACTCCCTGATCCTGAGAAGTATAGGCTCATTCCAAACAGCAAAATGGCCGTCGCAGAATATGAAGCCAGCAAAAACCTAGCCACACCCTTTTGCAATTCATCATCTTTCTCCGAATTCATCAGCAGAAAACATATTGAAAATGTGTATAATTCTAATCCTAATAAAAGTAATAGAAAATGATTAGCCGAAAGGCACAAAACTATCGAATTAATGATTCCAAACAAGAAGATATATATATAACTTGGTAACATCTTCCAAATACTCGTAATCGACATAATCGCAAAAGCTACAATCGAACATCCCATCAATATGGATTTTATATAAGATAAACTTGCATTATAAATAAATAAAGAATTTGAACTATTATTCCAGGTTGTACTATGTGAGAGTGTTACGATTAGGCAAATAAAAGACATTGTGAGAGAAAATTTCGGGAAAATAGTTTTAGCTTTTTCCTCACTCAAAAACGATCTCGAGACAAAAAGTACGAATAGGGCAATCGGCAGTAAAGCATCTGGAGCAGCAAATAATAACTTGGGAAAAGGGCTCAAATCGCTAGAAATCACGCGAAATTCCGGCTATTAAAAATTCGTAGAGATTGTCTACCAAATCCCTTGGCTTCACAAGAATTTTAAATTCATCTTTAATATTCGCGGCCATTATTATCGGAGAATTTCGCAGATTAATCCCAATACCAACGACAGCAAAAGGATAACAAACTTCGACTAAGACACCAGCAACCTTTCTCCCTTCACTAGGTAACCCCTCCGCACCCCCGTGAGTATTAATCAAAATATCGTTCGGAAGCTTGACTGAAATACGATCAACATCCCCCGTCGTAGCAATTAACATATCTCGAACAGAACAAATTGCGCTGTCGGTTATGATTGACGACTCGCCCGGACTTATACCCAATTTTTCGATATTAATAATATAGCTACAATGGAAATTCCCCACCATCGAAACCCATACCCTTCCATTCAGTCGCCCTCGACCAGCCGTCTGCACATCCGCCAGAATTGCCATATCATCAATTTCTCTGCTCATATCGTTTTTAATGATCAAGTTGACGGCATAGTCATTCGTACTGGTAAGCTCTGCAAAATGTATAATCTTGACTGGCATTTATAATCGATTTCTATCCAATCGAAAAAACTGTGCTAGAATACGACAAGAGATCTTTAGCGCTTAGCTATTTTTTTCGAATAGTCGATAAAGTTTGTGATTTTAGAACGTAATGATTTAGCACCTGATTTTTTAAAAGGAATTACCTCCGTTGCGATCGATACCGAAGCGATGGGGCTGATGCCCCATCGAGATCGACTCTGTTTGGCCCAATTCTCGAAGGGAGATGGTGAAAGCGTTATCGTACAGTTCGAAAACTATGATGAAGCCAGCAATATAAAAAGCTTACTGCATGATAGCAGGATTTTGAAAATTTTTCACTACGCTAGATTTGATATAATGATGTTATATAAATATCTAGGGGTTATGACTAAAAATATTTATTGTACGAAAATCGCCTCAAAGCTTGCGAGAACTTATACACAGAAACATAGCCTCGCGGATCTTTGTCGTGATCTCCTGTCAATCGAAATTTCGAAAGAGCAAACGTGTACGGATTGGGGAGCTCGCAACCTTACTTCAGAACAATTAAAATATGCGGCCAATGATGTCCTGCATCTCCACGCAATTAAGGATAAACTGGATTTAATGCTAATCAGAGAAAACAGAATGCAATTAGCAGAAAGCTGTTTCACATTCCTGGAAGCGCGCGTTATTATGGATCTTATGGTTGGCGAATCTTATGATATTTTTTCCCATGGAGCATAGGGAATCATTAATAGGGAATTATTATATGTTTGACTGCTCCTCTGAAGCCATCCGCGTCATTAAAGAAGAAGAAAAGTCGCTCGAACTTCTCGCCAGAAGTCTTCCATCTAATTTTGAAGATGCGATAAATCTAATTTATAACTCCAACGGACGACTTATCGTTTCTGGAATAGGAAAAAGCGGTCTCATTGGACGCAAAATCGCATCAACCTTAGCATCCACAGGACAACGATCATTTTTCATGCATCCAAGTGAGGCACATCATGGAGATCTTGGAATGATCGCAAATGAAGATATATTATTCCTCATCTCAAACTCTGGAGAATCAATCGAGCTCTTTCCCGTCATCGAATTCGCCAAACGATATGGAAACAAGATAATATCCATTTCGAAAAACTCAAATTCAACCTTAGCAACCAAATCGGATATTGCCATGTGTTTGCCGAACTTTAGGGAGGCCTGCCCGATTGGAGTCGCCCCTACCGTTTCTTCGACAATGACATTGGCCCTTGGAGACGCTATCGCAATCGTACTCCTAAAAAAGCGTGGATTTACTATAGAGCAATTCAAAGCTTTGCACCCCGGAGGAGCCATCGGAAAGAAATTGTCATTCATCAGAGATATTATGCGAACTAGGATGCCCCTCACAAATCTAGAGGACGGAATGCCAAATGTCATCATCGTGATGTCTGAGGTTGGGCTTGGTTGCGCCGGAATTGTCGATGAAAATGGCGAATTGTCGGGAATTATAACTGATGGAGATCTAAGAAGACATATGTCTTCCGACCTATTAACAAAAAGAATAGAAGAAATAATGACCAGAAATCCGATCACTATTACTGATGACATCCTGTGTTCTGAAGCATTACACATCATGGAAGACCGGAAAATCACCAGTTTATTCGTAATAGATCACGATACTAACACTCCAATCGGGATCGTTCATCTGCACGATATAGTCGAAAGAAAAATTATTTAGATACGGAATATCTGTGATCGCTTACGTGATAGCTTGAGAAAGCCATAAAATTATTACATCTTTTGTCTCACATCATGTGACCTTACCCATTTGTGCCGATTTTTGCAGACACAGACGCAGATTGTGCTACAATACTCCGTGTGCCGTGTAATCATTCGGAGGAATTATGAGTTTTACGTCTGGCCCAATACGTATTGACGGTGGTCTCAGGAAGTATATGGTGTCCGTCTTCAATAAGATGTTTATGGCCTTGTGCCTGACTGGATGCGTCGCTTTCGTGTGCGGGTCGAATCCAGAAATCGTATCGGTAATGCAGGGGGGTTTATCCACTATCCTGTTCTTGGCCACTCTTGGAATAGTGGTTTATTTATCGGCTCGAATCAACAAGATGCCTTCCGAAAGGGCTCAATCTTTGTTTTGGTTATATTCCGTACTCGTCGGAGCCTCCATTTCTCCGATCGTTGCCACATATACTGGTGAGAGTATGGTGAGCGCCTTTTTCACAGCGGCGGCCTTCTTTGGTGGGCTTAGTCTATATGGATATACCACCTCGAAAGATCTGACCAGTATCGGATCATTTATGCTAACTGGATTAATAGTTATCTTAATATCTTCGTTCGTTAATGCGCTCTTCTTGAAGAACTCTGTGCTTAATCTAGGATTGTCGGCTTTGAGTGTCATCGTTTTTGGCGGTCTTACGATGTATGATATCCAGAGAATCAAGAACTATTACGATGAATCATACGGAGACGAGATCATCGCAAAATGCTCCATTATGGGTGCCTTGGCACTTTATTTGGATTTCTTAAATCTTTTCTTAGTGTTACTACGTCTCATGGGCAATAGAAAGTAATGATTAAGGAGACTTTATGAATTTAAGAGGAAGCAATACCGAAAAGAATTTGTTGGAAGCTTTTTCTGGTGAATCACAGGCAAGGAATAAGTACTCTTACTTTGCTTCTCAGGCGAGAAAGGAAGGATACGAGCAGATAGGTCAAATCTTCGATGAAATTGCTGCTAATGAAAAGGAGCACGCGAAGATTTGGTTTAAGTTACTCAACGGAGGGTCGATCTCTCAAACCACCGATAATCTTAGGGCAGCGATGGAGGGAGAAGAATTTGAGTATCAGCAGATGTATCCTAATTTCGCATCCGAAGCCGAGAAAGAGGGGTTTAACGAGATCGCTGAGCTGTTCCGCTCGGTTGCCGCCATCGAGAAAACTCACAAAGAAGAGTACGAACTGCTGTTGGATAACATCCTGCATAACAAGGTATTTGTCAGAGATGATAAAGTGACTTGGAAATGTCGTAACTGCGGGTACGAAATTACTGATACGCGAGCCCCTACAGGGGCATGCCCAGTCTGTAAACATGGAGTAGCATATTTTGAACTAAAAAAAAGTAACTATTAAGTGATTTATTCCATTTAGAGATAAAGATAATTGCCGCAAAAAATGATCAAGGATATTTTGGGAGATGTGTCGAGCTATAAATCGATTCTCTGTTTAGATGGAAATTTGATGCATTCTGGATTTATAGCTGATTTTGAGTTGCCGAAGATAGCGACCGATGGAGCGGCCAATCAGCTGGTTAGTCACGGCATTACCCCCGATCTTATCATTGGTGATCTCGATAGCGTAAGTCCAGAGTTACTGACCGAGTTCAATCATCTACGATTAGATGATCAAGATACTTCGGATTTCCAAAAAGCCCTTGCTTATATGGCAGAAAACGCACTACTGCCATGTATAATTTTCGGGATGTCAGGTGGATATATTGATCATATTATTAATAATATCAATATTTTCCTTTCATATGATGAAAATGTCTTTATCGATGGAAGTATCATTGGATTTAAAATAATCGGCAAGAATAAATTTCAGCTCCCAATTAATACAAAACTATCCATTCTTGGCATTCCCAAGTGTGAAATCACTACTTCTGGCCTGAAATGGGAATTAAATTCGGCTTGTTTGACATTCGCGTCTTACGAACCACAGTCGAAATTATTCGGTTATTCTTCATGCTTTAATAGAACGGCTTCCAGTAATTTTGAAATTGACATTATATCGGGAACGGCGCTGCTACTTGTATACTCAGAAAATATCATCGACGCAGGATATACGTTAGGCCATGCAAAGAAATAACTTCAAAAATCTGATTAAAAAGTGGTTTATGTCGATAGACAACATATCTCTTTTCGTCATTACTGGTCTTATTTCGATTGGAACGTGGGTCAGTATAGCATCGACTCCCTCTGTCGCTATGAAGCTCGGATTGCCGCCATTTTATTTCGTCAAGCAACATATGATTGTTCTCCTATTATCCATATTCATTATGATTTTCATCTCATTTCTCCAAATCCGTCATATAAGGCAATTGTCTGTAATGGGGTATTTCGTTTGCTTGGTACTATTAATCTTAACCCTCGTCATCGGAAACGAAATAAAGGGAGCGAGACGGTGGCTCAATCTCTTAGGATTCTCCATGCAGCCGTCAGAATTCTTTAAACCTATTTTGGCGGTAACGAATGCTTGGCTTATCAATGAGCAATATAGAGATCGCAAATTTCCAGGAATCCTTCTATCTGGATGTAGTGTAGCCATAACGATTCCATTTATCCTAATGCAACCAGATATCGGAATGACGATCATTATCGTTTCGGCGTGGATCGGGCAGCTTTTTATTTCTGGATTATCCACTGTAATGTTGGGCTGTTTCCTAGCTTCATCGGTTGGGGCATGCTTCGGCCTGTACTTCACGGTCCCGCACTTTGCCGACAGGATAGATAGATTTATGATGAATGGAGGCGAAGATGCCGATGTATATCAGGTCCAAAAATCTCTCGAAGCTTTCAGGAGCGGCGGATTATTCGGTAAGGGACCGGGAGAAGGAATTATAAAAAACATGGTTCCGGATTCTCATTCAGATTTTGTGTTTTCGGTGATCGCAGAGGAATATGGGTTCATCGTATGCTTTATGATTATAGCTTTGTTTGTAATTCTTATCATCAGATCGATGATGCGAGCAACGACTTCTTCCAGCATCTTCAGTATATGCGCAACCTTCGGGATAGTCCTGCAATTAGGATTGCAAATGCTCATTAATACCGCGACATCGCTCAATTTAATCCCAACCAAGGGGATGACGATGCCCTTCATTAGTTATGGGGGCAGCTCTCTTCTGTCGTCTGCGATCAGTGTCGGCATCCTTCTTGCGATTACGAAGCGTCAATCGATAACCCGAAATAGGCTCAATTCCAGTAATTTTAAATCAAATCACCGCCTCTCAAAAAAGTCCTATGGATCACGTTAGAACAGGAGCGGCCCTTATATACCTATTATCTGTGTGATTCAATAGAAACGGTAAGAAGATTGAGGTGAACTACCTAGGGCGACTCGGTAAATCTTATCAAATCCTAAATGAGTGGCCTAGGTATATTTGTCGGGCCGATTCGTCATTCAATATTTCCTCGGAGCTGCCTTGCACCAAGATCTCCCCATCCGCTATGATATACCCCCGATCCAGGATATTGAGCGTCTCTCGCACGTTATGATCGGTAATGATGATTCCAATCCCTCTATCCTGTAACCGCCTAATGATTTCGATGATTTCGCATATGGAAATTGGATCTATCCCAGAGAACGGTTCGTCGAGTAAAAGAAATGTTGGGCCCGTCGCCAGTGTTCTCGCGAGTTCTACCTTCCGGCGTTCTCCCCCAGAAAGTCTCGGAGCCTTCGCTTTGCGCAATTGCAAAAGGGCAAAAGATTGTAGAAGTTCTTCCAGGCGAGCTTCTATCTGATCTCGCGATTTCAGATTTATCTGCAGAATGGCTCGAATATTATCTTCGACCGTCAGCCCCCTAAATATCGATGAATCCTGGGGTAGATATACGATACCCTTGTGTGCCCTTTCATATATTTTGAGAGATGTTATATCCGATGTATCAAGCGTAATGTTTCCATTTTCGGCCGCTGTAATTCCAGCTAAAATTGAGAACAAGGTAGTCTTTCCAGCTCCGTTTGGCCCCAGGATGCCGACGATTTCTCCACACTGGAATGATAAGCTTACTCCCTTCAAAACGACTTTACTCTTAAATGATTTCGTTATGTTATGAGCTTCAAAGACCATTTCTATTTCGTTTTTTCCTCTCTTTCAAGAGCAGGTCTTCGATAACCAATTCTACTCTTTCTTCCGCAAAAATAGCTATTTGCTTATTTTTTATATCGTATACAGCCGAATCGGCAGTGATCTTATATTCAGCCGAATCGCCAGTGGCCTTGCCGATAGGCTTGCTTTCAATACTGACCGCACCCATGAACCTTACCTTACTCATATCGCCCTCGCAACTTCTCGCCGTTACTTCGATCCCATCTTGGCTGCACTTCACATTATCCTTCGCTTTAATATATTTAAGCCGTGTAAATTTCTTATCGAAAAAGATAACCACGATTTCGTCTGCGGAAAAGGTAAAGTTATCACCCGACACGACCGCGTTCCCCTTAAGAGTCACCGAACCATCATTTATACTCATAGACATAACATCGGCTGAAATGTTTATTGCAGCCGCCTCTTCGCAAATCAATAGAAATAAAACGAGTACATAACGAATCAAATTATTCCGACTTATTCTATTTATGCTTTGACGATTCTAGCATGCTTTAATTCTATCTTTCCATTTTTTTTCACTGAAAATCCATCTGCCGTAAACTTCATGTTATCCTTCTGACCATCGATTCTTGAGTTTCCAGAGATCGTTCCCTTAAGCCAATCGATTGACACCATTCTCGTTTTTGCCGAAAAATCGGGAGATACTATTAATATATTACCAGATAATTGTGCCTTCTTCTTTTTTGGTTCCAATTCGCAATTCTGCGCATTTATTGTTAAATTTTTTTGGCCACGCGAAACGAACAATGATACATCCGATAAGATGATACGATCTAGATTCTTAATAGCGGCTCTTTTTGTCGTAATCGTGATAGATCCATCCTTCAATTTCATCGTGTATTTCGTATTCCTTGCCCCATCCTCAATCACCTTCTCGGAAATACGCTTACTGAGAGTTTTTTTATCAGATTGGTACGCAAGAAATAGTGAAATTACACACCCTATCACTAGTAAATAAAAAGCATTTAATAACTTTATTATTCTAAAGAACACTTTATTTTGGATCGTGATCGACGATTGCTATACATCGTGAGCCATTCGTATAAAGAAATCCATCAATTATTCCTGCGCAAATTTGAGCATCTTCCTCTTCCTCTAGTGAGTACGAGATGATGTTTCGAATTCTCGCCATATACGGTTGATGATGAGGCAGAATCTCAATCGGGCCAGAATTCGTCTCGATTAAAACTTTCGATACCTGCCCGTCAAAAATCTCCTTCTCGTCGCATATTAAAGTAAACGCAAACATATTCACCTCCTATCGGCATTTTTTCTAGAAATCCAAATTGGCATAATCCGCGGAGGGTGGAATTTGCGATAGATTATCCTTCAAAATTCCGCGGAAGCCGGGTCTAGATTTTATTCTAGCATACCACTCTTTCGCTATTCCAAATTTTTGCCATGGGATTACACCAAGATAATCCAATACCGATAGAAATGAGGCGACGCATATATCCGCAACTGAAAAGATCCGCCCAGATAACCAATTTCTCCTATCGACAAGCCAATTGATGTATTCCATATGAATTGTCAATTTTGCTCCGGCCAATCTGATACTAGCTGGATCCGAGGTTCTGTCTACGTTCTTCATGAATCGTTTTAAGATTTTTTCCGTGATAAACGGTTTGTACACCTCTGAGTAAAATGTAAATTCAAACCAATCCATGATTCTTCTCACTTCGGCTCGATCTACGGGTTCGATACCAATTAGATTGATATCAGTATATACTTCTTCCAGATATTCGACTATCGGGTTGCAGCCTGGGATAGACGTCCCGCTGATATCTATCAAAACCGGCAAAGTACCGAAGAGGTTGTAATCGAGTAATTCTTCAGATGGCTCCCAAGGAATTTCATGAATTGCTTCGAAATCCAATTTTTTCTCTGCTAATACAAATCTTACACATCTAGATAAAGCGCACAAAGGATAATGAAATAGCTTCCTCATACCGATTTCGTCTTATATTTGCGTAATTTCTTTCTGCCGCGTTATAAGAATCGCTTCGACTTGTTTCGAAAATTCATTGGTTAAATCCTGAACAGAGTCGGAAAGTTTATACATCTCATCCTCGCTAATTTCTCCACTCTTTTCGAGTTGTTTTACACAATCCATAGCATCTCGACGAATATTCCTAAGAGCGATTTTTGTCTCTTCGGCATATTTGGCGGCCATTTTCGATAGCTCTTGTCGCCTTTCTTCGGTAAGTGGAGGAATTGGAACCCTCACGACTTGTCCATCTATTGCTGGGTTTAAATTGGCTCCGCATTCGCGAATAGCCTTTTCGATGGCTTTGACCATGCTTTTATCCCAAACGTTGACGGATAGCATCCTAGCGTCCGGGGCCGAAACAGATGCTAACTGATTCAGTGGCATCATGGAACCATAAGCCTCGACCCTGACTGGTTCGAGAAGAGCAACCGAGGCCCGCCCGGCTCTGATTCCAGATAATTCCTTCCCAAGAGCCTCGATAGATAGCTCCATCTTATGCTGAAATTGGCTTAATCTGGCATCACAATTCATTTTCTATTTATGGCCGCTAATTCTGCCAAACACAAGGACGATGGTACCAAAAAAAGCTCGTATGTGCCAATATGTTTTCGTGATATGCTTGCGACATCCAATGATAAGGTTTTTCCCTGGAAGTCAATGAATATTCCGCTAGATCCTTTCGTACATTTAAGGGTTCATACGGCTTATTCTCTTTGCGAAGGGGCAATCAAGATCCCAGATCTAGTTAAATCTTGTATAGCCAAAGATTTGCCAGCCATCGCTATGACGGATACCAACAACATGTTTGGCGCAATGGAATTTGCTTTAAAGTGCGCCGAAAATGGTATTCAACCTATCGTCGGAAGTTTGCTCAATTTGAAAGTTGGGGAAATCATAGCTCCAGTGATTTTCTTGGCTCAAAACGAGAATGGATATAAAAATCTCCTCAAACTTATGACGTGTTTTTATATCGAAAATCGAGAACGAGATAAATATCTGTCACTTGAAAATCTTGCCGCCCACAGAGATGGGCTCATCGTCCTAAGCGGTGGAGCAAAAGGTCCCGCAGGGATTATGTTGGTCAATAATGCCATCGATGGTGCTCGCCGATTTCTGCTCGATTTATCTGCTATCTTCCCGGGTAATTTTTACATCGAAATATCGAGGACAGACGAGGCAGATGAGAAAGTAACTGAATCATTTTTTATCGATTTTGCTATTGCAAATGATATTCCGCTAGTCGCTACTAATGATGTTTTTTTCCTAGAATCATCGATGCACAAAGCGCATGACATTTTGATGTGTATCGCAGATGGTACATACATTACGACCAAGGACAGGCGGCGAATTTCTCGAGAGCACTACCTAAAATCGACAGACGAAATGTTTGAGCTTTTTTCAGATGTCAAAGAGGCGGTGCGAAATACTTCTGTAATCGCCAAAAGATGTAATTTTATGCCAATTAAAAAGAAGCCTGCATTCCCAAAATATTTGGATAATTCCGGTAATGATGAAGATTCAATTATCGAAGAGCAAGCTAAAATTGGCCTAAAACAGCGCATAGCAGGCGAATCTGACATACTTAATTCAGGGCAGGATCAAGAAAAATATTTCAATCGATTGGAATATGAGCTTGCGATAATCAAGAAAATGGGATTCAGTGGGTACTTCCTTATCGTTTCCGATTTTGTAATATGGGCTAAGGAGCAGGGAATTCCCGTCGGTCCAGGACGAGGGTCAGGAGCTGGATCGGTCGTCGCCTGGTCTCTTTGCATAACCGATCTGGATCCCATCAAATACAATTTGCTTTTCGAAAGATTTTTGAATCCTGATCGTATATCTATGCCAGATTTTGATATCGATTTTTGCCAAGAGCGTCGCGATGAGGTTATTCATTACGTCAAGAATAATTACGGAGAAAAGAAGGTTGCTCATATCATTGCTCTCGGAACTCTTCAGGCGAGAGCCGTAATTCGTGATGTCGGACGAGTCATCCAGATGCCTTACGGCCAGGTAGATCGAATCTCAAAATTAGTTCCCAATAATCCTGCAAATCCGGTCGATTTGTCTCACGCCATCGCAATAGAGCCTCAATTTAAGGATATGATGGCAGAAGACGAAACGGTTGCTTTTCTACTGGATACTGCTCTTCAACTCGAAGGATTGTATCGCCATGCATCCTTGCACGCGGCCGGCATCGTAATCGGAAATGAAGACATCGATGAGTTGGTGCCGCTGTATTCGGATGATGAATCTGATCTTTCGATCACTCAATTTAATATGAAATTCGTGGAAAGTGCTGGTCTTGTGAAATTTGATTTCTTGGGATTAAAGACTCTCACCCTTATCAAACTCACTTGCGATAACGTAAAAAAATATCAAGGAATAGACATCGATATTTCGAAGATAAATCTAGAAGATGAAAAGACTTTAAATCTATTGTGTAAGGTCGATGTTGTCGGGATTTTCCAACTAGAAAGCTCCGGCATGAAGGACGTAATCCAGAAGCTCCAACCAGATGGATTAGAAGATCTTGTAGCGCTCGTGTCCTTATACAGACCAGGACCAATCGATGATGTTCCAAAATACCTTGCCCGTAAACATGGGAAAGAGCCCGTGACTTATCTTCACCCGATGCTCGAACCGATACTGAAGAGTACGTATGGTGTCATGGTTTATCAAGAGCAGGTCATGAAAATTGCTCAAGAAATGGGGGGTTACTCGCTTGCGGCCGCTGATCTTTTGCGTCGGGCGATGGGGAAAAAAATAAGAGAAGAGATGGAAAGAAATCGTGAAATCTTCGTATCTGGAGCGGTCAATAAAGGGATCTCGCAGGACACCGCAAAACAAGTATTTTCACTGATGGAAAAATTTGCAAGTTACGGATTTAATAGGTCGCATGCCGTCCCGTATGCCCTCTTGTCATATCAGACCGCATATCTGAAAGCCAATTTTAGAAGAGAGTTTTATATTGCAATTATGAATCTTGATATCGGAAATTCCGAAAAGATTTCTTTATTTGTGCGGGATGCAAAGAATTCTAGGATCGATGTTTTAGGTCCGGATGTGAATATTTCAGAAGAATTCTTCATGGCCGATGGTGAAAGCAAAATCAGGTATGCTCTCGGTTGTTTGAGAGGGTGCAGTACGGCGGTTATGGGTGAATTGGTTCGAGAGAGGATGAATGGCGGGCAATTCAGTAGTATATCAAATTTTTTTGAAAGGATTCGGAAGATTGGCCTGTCTAGTCGTCACGTGGAGGCTTTGATTTTAGCTGGAGCTCTGGATTCTTTGCATCATAATAGGCGCAGTCTGGTTGAATCGATCGATTTGCTATCGAATATAATTCCCAAAGATGAGAAAGATAACGGGAGGCAAAGGTCGCTTTTCGGAGAATCAGAGATATCCGGGATTACTTTGCGAGATTCTCAGGAATATGGAATCATCGAAAAGATTGATTTTGAACGCAAAACTCTCGGGTTTTATCTAAGCTCTCATCCTATGGAAATCTATTTGGAATATTTAGATAGGCTGAATATCACGAGTAGTCGAAACTTTGAGAAAGCTCCAGAAAATATCACCGTTGCCGGAATTTTATTGAGTAAAAAAGAGAAGCTTTCTAAAAATGGCCAAAAATACGCTTTCCTGACGATATCGGACATAGAAGATACATTCGAGGTTACCGTGTTTCCAGATCTCTATTCGAGAACGAATGCTCTCTTTCAGATTGGAGCACCGCTGGTGATTGATGTTCAGATAAAACTTGAAATGGACAGCGCTAAACTCTCGGCTATTACCATTCGAAACATCGACACTATTCTACGAGAGCAAAAGGTTTACCTTTACCTCGATCACAGAGTGAATGTCGATAAGCTGTATGATACCATAGAAACCATGGAGGATGGCGGTAATGCATTGTCCTTCATCATTTTTAAAGAAAACGGCAAAAAATTGGAACTTGAAACGAAACACAAGAAAAATTTATCGCTTGAAAATAGAAAGAGGTTAAAACAGATAGATGGCGTAACGTTTACGGAAAAATGATTTTCTGAATTTTAATAAATCACGACACTGTTATCGCGGTACTTGTTCTCAAAGGCATACCAAAATTCAGCAAAGACCATTTCTAGCCCGTTTTTCACTCTTAATTTTAGTACACCTTTCTTGCCGGTCGAGTTAAATCATCGTTAAGTTGATCAAAAATAGCCGAGAAAGCAATTTTCAATTCTTTACATCAGCTTCCTTTGAATACTGTTCTTTTTCGAAATTCAGGTGTGTACAATGAAAGGCACAACAAGAATGATTTAATCGTACCATTGAGCATCAATTGCCGAATCGTAGGTTTTAACGAATGATACCGGCTTATCATGGGTACCTCTTCTTTAAGTAACTCCGTGCCGATGACGACATCTTGAGACCCGGCCACATATTGGCAAGGCATAACGCATTCTGGATTAGGACAATCGAAAACCTTTGCCACGAATTCGGAGCACATGATCTGAGTCTGATGACCCCTGTTTTCTTTTTTAATTATCGGGTAACCATAAACTGCCGACATCATGTATCCGCAATCGGATACTGCACTCATTAATCTACTCGGACTGATCGGGTAAGGCATGCCTATAACTCTCTTGATCCACGCCCTTGTATAAGCTAATGGCAGCGGGTTACGTATTTCCCTAATATATATATTCGTTGCATATAACTCTGCATAAGTCCTCAATGGTAGAACGCAACAAGCTGCTACGCCCTTCAAACAATCCGGTGATACGACGAAAGGAGAAAGTTGATCGCGTTCCTCTGGCGCGTAGCAGGATTCTATAATATCCTTCATAAATTTCAATCCTTTTGGATCAGCTGAATAATTTGTGAGAATTTTTCTTGAGGATATTTTTGCGATTATGTTGAGAATGCAATTCGGAGTGGCGCGACAAATTAAGCCGCAATGAGAAATTCCTAGCGGATTATCGTAGTTGGCTGCATCTAGGACGACTCTGATAGCATCGGAAAATAGGTAATTGCTTGCAGTTAGAAAGATGCTGCCATTTGGAATTTTTTCCGGGCAGATTAGGAATTCTACCGAGGATCCCAAATTAGGATCGGAAGCTTGCAAGGAAAGTGGGCTATCGGAATCGGTGGATAATGCCTGTGAGGCCGATAAACTTTCTGATATTCCAACTATATACAAAAAGGACAAGACAAAGGCGAAGTATCTGATAAACATGCGCAAATAATGGCTGAGACTCGTTAAATATAGTTTATATATGTATTATTAAAGATGTGTTAAGCGGCATTTATACAATTATAATAAAATGCACTTGCTTCAATTTTTCTGCCGGTATTTTTTTTCAGTTCTACTGATGTTGAATTGTTAGCAGCAAATCTCCATAAAAACCGAATATCGAGTTGCTGGCCTCTTATCGTGCAAGTTGGCCGTATTGTGTTTTTTGAATTAATCCCCAACCGGCAGCAAATATATTGCTAATTCGTATCGTTTGGGACGATAATAGACAATGATCGGGAAGTAGCGCAGCCTGGTAGCGCACTTGCTTTGGGAGCAAGGGGCCGGAGGTTCAAATCCTCTCTTCCCGACCATTGAGTTTGATTGCCGTTTTTGTCCGGTTTGGAATGTGTGGGGAGATTTTCTTTATCTGTCATGTGGCGACGCTTTGCTGGGAGGCTTGCTTTGTGCCTGCTCTTATCTATGTTTCAGAGCTGCTGCTTTGGGACGATAGGTAAGCTAGATAAGTTTGAGAAATGGCTTGCGGCCATGCGGGAACCTAACAATTTCGTTAAGGTTTTTTCTTTTTTCTATAATAATCCTCATTGGCCGTTATTTTCCGAATCTGTTAAAAAAGCTGAAGATTCCATCGTCATCGGAGCTAATACAGTTTTCTTATTGACGTGGTTTAAGCGACATCGTGCATTGACGGTATCTGGTACTATCGCACATTCTAAGCTTCTATTACGGACCGATCCAATTCTGGGAGCATCGTTCGTTAAACAAACCTGGATATATGGGAATTTTACCAATCCAGGAGCCGAGCGATTTTACTCTGAATTTTCTCACATTTTAACTCCGATCGAGGATGCGAAGAGGGTTAAACGACTCATCAGTCAGGGCAAAATAAATCAGTTAATTTTTATGAAAAAAATAACTAATCCGCAAATATCTAACTATATTACACAATGGCTGCATGAAATCTTTACCGATAAGGCAGCAGGGTGGTCAGCAAAAGATCTGAATGATCCTCAAAAGAGATCGAATATAATTCAAGGACTCATCGATCAAAAACGATGCGAAAAAGCTTTTGACATTTTGGTGATGACCAATAGAAATGAAGAGCTCTATCAACCAATATTTTTCTCTCTGCGCAGGCATGTTGCATACGAATTACTACGATCTGGAAAGCCAAAACAAGCTTATCAGATCATGGAAATGTGCAAGATAACTCCTCAAAAAAATAATGACAATTACGTGAAGGGTAAATGGTTACTGGGATATATCGCTTTTCGATTTCTAAAAGATTTCGACGCCGCGATCGAGCATTTTAAAATTGCCTATGAGCATTCTAAGGCCGATATTCGATTAAGTAAGAACGCTTTTTGGCTCGCGGAAGTTCATCGAGCAAAAGATGATATTGTATGGGCGATCGATTACTATAAAAAGGCGGACGAATATTTTAATACTTTCTATGGATATGTGGCTCACCAGAGACTCTCCAATTTACCTACCGGGAAATTTTCTGTGGTTGATGATGTTTATGAGAATGATATACCGATTGCTCCAACCGATCTCGAAGTACGCTTTTATGGAAGAGAGTTAGTGCAAACCTTGCTGGAACTCGCTAAACAAAAAAAGGGAAGAAATTACGCTAAGTATTTTTACAAACAATTGGTAATGGAGATTGAAAATCCGAACGAAGAGTTACTCTTGTTGAATTTAGCAACCGCAAACGATGAGCTATCGATTTTAATTTCTACCGCTGCTCGGAAACAACATTTTTTTCCAGGAAAAAGAGCCTATCCGACTCTGGGCGCTGAAGATATGAGGTATATTCCGAACGCTGAGGTAGGGCCGTGTCTTTTAGCTCTCACTCACTCCATAATACTCTGCGAGAGTAATTTTAAGGAGGATGCGATCAGTCGGGTAGGAGCAGTTGGGTTGATGCAAATCATGCCGGCTACCGCAGCCTATGAAATGAAAAAAATAAACTTTTATGGTGGCCAGAATGCATCGCGACTTAAGAATGCACCTCTATCCGACAAAGAGAAGAATATAATGATTGGTACGAAAATTTTATCTCGCCTATTAAAAAAATATAAAAAGCTAGTTTTAGCTATAGCGGCTTATAATTGCGGCGAAGGAAATGTTGCTAAATTTTTGAAGAAAATTAAAAAATTAGAAAAATTAGCAGAATTATCGTGTATAGATATAATTGAATTAATTCCATTCAAAGAAACGAGGATATACGTTAAGCACGTCATAAGGGCTCTATTTGCCTACGCGAGCATATTTAAGGTAAGAGATTGTTACGGCTGTAACGACGTAGCAGATTTTTTATAGTAATCACAAAAAATCGATGTTTGGAATTTTTATACAACTTTGTGTCATAATAATAAAACGAATTCTGTATTGACGAACAAAGCTACTACAGATTTCTAGCACTGAGACGCAACATTCATGGTAAAATGATCTTGCTCGATGTATTCATTTGTGCTTTATGGGACAGCTGCCGAACGTTTTACCGGTATTAAGAGTTCGATCGACTATATTAATGCCTCGAGCTATGCTTCCGATCACGATGCCAGAATCCGATTATTTAGCCATCGCTTCAGAAGTTTTGGAAAATAGCATTGTTGCGGTCATTCAGCCACGTCCGGCCTTCGTTAAGGGAGCGCGCAATCGGGAATTAATTGAATCTTTTAAGACGGGTTGTGCCGGTAAAATTTCGGATATAACCTTTGCGGATGGCGAAGTTTCGGTTAGTGTTCATGGTATTTGCAGATTCGAGACCATTTCCGAAATGTCATCAGATGACACTGCCATTAAGAGAATTTCCGTTTCGTATGACAAGTATATGGTCGATTTCGAAGCAGAAAATGAACCTCAGGAGTTGGATAAACACAGATTAATGGATGCTCTCAGTATTTATTTTAAAACTCTAGAGGTATCACCAAACTGGGAAGAGATAGAACAAGCGCCAGTCGATATCTTGGTTTCAGCTCTAGCGATGGCCTGCCCATTTCATCCAAGCGAAAAGCAATCTTTACTCGAGATGGTTGGAATTAAGGAAAGATCTGATATGATTACAAAAATCATAGAAATGAATTCTTTTGATAGATATGATACGGCTCGCACAGTTAATTGAAAAAAAATCATAAAAAGAAAAAATGTGCAACACGTTTTATATAGAAATCTATGGCTGTCAGATGAATGTCTATGATTCGAAGAATATCATCAGCGTGATGGAGCGCCGTGGTTTTGAGAGGACTCTCGATCCTAAGATCGCCGATATCCTCATCTTCTACACATGCAACATCAGGGAAAACGCTGCCAGAAAAGTGTTTTCTGCGATCGGAATGATGAAATCTAGCAAAACAAAAGTTATCGCGATTGGAGGGTGCGTTGCTCAAGCCGAAAAGGAGGAACTTTTCAAGAAATCGAAACTGATTAATATAGTTTTTGGACCACATGTCTATCATAAGTTACCAGATTATGTTAGACAAATACTTAACGGTGAGCAAATTAAAATAATTGATATTGATTTAGAGAAATTTAGTAAATTTGGGAAAACCTTAAATCAGAAAAATATTTCTTTCAGCGAATTCATCACAATTCAAGAAGGATGTGATAATTTTTGCTCTTATTGTGTAGTTCCATATACTAGAGGGCGAGAATATTCCCGAGCCGCTAAAGATATTATTACTGATGCCAAACATTTAGTCGCCCATGGAACAAAAGAGATCACGCTAATAGGGCAGAACGTCAATTCTTATGACGGAGAGGCCCCATACATTAGCATCGGCGCCGGCAGCAATCATTGGAAACTAGATCGACTTCTGTATGAGATTGCTGGTATTGATGGGCTAAAAAGACTTAGATATACGACGTCTCATCCGAAAGATATTACGATCGAACTGATGAGGGCTCATTCACAAATCTCCCGACTCGTTCCATTTGCACATATTCCCATCCAATCTGGGAGTGACAAAATCTTGAGATTGATGAATAGGGGGCATACGGTTACGGAGTATGTAGCTAAACTGAAGATGTTTAAAACGATATTCCCAGACATGCAGTTTTCATCAGATTTTATCGTCGGATTTCCGAATGAAACATTCTCAGATTTCGAAGACACGGTAAGGATTGCTGATGATGTGAAATACACCATCTCGTACGCATTTAAGTACAGTCGCCGAAAAGGTACACCGGCGGCCCAGATGGATGGTCAGATTCCAGAATCTGAAAAAGAAAAGCGACTTAAGATTCTTCAGGATACGTTGATAAGATGTCAAATTGATCGAAATAACAGTTTGATAGGCCAGACACAAACGATTCTATTCGATAAACATGGGAAAAAACCCAATCAATATATCGGGAAGAATGTTTGCATGCAATCTGTCATAGCCGAAAGCGATACCAATTTAATAGGCGAATTCAGATCTGTCTTAATCGAATCGGCGGGTCCGAATAGCGTTTTTGGAAAAGTGTTATACAAAGATGAGTAAAAATAGATTAAATATCGAAATAAAATCTTGTGAAGAATGGGAAAAGACGCCAGGATTCACCGAATGGGAGAGATTGCTATCGAGTGTATTGGATTGTAGTATATCGAAAAAATATGGTAATGATATCACTGCTGTAACTGTCGATCTTCACCTAATCAATAATCTGAAGATGCAGGAGTTAAATCTTAAATTCATGCAGAAAAACGCCACTACTAACGTCCTATCCTTTCCTCAATTCGAGGCCACCGAGATAGATTTTTTTCTGCATTCCGGGTGGGATCATGCTATCGGCGATGTATTCCTATCCTATAATAAAATTATGCAAGAATCTCAAGAGTTTGAGATTCCATTTTTTAATAGATGCACCCATCTTTTTGTGCATGGTGTTTTGCATCTCATCGGTATGAATCATGCAATTACGGATGCCGAGAAAGAAATGGAAGACACAGAAATTTGTATTTTGGAAGTATTTGGCATAAAAAATCCCTACATTTTAGGAGACCAGAAAATTCATGAAAATTAAGGAAAGCATAGATCGGTTGTTAAATTGCATTATTCGTTTACTAAGTTGGAGACAAAAATCGCGAGAACACTCATTGCGAGATGCAATTGAGGAATTAATCGAAGAGGATAATTGCTCAGAAACTCAGTCGATAGCTTGGGATGAAAAAGAAATCTTAGGGAATGTATTAAGCTTAAAAGATATTCAAGTGCAAAGCATAATGATTCCACGTGTCGATATCGTTAGTATCCAGAATACAGCGAGAATCGAGGAACTTATGTCACTTTTTGTCGAAAGACAAAGATCTTCGATCGTTGTGTATCAGGGGATGATCGATAACGTCGTAGGGGTTATCTATCTTAAAGATGTCGCCAACTGGTTTTATATGAACAAACCATTTAATCTCAGTATATTTGTCAAAGACGTCTTGTTTGTTCCTCCTACTATGCAGATTTTGGATTTACTTCTTAAAATGAGGGAAACTGGAATTAAAATCGCTGTCGTGATCGATGAGTACGGAGGAGTCGATGGATTGGTTTCACTCAAAGATTTGATAGAAGAAATAATAGGGGATATCCAAGATACAGAAGAGATGAAATTACAGAGAAAAAAGGTAATTAAAACGACCGAAGGAGTTGTTATAGTTGATGCAAGATCTACGTTCGACGAAATTCAAAAGTACGGCGGTATAGAAATTATTCCAGAAGATAATTCGATCGAAACGATAGGTGGTATGATTTCACACATAACGGGGACCGTTCCCGTCAAGGGAGAGCTCGTCAATTGTAATCGACAGAATTTGGAATTCGAGATTCTTGATGCAGATCCCAGGCGGGTAAAAAGCGTCAAAATTAGGCAAAAGGCATTATGACGATTCATCTAACCTGATAGCTATGGCCCTAAAAACTTGTAGTATTTTTGGATCGACCGGAACGATTGGGCAGAAAGCCGCTCAGGTGGCAATGGATAATTATTTTGAAATTGTCGCCTTAACCGGCGGAAGGAATTTCGATTTACTAATAAAACAAGCCTTAAAATATAGGCCGAAATATATCGGTATAGCGTATGAAGAAGGTTATTCGATTGTAAGGGAAGCTGTGTCTGGGATTGGAATAGAAGTGGTATTTGGTGAAGAAATAAATGAATTGGCCTCCATGGCTGTGGATTGTTGTGTGATGGCTATCTCGGGCAGGAATGGTGCTGCGATTGGGCCGACGTTGGCTTGCCTTGGGAATGCGAGGAGATTAGCCATCGCCTCAAAAGAGGCTATCATTGCTGGTGGCAAATTTTTGGTGAATCGAGCCAAATTACTTGGAACAGAAATTCTTCCCATCGATTCTGAACATAGCGCAATTTTCCAGTGTTTATCACGGGAAGATAAGACTGCGATTGATCGAGTAATTTTGACGGCTTCTGGCGGACCATTTTTAGGTCTTGAAGAAAGTGAATTGTCCGAGAATGCGACAATCCAAGCGGCTCTACATCATCCAAAATGGAAAATGGGGCCGAAGATTACCATTGATAGCGCTACATTGATTAACAAAGCCTTCGAGATTATCGAGGCCGCGATTCTTTTCGATATCGAAATAGATAAAATAACTCCGATAATCCATCCAGAATCGATAATACACGGACTAATCGAGTTTAATGATAAAACACTTAAGGCGGTATTATCAACCCCTGACATGATACTGCCGATTTCTTTTGCCATGAATTATCCTTGCCGAAAATCATATTTGGCTAATCAGTTGGATTTATGCAATATCGGCAAATTACAATTTATTGAACAAAAGGAATGGCAGAAAAGAAATATGAATCTCGCCTACCAGGCATTTAATGAAAAAAAATTGATTGCCTTCAGTATATCGGATGAAATAGCCGTCAGTAAATTTCTGCGAGGGCAAATTAAGTTTGAACAGATATATGAATTTATAATCAAAACATTAAATCACTCTGAATGTGAAAAGATAGAGTCATACGATGATATTAAGGAAATTATTACTGCCTGCCAAAATTTCGATTTACAATAATCTTGGCCTTAAAAAATTATGAATGAGCCCTGCACGGGTGGTCCATGACGCTTTATGCTCGTTTGCTGAGGCCGGATGGGGTAATTTACCAGATCTAGGGATGCTGGATCTGCACCCACAGGGCCTCGGGGTTTTAAAATGCCGCTCGACGGCTCAGGCCTCTCTAATCCTGCTATTCTGTCATACAGGAGACTCGCCCCTTGCTGCCCGGCTTCCCTGATCATCTGAACCAATATGCTCCTATTGTCTTCCAACGAGCCAGTGTCACGAAAAGCTAGAACTTTTCCCGCACCACTGCCCTGAATCCACGGTGTGAGCTGAAATGGCGGCAGGTTCCTCAATCTCTGGGTGCCCTGAACTGCCTCTGAGAGCTCCGGATTTATTTGGGAGAAAAACTCGATCGTGGTCTCATTTATCTCCTCCTCATGGAATTGGGGGACCGGCAAGAATATTCTTCCGCCGGGATTGTGGAAGTGACTTATGATTGATGGTCCACGCTTCTGCCTAAAGGCTGTACTGCGCTGTCCTTGAGGGGGAAATACAAGACCTGGACTAATATGTGATTTCCTGATCTGATTTTCGAATCCTTCTGCTAAGAGCATGTGACGTAACATCTGCTGGAAGGGCTCGCTAGATGTCCACCAGGATGGAAGAGGTGCCCCTGGGCCGTATACTCCGACCAGGACTCCGCCCCATGCTATCGCCAGGTTAGGTAGGGTTAACTGAAAGCCCGCCCCCGCCCTGAGGATGTCTGCGAGCTGCGAGCCCTCGGGGGGCTTTGCACCTGTGACTCTCCCCGCGATCCTGAACTCCAACCATGTATCAATCTCGTCCGACAAGGCCCTGATCCTGCGCTTTGTATAATAGGAGGCCGGTCGGGGGCCCCTGACTCTGTACCCCGTCTGCCAGAAATCTATGATAAAAAACGCCAGGACCACCATCTGCTCCTGTAGGGGATCAAGCTGAGCATCCACCCACTGGGGAAGTGCGCCCTGCAAGAACGCGATGATGTCGCCGCTCTGTCCGGGTCTGATAAACCTCAATCCCGTCGGGCCGTTATCGTTATACCTCGCCGCGAGAAACTGTGCAAATTGCCAACCTACCTCTTGCATGGCTATGCAGGCTGCTTGTCTCGATTCAAATGCAGGGCCAGCTCCTGTCAATCTGTATAGTAAGTGCCCGCAAGATCCTTCTCCCATCTCTGCGGAATGCGCTTTTCCCAGACCCTGAATTAACACCCAGAATAAAGCTAACCTTACCGTATTTTTTATGATGCTCATTTGCTCCTCCTGTTGTATTACCGCCCCGTATCGCCTGCCCCGCCGAATCCTACAGGGCCCCCTATAGAGTGCGGATTGGAATCGCGAAATTTTTGACCCGAACCCTAACACCCCCTGATCTCAGCGGTAAGATGAGACTAGGCCCCCGTTGGTGGGGGACGCGATTCTGATCCCCCTCATAGAATATACTATCATTTCCGGGACCCTATGAAACCCGGATCCAGCCCACTATTTTCCTGGACGATCTGCGCCGCTGTTTGTTTTGCCCAGGCCTCATCTGACTCCCTCCGGAATTCTTCCGTTTGGCCCTCGAGAGGCGGCGGCTCATCTATGGCCCTCAGTCTCCGCGCCGCCATAAGGAGGTCGTCCAGACTGATCATGTGGAAAATCTCTGCATCTGTCATAAGGAGGTCGTCCAGACTGATCATGTGGAAAATCTCTGCATCTGTATTTTTGAATAGTCTGAGAATTTCTTGAACCCCTGTCGGTCCATAATGCTCCCGCGCTTCCGGTCCGACAGGAATCGTCATGTTTGGAGGTATAGGTGCGTCCGTTACTTGCTTCCTTAGCATCCAGTGTGCGAGAGCTCTCGTGGCTCGCCGGGCCCGTTGGACATTCCAGTCCAGAAGGATAGGCTGCACATCGGGATCGTATAACGCTGCTAGCAATCCCCTGACCCGAACCTGCATGTCCCCTTCGGTAGATTGAAAGGAAACCAATGGGCTCAATTGATTGGCTAGCCTAATTACTCTAAGAGGCCCCGCTGCGGCCCCTCCTATCCAGCCATCTAAAACGGTGACTTGATTGTGGATAAGGGAAATATCTTCTCTAGTGGGTTGGCGAACTGGCCTGTTCACCACCCATTCCCCTATCCTTTCGAACAGATACACGGATCGAATGACTATTTCTTCCTGTGCCGGGGTGAGCTCTGTCGCTCTGACCAAGTCGCCTAAGACTGCCCGCAGAAAATTGATGTAAATCGACCTGTCTCCCACTGATTCTGTAGCAACCCGCCCCCCTGGATGGAAGTCTGAGGTTGCAGCGAACAACTCTTTCGCCGCGGTGTAATAATCCCGAAGGGGCTTTCTACTGTCGTACGGACCTGTGAGCATCTCGATGCCGTCTAACGGATGACCTCTGTAGTGCCGCCTGTGTCCATGCTTATCACGCCCGTCAGCTACACTCACCGTTAACACTAACAGGAGAATTGTTCTAAATATTCTCATTTTAATACTTGCCTTGAAATGTAAATTCTTGCGACACTAATAGAGCATAATGATCTGTCTATGTCAATACTGCTTTTGTTGGTTATCCGGGATGATTAAAGTTCTAGTTGAATTAAAACTTTGCCGGAGATGACTCTTTTACCTCGCCCTAAAACACCCTGTTCTACTCGTTGAGATGAGGCGAGGTCCCCGGTGGTGGGGACCTGTTTTTTTACGGCTCTTACTTGAATATGCGATAATATGCGACCATAGTGGAGATTTCATGAAACCCGGAGGCATCGACGCAGGCGCCTCTCGAGCCCGAACCTCAGACGCGACACCATGGGCAGAAGGGCCCATGATCAACTCCACTCCTCCTCATCTAAGGTGCAACGGATCGGTGGCTGTTGGGTGCTCACCCATAGCAGCCTCTCTAATTCGTCCCTGTGTTCTTGGAGAGTTTTAGGCCTTTCTGAGCCCGAACCATCCAATCCAAATGTTCTGCCCTGACCACCTGCCAAACATGTGGGGGAGCCGGCCATGAATCTCACTGGCAGACTCCTCTCGAACTCCGTCCTGTCTTCCGCGAGAGACGTTGTCAATTCTTGGGCGGGATCCGCATGCACACCGGTCAACAACCTCCCGGCCATCATGAGATCGTCGCCGCTGAGCGTTGTAATCCTAGCTGGGAGATGAGGACTGAGTCCCCCCCCCCCGGTGTATCCTCTCTAAGGCGGCACTTTGTGCCGAGCGATTCGCCTCCTCATCTGGGTCGAGCTCCCTCCACCCGTAATCCAGCTCGACCCGCCTAGCCCTGAGGAGATCGTCCAGACCGAACATGTCGACATAATTTGGGTAAGGATTACGGATTTCGCCAGGGTGTTGGAATTCGTGGAGAATGTCTAGTGCCCGGGTTTCTCCATAGTATGCCCGCTCCTCCCCCTGAACAGGAAACTCCATATCATCGGGTATCGGGGGATTCGTGAGCTGCTCCCGGAGGAGACGTGAGGCAATTGTCTCGAACTGCCAATTTGGCTGCTGGGGTGGCCCTGAGCAGGGTCATGGCCGTCTCCTCATTCGGGGCCGCCTCTACGATGAAACGCCGAACCTGGGCTTGCATTCCTGCCAAGGTAGTCCGAAAGGGCATGCAGCTTGTTAATCGCGCTATACTAGGGCCTCCTCTGCCCAATGACGGCCTCCCATCGCGTACCCGTACCCATTCCGCTAGCACCTCGATTTCGCTGTGGATGGCTGCACGTTGATCTTCCGGGGGGAGTTGAAATGGCCTGTTCAACAAGCAATCCTTCACACGTTCGAAGACATAATGAACCCGAAGGATCATGTCTTCGTGCAAACTTCCCATCTGACCCTCCCCGACCAGGTCTGGGCGAACCTCGCTCAGCCACTCTAATAACTGCTCTTGGCTACCGGGGGATAGCACTTGCCCGCTCCTGCCCAGCCGAACCTGGAATAGTGAAGGGAAGATCGTTCTGATGAGTCTCGTGTATGCTCCCCTTCCGTGACTGACCCCGTCATTCCCTGCCAACATGTAGAAGGCCTCGACCAGGTGTGGTTCCCGTGCATCCCTACGGCCATGAGGATTATGACTGGCGGCGACACTACCCGTTAACGCTAACAGGAGGATTGTTCTAAATATGCTCATGTTAATACTATCAGTGACATATGCGTTCTTGAGACTTTAATAGAGCATAATAATCTGTCAATGTCAATACTGCTTTAGTTGGTCATTTTTTGTTGTGATTTCTGGTCTAACTCGTACCTCATTTGCTTGAACTAATATTGTATAATAATCACTGCGATATTTCTTGTAATACCCTGGCCGTTATTATGTACAACTTTCAGCTAGTCTGGCTCTTTATTATCATTAGTCGAACCTGATTTGATTGTAAACAATACTCCTCCGCCATATTTCGGTTCAATTTGGACCAATTGTCTCTGCTAATCCATACTGTTTCTTCAGAATTATGAACTAATATCAATAATGAACTGGAGAACATAGGCGGACAAAAAAGTGATTAATTTTCTAAGCAACGGGCTAAGTATCCTGACGATGGCTACCACGTTTTTGGTACGAGATATCCCTAGGGCTTTCCATCATGCTGTCGATTCTGCTGTCCTCAACCGCCCAATTCCGCAATGGACGGGGAAGGAAAAGGCCAAACATGTCATCCTGATCAATTTGGATGCTATCAATCCTCAGCAATGGGAAAATA
>JAIRWL010000028.1 GCA_031268935.1 Holosporales bacterium | reverse complement strand
CCTCCCACCCACCCCCCCCCCCCCCCCCCCCCCCCCCCCCCCCGCGCCCCGGGGGGCCCCCCGGCCCCCCCTCCCAACATTAGTGGGGCAGATGTGAGATTTATTCTCGATTATGGATTGCCCCATAACGGAAACGCCTCCACGGTCGGAGGGACTTTAGAGCAGATGGCTACCGGGCTGCCGTGGGTTCATGCCCTGGCCACCGGAGCGATCACGGCCGTAGGGACTCAAGTCGCAGCGATAACCACTCGGATGGTAGCTGAATTTGCTAGGACTTCCAGGACCGGGACAGCCATCCAGATTGGGATAGGGTTAGGAACGGCCGTGTTAGGATTCGGGGCGACCCTCTTGTCCAATTACCTATTCGCTCGCCGATAGGGAAAATTGGTCTAGTTCTGAATCAATGAATAAAATCTTTAACAGACATATCTAGCACCCTAAGTAGCCCGCTCGAAAAGCTAGGCCCACTTGGCGTGTAAAAATGGGGATGCCCTCTCCGGCATCCCTTATGTGCTACAAATTCTAATGAATATTGAGGTATTTGCATAGAGTTTTATCGGAAAAATCGGGTTGTTTGATCAGGGTCCTGGTTGATTCGCTGGCCTCTAAGGCCGTCGGATTAGCCATACCGAGAGACATTATCACTGATAAAAGATAGCTACCATTCAATGGGGAAGTCGCGAAGGTTCTCATGATTGCGACGATACCTTCGATGTCGGTGCCGTTATTAAGGAAGTATCTGAGCACCTGCAGCATGATGATGGTTTCATGCGCAAAATGAAGGACAGTGCTCGGACTTTTGAGTAACAACTCATCTAATATCGTTATATCGGAACTCATCGTTTCTAATATTTTTGCCGCTACCTTTAGAAAGTTTGAAATTTCTCTAGAATATTCCGATTCTCTCTGCTTTTTTAGGGCTTCATTCCCGGTCGCGGTTTTGCTTTCTCCTTCAAAATTCTTCGCTCTTTCATCTAAAAGCTTGCACATCGCTTCGATGTGAGGAGAGATAACAAGCTTCCTATCGGACGGTATGCCAAGGAGCTCCTTAGCCTTATCCCTGACTAATACAAATAATCTCTGTTTTTCCTGATCATTAGTTTCTTTTTTAAATAATTGCGCAACCCTTTCGTATTCATTCCTGCATGTCTGGAAATCCGAAGAACTGGCGATCGATATCATAGCCATTACTACAATTATGAAATTTCTGAAGGCACTCATATCATGGTTTCTCCGGAAAGAATATGGCGATTCTGGAGTCGTCTGCCGTATTTCTTTTCATAGTTTCGGAAACGTCATTCAATATATCCGCCGGTTTTTTATTTTGAAAATCTTTGAGGACGGCCGTTGTCGTTCTGGACAACTTGTACACTCCACCCTGCGCCAATAATTCCTTAATTACTATCACTCTCATTATTCTTAAGATCGCCTCGGTCGTCGCAAAGACGACAAGTTGATTTCCATTTTTCTCCGAAAAGACTCCGTGACCGAACTCTTTAGGATCGGCGGAAACGAATTGCAACAAGACATCGAATTCTTGCAGCAATGAGACAAGTTCCAGCGGCGATTTTGCAATGATTTTTCGTAAAATATCATCATCTAAATTTATAAAAACCAAATAAGTGGCAATCGTAAATTTTATAATCTGCTCATCGTATTTGTTTTGTATATTATGCTCAGATAAATCTGGAAATTCTTTCTGATTTGGATATCGAAAAATAAAACTCGTGACTTGCGATTTATCCAGAATATATTTTTGCTTCATAGCCTCTAATATTGATTTAAAGGCAGCGAGCAAGGTTTCTACATCCTCTGGCGTTATATTTTTTTTAGAAAATCCCTTGGCAAGATTAGAAAACTCAGTTAACTTGGCAGAAAATTCAGTCGTTTCGGAATGAGCAACCGTGACGCAGAATGCAACCAAAAAAAATGTAATGCGGCATAAATGCTTCATTCGAACTACAATACCTAGCACAGAATTCGGAACAATATCTCTTGCCTTCAAAATAAGATTGTACCAGTTCTCACAACCCACAATCCAGAAAAATTCAGTGAACTTACAGAATACATCGCGATTCTCAAGCGAAGCACCGAAGAAATTTGTAGATATCGCATGCTAATTTTTGCTGTATAATATCACGATGGTCTTAGATTTCAACTTGGGAGGTTGTGTGGTTATGGCTGTGAATGAGAAGGATAATGAGCATTATCTGACCGATGAGCAATTGGAGTACTTCAGGGGAAAGCTTTTGAATTGGAAGATGGAACTTCTCAGAGAGGCCGGAGAAGCACGAGCCATGTTCGTCGAGATGGTGGCCGAACCAGACGTGATAGACTCTGCTTGCAACACGATGATTCAGACCGTAGACCTTAGGACAAAAGATAGGGCCAGAAAATTGATCCATAAGATTGATGATGCAATTTCTCGAATCGATTCTGGTATTTATGGATATTGCGAAGAGACTGGGAATCCGATAGGCCTTAAAAGATTGGAGGCGAGGCCTGTCGCTACCCTTTGCATAGAGGCCCAGGAAAGACGAGAAAAAATGGAAAAAGATTACAGAGAAGATGCCTTAGATGGCTGATCTGAAGAGCCTTTTCATTTCTATCGTAGGAGAACCGAATGCAGGCAAATCGACCTTGATTAACACGATCTTGGGAGAGAAGGTTTCGATCGTATCTCCGAAGGCTCAGACTACGAGAAGGCGGCTTAGAGGCATTTTAAATACAGGGGAGATTCAGCTCGTTTTTACTGATACTCCAGGCTTTCCTATTAATGATCGAACTCATTCCAAATTGGAGGATGTCATATTCTCCAATTTTTGGAAATCATTCAAAGGTTCTGATCTGATACTATTTTTAATCGACGTTACTTCCAGAAATCTTAATTTAACATTCGATTTTTTAAAACGAATTGGGAAATTGCAGTGCGGAGTAGCTGTGGCGATCAATAAAGTAGATATCGCGAAAAAAGAAAATCTCCTAAAAATAGCAACTTTGTTAAAAGAATGTATATTTATCGACAAGGTATTCATGATATCGGCGTCGATGAATGACGGGGTTACTGATCTTGTTGAATATTTAAAAGAAAGGGCCTCTGTTAGTCCGTGGTTCTTCGGGGAATGCCAAACTACGGATGCCGATGTGAAATTTAGATTATCTGAAATAACGAGAGAAAAATTGTTCCTGGCATTAAGTAATGAATTACCATACAGCATTTACGTCGAAACAGAGTTCTTCGCAGAAACGGAAAAAAAAGCCAAAATCTATCAATCGATTGTCGTTCTAAAAGATTCTCAGAAGGCGATAGCAATCGGCCATGATGGCAACATGATAAGGATTTTGAGACACAAGATCTTACCGGATATGAAGATATTGCTCAATAAAAAAATTGATTTAAAATTATTTGTAAAAGTGCGAAAAAAGTGGACAGAAAAAGAAGGGTATTTGCGTGATGCCGGACTCGTTGATGGTTGATTCTGAGGCTATCATTTTTACTATATTGGCATGTGGGTTGATTTTGTTTTCGCTTTTCGCTGTGATGAGTGCGCATCATAGGGTCGCGGTCGCAAATTTCTTGATTGCGACATTTTTTTTATCTGGAATCGTGATATTGTTTGGGAAAACACACATTGGCATCGGGACGGCAATTCTCTATTCCTCACTTTGCTCCATTTTCCTGATAATGAGTCGAATGTCAAATCAACGCAACGAACCACTTAAATATATAAATGTATTTCTACCGATTTTAGGTGGATTTTTATTGTTTGCGCTTTTATTTTACAAACTTCAAATTTGTAACTCACAAGTTACGACCGCTATTCTCTATTCAGAAATCCATGGAGCAGTTTTATCGCTGTATTTGATATTTATCGTTGTTATCACGGGAATAGGTTTTTGCTTTAAATTGAAAAAAGTGTAAAAATGTTGTATATATCATCAGTAAATACATTTAGCTCATTGCATTTGTAATTTTGGATAAATTAACATCTTATGATGCAGTAAATATTTAGATATTTATTGTTGAAAATAAACGAATAATTAACTAGTTAATTGTAAAATCCGAGAAGGGGAATAGTGTATTCATTGTTACTAAAACGTGAAAATAAGTCGGAAATTTTCGAATCAACTTGGTACTATCAGAAGGGTTGGTCTATGTCCGTCTTTGCTAAATTTATACACTGATCGATACTCTTTTGGATTTTTTCTTAACGATATTCTTGCCGGATTTAGAGTTTTTTTATTATTATTTCCTATCGCATTTTCTTTGGCGTTTTTCTGCGGAGTATCCCCAATTCAGGGAATAATTTCGTGCGCCATCGCGACGGCAGTCTCGGCAGTTTTTGGTGGATCGAAATATCAGATAGCCTCTGTTTCTCTCCCACTTTGTGTAATTACATTTGAAATTTTAGCTAAATATCAGTACAAAGGCTTACTATTTACCTCCGTTTTTGTTTCGATTATATTAGTATTATTCGGTATTTCTAGAATGAGCGGAATTTTGAAACATATATCATATGCATTCGTAGCCGCAATTTCTTTTTACGTTTTTTTTGCGATTATTTTCAATCAACTACAATATATTTTAGAAATTGATTCTATACAATCGACACAGAGTATTGTTGAAAACTTTAATCTTTTATGCGCTAACTTAAAGCATACCCAATCGAACGATATCATTCGTTGCATAGGGTTTCTACTGCCCCTAATTATTCTCAAAATGTTTATGCGAGGATTTACTCCATTTGTTGTATATATAATTTTGGGATGTTTGGTTGCGTATGCCTCAGACCTTGGATATATACCGTCTACATTTGAAATCAAAACTATAGGCAAAGAATTTTTAATGGGGCAAGCATTTGATAATATTTTCACAATTTCTAATCATTTGCCGTCGCATACCGTTCTCGCCACTACTCTGAATTACGCATTTATAATTGCGATCATCATCGGGGCCGAGGCCTGTTTTTGTACAAATATTTCGAGGAGCATCACTGGAGATAAGAGAGTACAGAGCAATGCGGAACTTATTTCTTCTGGAATTTCTAATCTTGCATCCGTTGCATTCGGAGGATTATTTATTTCCTCAGATATTAATTTTTCTTTAAAATATATTTCATTAAAAACAAAAACTATTATTTCTATGTTTACTCTTGCTGCATTATTATACACATTCATTCTATTTAGTTATGAATTGCTAAAATATATCCCTTTGCACTGCACTTCTAGCATTCTATTAATTTACGCATTCTCTGAAGTATTTAGCAGAAACTTTATACAATATTTCGACTATAAGACAAATGATTGTTACATATTTTTCTCAACTCTTGTTGTCGCAATATATTTTGGATTCATCCCGGCGGTCATCGTTGGATTCACGGCCTCCAATATGTTTTTTGCGAAGCGTATGGTTAAGATTAAGGACGCTACCGTCCATACAACAAAAAAGCATGATACCGGAACGGCGGAATTCATGTCCAATAAGAATGGATTTTCGACGAGTCAACAGATTTCAGCAAATATTTTAAAAAAAATAGAAGTTATTCAGGTATTTAATATATTATCTTTAAATATCGCGAAAGTGATAGAGGGATCTTTTATTGCTCGTGGATCGTATCCAAGTGTGTTGATCATATATTTTCAGAATGTTCCATTTATGGATCGCGAAGCATTTATGTCGCTCAAACAAATTGTAAGCAGGGCCTCCAAGAAGGGAGGGATCGTGATGGTCACAGGCACTAACGGCCGATTGCTGGATATTATTCATCAAAAGGCGGAGAAGGAAAATAAGGGGAATGCATTCGGCTATGTGGTGCCAGATTTTGCTGAAGCGGTTAAGAAGGCTGTAATTCGCTTAAATGGGAAAAGTTAACTTAATTCGCAAGAAATAATTTATCTGGCTGTGCGGGTGGAATTGTCGTTTTTTTTTGTTGTTTGGCAATTCTTTTATTCTTAATCTGATTTTTAAAATCCTCGGAGAATTGATGATGTACTCCATCGCCCGATAATACGAAATACAGATGGTTTGTAGTGGCTGGATTCATAGCGGCTTCCATGGCCTTCCGCCCTGGGCAGCAGATCGGGCTCGGCGGCATTCCCTTCACTCGATATGTATTATATGGCGATTCCCACCTAAGATCATCTTTAGTCAATTGCTTGTTTATTCGGCCATATCCATTCGATATCGCATAAATCACTGTAGGGCAACTTTGAAGACGCATTTGTTTCTTAAGCCTGTTATGGTAAACAGAAGATACTATGGGGCGCTCTTCATCTAATCCGGTTTCCTTTTCAATAATCGATGCTAAAATTAAAATCTCTTTCATGTTTAATTTGGTTTTGTTTTTTCGCTCTAATTGCGAGATCATGTTTTGCATGTGGATTCTCATTTTCTCAATAATAGTGGCCTTTTTATCGTGAAATTTATAAAAGTAGGTATCTGGCATCAGAGACCCTTCTTCTGGAATCTCCTTGATTTCTCCGGTTAGCAGATCGTTATCGTTTATGATTTCCACGATCATTTGAGTCGTAAATCCTTCTGGAATGGTCAGCTTTCTCGTAACCGCATCCCCTGCGAACATCTTCTGTAAAACCGACAGGATCGACTCGTTTTTTCGAATCAAATACTCTCCAGGTTGAAGTCTTTTCCTCAGCCTTCCAATTATCTCGATAAAGAAGAAAATTGTCGGACGGTGGAACGACTTATCTTTTTTTATATCAGCATAAATATTATTTCTATCTACAAAAAAGAAAGAATGGTCATTTAAACGACTCGTCCGGAATAATGATGAAAAGATATAAATCAACAATCCAAAAAATAATTTAAGAATCCAAGAAAATAATTTAAACATCAACAATAATGATAGAAAATCCCATCAGTACTTGTGATTATACCGATCAATAGCCACTAAGTCATCAACAACATCGACCGCTAAGGCCATTCCCTTCACTGGAACCGCCCAAACATTCATACCATTTTGAATTGCTCTCAATTGCTCGAGATGCTCGGTCTTTTCGAGGTAAGATGGTTCAAGTTTCACAAATTTCTTCAATGCTTCACGTCTATAAGCATAAATTCCTATATGTGAATAAAAGAATGAGTCCGCTCCGGCCGGAATATGGTTTCGGGAAAAGTATATGGCTTTCCCTGGGCTTCCTTCCTCCATTCCATTAAAAACGACCTTTACGGCATTCTGATTCTGAGCACCTTTCCCATCTGAGTTAACCCGAACGACCGGAGTAGTCATATCTATCGATTCATCATTTTTTAGAACCTGGTAAATTGAAGGAATGATCGAATTATCAAAAACGGGAGTATCACCCTGCAGATTGATAACAAAATCTGGCTTTATCGGCAAGGCCTCCATGGCCGCGTAAATCCTATCCGTACCCGATGGCAAATCGGGATCGGTTACGATGGCTTTCCCTCCCCCATCTTCAATAATTTTTTTTACGGTTTCGCAACAACACGCAACATAGCATTCACAGAATTCTAAACTTTGTGCCCTGTGTAAAACGTGAAGAATCATCGCCTTTCCATCAATCGGAGTTAGTATTTTTTGTGGAAATCTCGATGAATTTAATCTAGCCGGAATTAAAATAACGGCTGAATTATTCATAATTTTATGTAAAGATAATACTGAGCGACGCGCTGGATTCTAATTCAATTCTCGTGAAAAAGAAAGTTTTTTTGCCTGGATTTTCATTACTTGAAGTTTCGATCTCATTGCTCATCGTTGGAATAATTTCTAGCATATTCGTAACGCAATTCAATATAACAAAAAAAATCTACTCATCACACAAAACAATGTCAAATATTGAGATCGTTCTAAAATCGATAGGGGTGTATTGCATCGCTAAAGAGGGCGCCATTCCATTCCCATCGGCGAATGATCGTAATGTCGGTATGCAGCATAGCGGGACGCAAAATTCCTTCGGCATCGTGCCGTTTAAAACACTCGGGATTATGGAACGATTCGCCAAAGACGGAAATGGACGATGGCTTTTGTATAAAATGAATCCATTCTTCGGAAAACCACCTCCAGCAAATTCGCAGAGAACCCTCGGAATTACGGAATTTGCGCCAGATTCAACGGATGATAAAGTAGCGATAATTATCAAATCACAAAATAGCGCGGGCAATGACGAAACTGTTATTTGGTATAGCGAAAAGAATTTTATTGCAAATTATGCTGGTAATAGAACTTTCAGGAGGCAGCCAGCACAAGTCGGTCTACCCGTCGGTCGTTTTTCTAACTTCGGTCAAATAACAAAGGATGACTGATGGGCCGCCCCCCGGCCGCCCCCCGGCCGCCAGCACCGTGAATTTACTACGTTGCAACGCCTTTAAATTTATTAATCTGATCTCTATATTTTGCCGCTTCTTCAAAGAGTAGATTATCGGCGGCTTCTAGCATTAATTTTTCCAGGAGAGCGATCTGTTTCTTCGTATTCACGGTGTCGTTTGAATTACTTCCCATTGGCGGGACCGTTTCTCTCTCTTTCTCGGGCAGCTTAACAATCGATTTTGGTACGATACCGTGGTTTCGATTGTACTCATCCTGAATCACACGTCTTCGGCTCGTTTCATCAAGAGCTTCCTTCATCGAATTCGTAATTCTATCGGCATACAGGATAACACGCCCATCGACGTTCCGGGCCGCGCGCCCAATCGTTTGAATCAAAGCCGTTTTAGATCTCAGATACCCTTCCTTATCGGCATCTAAAATCACGATTAAAGCACATTCTGGGATATCTAAACCTTCTCGTAGCAAATTGATCCCAACTAGAACATCAAATTCTCCGGCCTTAAGGGCTCGAATTATTTCGATACGATCTAAGGTATCAGTATCGGCATGCATATAGGTCACATTTATTCCGTTTTCTGATAAATATTCCGTCAATTGTTCGGCCATTTTTTTAGTAAGAGTCGTAATTAGAGTTCTGTATCCATCATGAGTGCTTTTCTTTATTTCGCATAACAGATCATCAATTTGGTTATCACATGGTTTGACGATACAAATTGGATCCAAAATACCAGTCGGTCTTATCAATTGCTCGACAATATGATCTTTTCCAGCCCTCTCTAACTCAAACATTCCCGGAGTCGCCGACATATAGATCGTTTGAGATCTAAAGAAATCCCATTCTTCAAATTTTAATGGCCTGTTATCCAAACACGACGGCAATCTAAACCCATAATTCGAAAGATTCTGTTTTCTAGCTCGATCTCCGAGATACATCCCCCTAATTTGAGGTACGCTAACATGACTCTCGTCCACAATTAACAGAGAATTTTCTGGAAGGTATTCGATTAGAGTTGGAGGAGGTTCTCCGGGTTTCCTGCCGGTTAGATATCTAGAATAATTCTCGATGCCACTACAAAATCCAGTAGATTGAAGCATCTCAATATCAAATGTTACCCGTTGTTCAAGTCTTTGTTTTTCTAGTAATTTCTCCTGATCTTCTAGTTCTCTTAATCTAATTTTCAAATCCGTTTGTATTTCTCGTATTGCTCTATTTAATACTTCTTTTGTCGAAACATAATGACTATTTGAGAATATTTTAATCTCGTTTAATGATTTCTGTTTTTTCCTTGAAGGATATGCTATTTCCGAAATCTCTTCTAGTTCATCACCAAAAAAACTCAATTTCCAAAAAACATCTGATTTATGCGCTGGAAATATCTCGATGACATCTCCAATAGATCGAAATATACCACGTTTAAATTCTAAGTCATTCCTTTCATATTGTAAATCGGCAAGCTGCCTACAAAGTTTTTGCGGCGAGATACTCATACCTACTTTTAGGGTAATGATAACGTCAGTGTAGCTTTCGATTGGTCCTATTCCGTAGATGCACGATACACTCGCAACGATGATGACGTCTCGACGTTCGAGGAGGGATCTGGTCGCCGAATGTCGCATTCTGTCTATTTCTTCATTTATAGCTGATGTCTTTTCGATATACGTATCTGAATGCGCTACATATGCTTCCGGCTGATAATAATCGTAATACGAAACGAAATATTCTACCGCATTCAATGGGAAAAAGGATTGCATTTCTGAATATATCTGCGCCGCCAAAGTTTTATTATGAGTCATGATTAAAGTCGGTCGATCGATATTTTGGATAACGTTGGCGGCCGTAAATGTTTTTCCAGACCCAGTAACCCCGATCAGAACCTGATCGCGAGATCCGGTTTCGATTCCGCGCGTAAGGACAGCGATAGCATTTTCCTGGTCGCCGGCCGGTTTGTATTCTGACTTAAGTTCAAATTTCATAAAACCAGCAAGCGAGAAGTTTTTGATATTCTGAGATCACGTTAGTTATATAATACCTGGTACTAAAAAAGCTGGATAAGATCCTACCACATCTGGTAGTTTCAGGATTGGAGTATTTTTTTTATTATGCAGAAAGTTGCGAATGCTCTGCGAGGTATATTTGATTCGTATAGTGTAACTCTCACGACAAATATTCTGTTAAAAAAAACATGGAAATCGATCGTCGGAGATGATCTAGCCCGCGTATCATCTTTTATCGAGGCAAAATTTGTTGGAAAGGGAAGGGTGGATGTTTACTGCAACATTCTGAGTGCAGCAGCCGTGATAATGAGATGTCATGAGCAAAGTATCGTAGAAAGATTAAAAACATTAATGACTGTGCAGAATATCAAAATACACTTCAAACATTGTGGCTCTCTCCATGATGATGAGACAATTCTTTCTGAATTTTCTTCTGAATTTTCTTCTGCATTTGATTCGGAATCTGATGAGGGGCAAACTGCGACTCAAAGAGATTGTGCGATAACAACCCGATTTCGCAATGCCCGGTTAAGGGCGGCCTTGGCCCTGCTCGCCGCCGCCATGCAAAAAGCCTCCTAGCATTCTGAATGAAGGCCAGATAAGAAAGTGTCGTGCCGTAAGATTCTTCTGTAATCTTGTCGTTGGATTTTGTTTTGAAAGATGCTTGGGGTTAGTCCTTTACCGTTACTATGTAACACTGGCCGCCTATGCTCTGAGCCACCGTCAAGGCGTTCGATTGGGTTTCGAATGGACCAATGAGAATCGCGTACTTCTGCTCCCCTTGGGAATTACTTACCTTCTTGACAGCACATTGGGTACTCGTTAGTAATTGCGAATATTTCTTCTTAAGTAATGCCTCTTCCTTCTCGAGAATTCCTCGACTTTTGCCTGCCGATATCTTGATGTAATACTTTTTATCGTCTAATATCGCATATTCTTCGATATCTTGATTCGTAGTCGATGAGCTTATTTGTCTCCTATCTGGTAAATAAACTGGATCTTCTTGAGGGGGGAGGAGACTCTCTTCCGGATCAAGGACCGAGGACTCCGGAGTCAAACGGTTATACACCGTTTTGTTGACATGCTCAATCTCTGATCCACCCGGTTCTTCAGGCAAAACCTTGAATTCAGAGTTGATGGGCTCGATGATGACCGGACCATTCCTTCCGGTCGCATCTCCCTTGTGATTTCCATTCCAATTGTACGCAATCCAAGTCAAACAAACTAAAGATATGATCGAAGCAAAAGTAACGATGAATTTGTGCCATAAGGCGCCAAGAGATGGGTAGCTTTTTCTGCGCCTTGCGTATCCATTCGTCTCTTCGTCCTCATCCCAGTACATCGATCTCTGGATCGGATAATTATTACGAGAATTAGCTCCATTACCATATCTGTGTAGTGGTGGTAATTGCCTCTTCTGGTATTTAATCATCCTGTCGTCGATAATGTTATTTTCTTGCGAGAAGTACTCGCGTTCATATGGATTGAGCGGCCTCTTGTCATATATTTGTTCATCTTCCGGTTGAGGATCTTCATCATACTCTTCGTAATGATCTACATATTGATCCTCCCGTTGCCGTACTTCGTCATTCCCATATTGCCTGTAAATTCTATCAGATTGCCTATCGGCTGGAGGAGGGGGCCTTAGCTCGTTAGTTCGACCGGCCTCTTTATAATTCCGATTATTAGCTCCACCACCTCCACCGCGCGACATGAAAACGTCGCTATAGCGTAGGTAGCTCTGCTTGTTTCCCTTCTTCCTGAAGTCAATCTGTTTCATATGCCCAGCTACGCCTCCTCATAACACTCCTACCTCATCTCAGAAATCGGAGTTATACCCATGATATGTAACCCATCTTCGAGAACTAACTTAGTAGCCAATAAAAGCGATAACCTGGCACTCGTTTCGGATTTATTATCTGAGGATACGAATCTTAATTCTGCATTCTGTTTCCCCGCATTCCACAAAGAATGGAAGGCCTGCGCGACCTCCTGAAGACAGTTTGGAATTCGATGCGGCTCGATCGTTAAGGCCGCGGCCTTGACTCTTTCCGGCCAAAAACTCAGAACCTTCATCATCGTAATCTCGGTGGGATCGCTCAAACAACTAAGGTCTTTACAATTTTTTAGCTCATTCTCGGCAATTTCGCCGAATATCTCTTCTGAATGCCTAAATACAGAGCAAATCCTGGCATAAGCGTATTGGATGTAGAATAAGGGATTTTCCATCGAACATTCGATAGCTTTTCCAAAATCGAAATCAATCATAACGTCATGATGTCTGGAAATCATCATATATCTCGTGACGTCCTTTCCGACTCTATCGACAACGTCTCGTAATTTTATGAAATTTCCGGACCGCTTGGACATCCTGACGGGCTTTCCTTTTTCCAGAAAATTAACTAATTGGTATAATCTGATTTCAATGTCGGCCGAGCCGTCACTTAGCGAGCTAACGACGGCCTTCAATCTTTTAAGATATCCACCATGATCGGCGCCCAAAACCGCAACCATTCTCTTATATCCGCGCCTAATCTTATCGAGGTGATATGCTATATCACCAGCGAAATACGTCCATGTTCCGTCAGATTTTCTGATGGCTCTATCAATGCTATCTCCATATCTCGTCGATTTGAAAAGAGTCTGCGGTCGCTCTTCCCATTCGTCATCTTCGGCAATCCCTTTTGGTCTCGGAAGCACTCCTTCGTAAATATCTCCGCGCGCAGATAAAATATTTAAAGCATCTTCGACCAAATTTTGGCGACATATCTCGGCTTCTGAAGTATATCCGTCCATGACAACGCCTATCGATTTCAGATCACTTTTGATATTATCTACCATTCTTTTGACGGCAAAATTGCCAAGCTCTTCAATATTTTCGGATTCATCTTGTTCGATGAACCGATCCTGATATACCTCATATAGCTGCCGGGCCAAGTCTTTAACGTATTCTCCGCAATACATATCTGCTTCGAAATCATTTTCGGAGATTTCAGGACCAAGAACTTCCAGATATCTCAAATACAACGATTTCGCGAGAAATTTAATTTGATTTCCCTGATCATTGACGTAGAATTCTCTCGTTACGGAGTATCCAATTTTTTCAAATAGATTACTCGCTACGCTTCCAAAAACCGCATTTCGCGCGTGCCCAGTATGGAGCGGGCCAGTCGGATTTGCCGAAACGAACTCGATGTTAATGCGTTCTCCGTTTCCAATATTAGTTTCACCGAATTTTTCTCTCTTCTCTAAGATTTCACTGATTACTCCACGCCAAAATTCATTTTTCATATCGATATTGATGAAGCCAGGATCAACGACGACAACTTTATCGACGAGAGCGCTTTGCTCGAGGGCCGCCGATATTGCACCGGCTAGAACCTTCGGGGCAATTCTCAGCTTCTTCGCAAAAAACATGGCGGCGTTTGTATAGATGTCGCCAAAGGCAGGATCAGAAGGTCTTTCAATTACGATCGCATCAAACAAATCATCATCGATCGATGCGTCGCCGAACGATCGAAGGGCATCGGCTATCAATTTGCGAATCGTCTGAAACACTGCAACAAAATGCTAAAGCTAAAAACCTGAAGCCATCCACTGATCCTACATCAATCTCCCGCCGCATTCAAGATTTTCCTACGTTCGGAAATACTTAAAATTATATAGATATTATCTCTACCTGAGATAACAATGATTTGATTCTTAAAGTATGATGCGTTATAATGTTCGCCACATCTCGAAAACCTATATCATATCTGGTGAATTAACGTGAATGGCCTGCAGGCAAAGAAAGTAGTACTCATCGGGACGTTGTTATTCAGCCTTATCGCTCTGTGGCTTGCAATCGACCCAATAAAATACATAACATCTGAAAATAATCCAAATGCTATATGGGAAGCTTGGACTGACTACGATGAAGACTTAAAAGAAATAATTGATTCTAACGTAATACAGCGATTGAAAAAGGTAGATCAGTCCGGACCACCTCACTACTTTGGCCTCAGATTACCGGCGTTTTCTAGATTTGAGCATTCAATTGGTGTTTTGGCGCTGCTTAGAAAAGCCGGGGCTTCAAAATTGGAACAAATAGCGGGACTGCTGCATGATGCTTCTCATACAGCCTTTTCACATCTAGGGGACTATTTATTTGAGGACAATATCGCCCGTCAGGAAGAAAAGAATTATCAGGATTCTATTCATCTTTCATACCTTAGAAGCCATGCCGGTCCCTTACTAAAGAGATTAAATATAAAAATTGAAGATGTTGATCCAGATAATGGCAAATGCACTATGCTGGAGCAACCACTACCAGATATGTGTGCCGATCGTATCCAATACAATATTCACACCGGCCTTATACTTAAGTTTATTTCTCAAAAGGAAGCGCGTTCTATCTTAGAGGATTTGCAATTTAAAGACGGGAAATGGTTCTTTACGGATCCGATACTGGCAAAAACATTTGCAACCTTATCGGTACGATTCACGAAAGAGTTTTGGGGGTCAAAATGGAATGTTATAATGAATCTTTACTTATCGAGTGCCGTGAAACGAGCCATAAAAATCGGTCTCATTACACGAGATGACGTTTTTTCAACTGATGATGCGATGTTAGACAAATTATTGCATACCGAAGATAAATTTGTTGTACATTACTTGCGTCTATGCAACAATCCAGATTTGGTAGACGAGTATGCCTCCGGGGAAACTCAAAAATTTACTCCGAAATTTAGGGGGATAAATCCGTTGGTGAAAGTAGGAGGAAGGCTAGTTCGTCTGACGGAAATCGATGCAGAGTTTAAAGCTTTATTCGAGGAAGGTCAGAGATTTTGCAAGGAAGGATTCAATATACCGGTCATGCCGAGCACTAATTCATAGCCGATGGCTATCAGAGGGATTGTCGTAAGCTCACCACGAATTTGGCTCCACCGGAGTTTTCCGAGTTCGTGGCATAAATTTCACCACCGTGCTCTGCGATGATATCTCTGGCTATGCTCAATCCTAGTCCAACACCGATTTCGTCACCGTGAGTTTTGGCTCTGTTTCCGGAAACAAAAGGTGAAAATATATCATCAATTAAATCGGCCTGGATCCCTGGGCCGTCATCTTCAAATATCAATTCAATTTCTTGTGTTTTGTTTTTGAAAAAATGAATATTTAGCTTGTGGCCATATTTTTTGGCATTTCCTATGATATTACCGAATGCGCGCTTCAGGGCGGTATATCGCATGCAGAACTCGATAGATCTATCTCCTGTGACTCGAATCTTGAAATTCTCGGCTACATAATCGGTCGCCAGATCATCCAAAAACTTCCCGAGATTACGACGAACAAAGATCTCTTTATTTCTCTGGGAGGCGTGCATCGTAAAGCTTTCGGTGATTCTTATCATATCTTCCACATCTTTTTTCAAAAAATCTATTTCGGGAGATTTTTGCATCAGCGAGAGCTGAAGTTTCATTTTTGTAAGAGGAGTCCTAAGATCATGAGAAATTCCGGCGAGAGTCCTAATTTTGGTATCCATAAGTTTGCGAAAATTTGCTTTCATATCGCAAAAAGCTTCCCCAGCCAATCTAATTTCTTTTGCGCCTTCTGGTTTAAAGGAATCGTTTAACTCACCTCCGTAGCCGAACTTTTCGACCGCTTTAGTGAGCTTTTTAATTGGTCTTATTTGGTTTTTAAGAAATAAAAAGGCGATAATTAGAATGATGATAGACGACGCTACTCCCCAGCCCAAAACTATCGGAATGATTCTGGTATACATCATTTTCCGCGGAATTAAGATTTTGTAAAGATCATTATTGTTTTTAGATTGGACGTAAACTAGAATTTTACTATCGAATGGTTTGATGTAGTGAGCTCGAATGTTTTTGTTACGACACGCATTGCGTAATAATCTGTAAACCTTACTATTCTTTGCAATTCCATTTTTTTTAAGAATTGTATTTTTTAATATCGAAACATCCACTTCCATATTTTTTCGTATCTCAGATATATATTCGGCAGAACACCCGAGATCCAAAACACTTGCCACGGACCATATTTCTCCTGCTATCTGCTGCGCCGTTACTTTCATGACACTTTCCATATATTTTCCGAAAAATATTGCTCCGAAAATTAGTTGAGAGAGAATGACTGGTGTAATTAGGATTATAAAAAACCTAGGAAAGATGCTTTTCGGCAATACTTTTTTAAAGATTAAAGAAACTGCCAAAATCAGTTCTACCTCCTTGGCAGAAATTGCATGTATCATATAGGAGTGAGACATCGTTTGCAAAAATATAGAATTTTTCATGAAAAGTTCTGCTACGATTGTCTCAGTTATTATGGCGATTCACATTTTTCTAGTTTCATGTAAGAAAAAAAGTGAAGAACCGATAGATTTGTCGATCGATTCGATTACCACCAACACATTTATCAAAGAAATAATCGAGGAGGTATCGAGCAATTATGCTGACGATATAAGCCGAGAAAAGCTAGAAATCGGAGCAATTAATGGAATTCTTGGGGTTTTGGACGAGCATTCCATGTACATTAGCCAGGACGAATTTAGCTCTTTTGCTAGATCAACTCGCGGGACTTTTCTTGGGATAGGAGTTGAAATAAAACAAATCAGAGAGGGAGTGGAAGTTACGGCGGTTATCGATGAAAGTCCAGCGTCGATTTCTGGCTTAAAAGAGTCTGACTTGATCGTACAGATCGATGATAGAGACGCCTCTGAGATGCCGATGAAAGATATAATATCCAAGCTCAGTTCTGATTCTGCGATGAAGGTAAAATTATCGATCGTTAGGAATAAGACAGAGAAATTTGACATTATTGTTAAAAAATCTGTAATTCAACTTCAGAGTGTTAAACTCGAATTTATTTCCGATATCGCTGTCATAAGGATTACGCACTTTAATGAAAGCACTGTACTCGATGTTTCGAAAGCGATAAAAAAGATAATTAATAATCGGGCGACTGGTGTGATCCTGGATCTTCGGAACAATCCGGGAGGTATCATGGAGCAAGCCGTTATGGTGTGCGATCTGTTTTTAGGAAACAATAAAAAGATTATAGATTTTCAATCTAGAAATAAATCCGAATCGCGCTCAATTTATTCAGATGAAATAGATCTATTAAATGGATTACCTATGGTCGTTTTGATCGACTCGAATACCGCTTCTGGAGCAGAGCTGGTCGCCGCTTCACTTGGAGATAACAAGCGCGCCGTGGTAATCGGAAACAAAACGTATGGAAAAGGGTCATTGCAGGCTATCATTCCGATCCCTGGCCGTGGAGCTATCAAATTGACGACGGCGCGCTTCATATCTCCAAACGGCAAGAAAATCGACCAGGTTGGAGTCATACCGGATATCGAAATATCGCTAGACGACTCTCCGCCTACGCAGCTAAAAACTGATTCGGTGACACAGAGAGCGGTCGACCTACTTCATGGCTTATCGATCTTGAATGAAGAAGGTAAGAAGGATGATTCCAAGAAATTATCCCGGCCAAGACCTAAAGGATAGTCAGAATATCAAACAAAACGAGTTACTGTAATTTACGAATTCTGACATCTATCGGCATTCTTGTTTGCGGTAACGTTATGGGCCCATGATTATTGCACACAATAAACAATTCCCTCAAATTAGAAAAATGCCGCAAATTTAGCCTATCTATGTTCCACAATGTTTCGAGGGCAATCGTATGAAGGGTATGTGGCAAGCGATTGCCCGTAACGATATCATTGATTGCTCCAGATAGGGCCAGTTTCTCGGTATACCCGTTATTATGCGTCATATCAAATTTCTCAGCTTCTGAGAGGTTCAAATGCAATGCAACTCGTTTTAGGTTGGCCTGGAAATATCTAGTCGCAGGAATTAAGTCTTTTACTATTTCGTATGTTTCATTATTAAATTTACATGCCATGACAATTTCCTTGAATATATTCCTTGCTTCAGCCTTGTCTGTTATTGGCATCTTTCTGCCGATATTCATGATAGATTGCATCATCGCAGATTTTATGAATTGATTACTGGAATTATTGTACACACTCACCGCATGTGTTAAGTTGTAGTCCAGGTCATTCCATCCAGCGAATGAAAATACTGCGCCAAATGGGCTTTGTCCTGCAAAATCCTGGAAAAAGTAATCCGCAAAGTTTCCTAACTCAGTAGGTAATTCACGGCGTTGGCGAAATTCGATGGGATGGGAGTCGAGCTTTACGGAGCCATGACCAACATAGCTGTTTAGCAGAAATTCGAAATTATGCGGTCCAGATGCAACGTTTATCCGAACGAAAGCCTGTAGATTCTCCGCTGCTAAAGACTGTCCGGTATCACACCTCTCGAGCGCCATCGAATATACGTTGTCTGGATTTATTATCGAGAGAAACTCTTCTAATCTATTTACGAGAGATGATAAATTACTAACTCCCGACATGACGGTGATAGATTTAATTCCAAGGATTCCTCCTACGGCTTTAACAAAGTTTACGAAATTTGATCTTAGCTCATTCCCTGAGTTCGGAACGGTAGAATCGATACCGTAAAGAATTGGATAAGGACTCGACATATCGTTCGTGGAATTGAGACCGAATGTTACTTTATTCCACTGAGTTCTGGCCGAGAAACTACCATCATTTGGATTGAAAATTGTGTTATAAAATTCTTCTAGAGCATCGAGACGATCGAATCTTCTTCGTTGATTTTGTAATGGATATTTAGCGATAACACGCGCCCTGATAGGGTTCTTTTGAAAGGTATTTACCCCCGAGCTTAAGACGGTATAATTCAGAGTGTGTCTGATTGACTCTTCCACGCAATCTGAAAACTTTCCGATGACCTGAATCGCGGCCCCTTCTGAAGTTGTCGCCCATTTTCCAGCGAAGCCACTTCCGATGGGATTAGTATAAGGAATTCCTCGAGTCATTTGCTCCAGATCGCTACTCATAGTTCTTCCGAGGGACATCATCGAATCTGTATCGAAGATATTTTGCTTATCATTCAGGTAATCTTCGCTAAAGAATTGGGTTCGTAATTCAGACCATTTTCTTAAAAATATTTGAATATCGTCTTTGCAATTTAGTATTTCGCATGTAAATGCTAAAAGGGAATGATCGACCGTATAAGGAGGATATTGGTACAGTAGTTCACTTCGCAAGGCTTCGACCAATAGAGAACTCATCCCCCTCATCCCCATCCTAAAATTGAGTAAATATTTTAAATTTTGACGGAAATCATCGGAACTCTGGTAAGACTTCGGTATGGCATTAAGCTTCGGAAGAAATCCATGCGCGGGACTGGATTTCAAAAGCGCGATCAGCTGAGAGGCAAATGGATTCTGACCAGATAGTGATAATCTAAAAATTTCTGATTTGATTAGGAGGCTAGCCATCTGAAGCAGCGTCTGATCTTTGTTCGATTGTAGCCCATTTAATATAAAATGCCCTAGATTATTGCTAGAGTTCCAACTTACTTCAAGAGTTTCGCTCAAATCGGATGCATTCGAAGGGAACAATTGAATTAATAATTCTGCAACATTATCTGCTCCGGTATCATATCTCCTGTCGCTGACGATATTCGAGTCAATGACTCTACTTGGTGGGCTCATCCTGATATTTCCAGAAAATCTGAGATGTTGTAGAAAATTGCTATCCCTTATAGCAATTCCCCAAACGGGAGAATAATGTACGGGAATATTCAATGAATTGGTTCCAAACCATAGATCAAAATGGCCCCCATCTGGGTCGTAGCGTGATGCTACTCCCGCCACAGCAATTCCGGCGTTCATCAAGGATATTAATATCGAAACAATAATTGTCTTTATCTTAAACACGCATTACACAATCAATACTTACTCTCGAAGAATAATCTTAGTGTTAAATAATGAAAATTCAATTAACGCCCAGTATTCGTATCCTGAAATCTGTTAATGCAAAAGATGTGGATCAGGAGAGGTATGTAAAGAATGTGGAATGAATCTTACGGAAAGGAGATGGTCTGGATCTGGAGAAGTACTCTACCAGAGAGTCATAACGGGGTCCTGTTTTGCTCACTTATTTATCATTGGAGAGGTTACCGCCTGGATGATGAGGACCTTGATAAATAACATTTTCTCTTGCTATAATCCTTCTTGCGCTGGCTGATGGATGTTGAGAAATATTTTGCTGGCCGAGTGGCAGAATGGTTATGCAGAGGATTGCAAATCCTTGTATGTCGGTCCGATTCCGGCCTCGGCCTCCAACGCACTCTATATTACTGATCCTTACCGTATCTATGAAATTTTGGAGTTGTTGTGATGTCTTACACTTTAGAATTTGAGAGCCAGGTTCTTTCTATCGAACAAAATATAAAAGATTTGAGAGATTCTTCTAAGCTTGGAGATATCGATGTGGCGGCCGAGATTTCCAGGATGCAGGCCAAGGTTGATAGATTGCTTGGTAGTATATATAAAAAACTGACCCCTTGGCAGAAAGTGCAAGTAGCTCGCCATCCAGACAGACCTAAATTTCTCGAGTACCTATCTGGAATGTTTACTGATTTTGTGGAGATGTCGGGAGATAGATTATGCGCGGATGATAGGGCCATCATTGGCGGTTTTGCAAAATTATCTGACTTTAAGTGTATCGTTATGGGGGAAGAAAAGGGGAGAGATACCGAATCTAGGTTGTTGCATAATTTTGGGATGGCTAGGCCGGAAGGATACCGTAAGGCTTGCAGGCTTCTCGAGTTGGCGGATCGATTTGATCTTCCAGTAATCTCTTTTATCGACACTTCTGGGGCATTTCCTGGGATCGAATCGGAAGAAAGAGGACAAGCCGAATCAATCGCTAAGTGCATGGAAAAAAGTTTTCAGATAGAGTCGGCATTCATTAGTATCGTGATTGGTGAGGGGGGATCGGGTGGAGCCGTGGCGATCGCCTCGGCCGATTATGTTTTAATGCTCGAGCACTCGGTTTACTCTGTCATCTCTCCCGAAGGGTGTGCCTCAATTTTATGGAAAGATGATTCGAAGGCGGAGGTGGCGGCCGAATCCCAGAGATTAACTGCTCAAGATTTGTTGTCGTTGGGGGTTATCGATAAAATCATCAGGGAGCCGACTGGCGGAGCTCACAGGAATTGTGAGGAGGTGATCGGTAATGTCAAATCTTCAATAATTCATTACCTGAATAAATCGCTCGAAACGCCTCAAGATACGAGAACCCAACTCAGAAGACAGAAATATATGTCGATGGGAGATAAATTTTTGTGTTAAAAAAAACAAAGCCGGCTGGGTCTGGGTGGAATGTTTAGATATTCCTCCAAAACATCAATGCGGAAAAAAGAAAGTATCGCTCTCGTATGACAAGTCCGCAATCCACGCGGCTATCCCCTCATCGCCGGGAGAAACTCACTCCTCGCTCTTGGATGATGGATATCGGCCTCGAAAGTATCTCGGAGAAACTCATCTTGGCCGATGATGGATGAGTCGTGTTAAAATAATTGACTTAGGACCCGTCGCTTTTTTTTGCTTAAGCCAAATGCTTTTTGTCAAGGCGCAGACGAATGGAAATGATTTCGTTATACTGAAAAAAAAAGATTACGGAGCCGGACATGCTGTTTCGAAGGTGCTGCCCGAAGAGCTGGGAGATCGGCATCTTGGAATTGGATGTGATCAGATCATAATTATTGACGAAATTAAAGATATGAAATACGGCTTGGAATTTTTTAATTGGGATGGAAGTTCGGCTGAGATGTGCGGAAATGGAATTTGTGCATCCGCCTTATATATTAATAGGATATTAGGAAATAAGGACAAAAATATAGTTTTTGATGTTACTGATAGGGAATATCAGACATTCATTAATGATAACAGAGAAATAACATTGTTCGTCGAAAAGCCGATTCTGCTGGAAAAAACGCCAAAATATCAGATATTTTCCACGGGTAATAAACATCTAGTATGCGACATCGAGATGATGGATGCTATCTTGGAATTGCGGTCTAAACATCAAGAATGTAATTTGCATTTTATTGAGCGTACCGATGATTTCATTAGGATGAAAACTTTTGAGAGGGGGGTGGGTTGGACTAAAGCCTGCGGCAGCGGAGCCATAGCCGTCGCCGCATCACAAGATATTAAAAAGGGTAGAATGAAGATAAAGCATGATGGAGGCGCATCATTGGTAGAAATTTGCGGAGAATTTATTGGTCTTACGGTCGAGCCGAAATTAGTTTTTGAGGGCAATTTATATGAGCACTGATTCATATTCTATCGATGATATTATCGCCGAAATAAATGGGACCCCCGGTGGAGTCGGGTCTGATATATCTTTAACCTCTGATTATGATGATATAAAAAATGCTCGAATCGAAGAAGATGATCAGCTTTCACTGGGGGTTTGGGAACGAGAGCTCAAAAAAGCGGATTGGAGAAAAGTTGAAAAATTAACGATAGAGATGCTGGAAAATAAAAGCAAAGATCTTCAACTGATTGCATGGCTTAGCGAGTCTTCCGTAATAATATATGGATTTAATGGAATCTTAAAAGTGATGGATTTACTCAGATCTTTTATCGAATCATTCTGGGGATCGTGCTATCCAAAAAATGAAAAAAATGAATCAGATGAAGAGCAAAAATTTCGGATATTAGACTGGATTTACGAAACGATAGCAGTAAGAATGCTTTTTATTCCATTCATTCCGAATTCGGAAGACGAGGATAAAAATATAAACTTATATCAATACGAATACGCCCTCGAGTTGAAACAGCGAATGGGGAGAGCGCCTAGCCACAGCGAGGAAATCACTGGCTCAGCAAAAAAAAATAACATCAAGACGCTAGAAGAAATTCAAAGAATCATAGAGCAAGCGGATCCTAAATTATCCAAATCGACCTTAGATGTTCTTGAGGAAATCTCAGTTGCGATAGATGGGCTAGCTCAGACAATAGCTAAAATATCACAAAAATATGCAAGCGGGGTATTCTATAAATTAAAGCAAAATTTAACAAAAATCTCATCCTTATTGAAACAACATCAGAAGGCGGAAAGTCCTCAAGAAACTAGGGAAACTCAGGAAGGCATCCCATATTCCACGACAGAGATATTTGAGAGGGACAAGCTGTACAAGCAGATCGAGGACATCCAAAAGCGCTTAGAGAAAATAGAAAAACACAGTCCTAGTCATGGTTTATTGTCCTTAATCGTATCATGGCAAAACAAGAGCCTCCTCGAGATAGTCAAGGATCTAAAAACGGGAGAAACCGAGGGACATAAATTAATTAAGTTCATGTTAGGATAATGAGATGGGCCAGGCTTAAGCGCAGTCCAGGATTAACAATTAATTAACGAAAATATCATACAGTGATATATATAAGAAATAAATAGAGGTTCTCATGAATCACATACATATCAAAGTAGCATGCTTATCTTCCCTCTATCTATTAGCAGCGGCTCAAGGCATAGCGGCGGAGGCCTCTGGAGGAGCAGATCCTGCAAAGGCGGCGGTAGAAGAGGCCGTCCAGACAGCGGCCCAAGCCCCGGCAGCATCTCCCCCAAGCAAAGACCCCGCAGGGGGGGAGGGGACTAAGGCAGCTTCCACCTCCCCAGCTGGGCCGGGAGCAGCACCGACAGGACCGACTCCCCCTTCGGTACAACCTCTTGAAACAGCCCCAGGGCCTCTAGAGCTGCTCGTAACCTCCCGACAGGTTTTAGGCATACGCGGGGTCATAGAGGGGTTCATCCGCGATGAATTCAGAGCCGGGATATATTATGTTCCAGAAGGGGCATTAGCGATAGTGATTAATTTAACAGGCCCCTTAGGAGAGGCAATTTTGGCATTAGTTGACCGAGGGGATGGCAAGCCACTTGTAAATTTTATGGCTAGAGAGGACATCCCTGGTGGAGTCAGGGCACTCTTTGAAGATCAGATACAGCAAATGAGAGCCCATATGGACGGGGATTTCATCCAAATGATACGTCTCGGAGGGGGAGGAGGCCCCCAGACCTATCGGCAGTTCACGAGGGCCGCGATCGCTCAAGCGCCAGAAGCTATGCGAGCAAAGATAGAGAGTATATTAGGTACTCAAGCGCCCACCAGGGACACTGGCGATGACAGATTCTTCCCTTTGGTTGTGGTATTCGGAGCAAGGCCCTACTTGGGCCCCTTGAAGGATCAACAGGAAACAAAGGTAGTGATGGAGTCGGGGGCCTTCCTAGCCGCCAAATTGCGGGAACTGAAAGATCCAATGAGGGGGGTCGAAGAAGCTGCGGCCAGAGCAGGAGCCCAAGTTCAGGCTCTAGAAGAAAAGGAGAGCAGGCTCGACGCCCTACAGAAGGAGTTTGAGGCGAGAGCGAAGGCTTTAGAGGCTGCTGCCCAGCAAACTGACCGCAAGGCTACAACAGAGTCAGCAGACAAGCTTAAGGCCGAAGAGGAGAAATTGAATAAATTGAAGGCAGAATTGGCAGCATTGCAGAAACAGAAGGGAGGCACTGCGGCTGCAATTAAAACTAGAACGAACAGAATCGCAACCCTTAAAAAGCAAATCGCGGCATGCCAGAAGATCATAGATGCCTTGAAAGCGACGCCACCTCCAGCAGAGGCCCCAGGGAAGCAGGAGCTACAGGCACTTAAAAGTCGGCTAGAGACTCAGCAGGCAGAAGTAGCTGACCTTAAGAAGCAACCCGTCGTGCAGTTATTCGTGGCTCAACAGGCAAACCTTGAGGAGGAAACTTCTAGGGTCGGTAAGGCAGTAAAGGATCGATTGGCCGCGGTCCAGGAGCAGTTGAAGGCCATCGAGCAAGCTGGAGGCGCAAAATAACTCTCCAAGAAGAGTGGAACGGAGGAGCGCCCTCTCCCTTAACAGACCCGGCCAATACCGGGTGAGCAGCGCGTGTTGGGGGCGCAGGGCTGGGGGTTAGCTACAGGGAGGAAATCTCGATAGAAATTAACTCTTTATCTCACTCGTTACACACCGCGTTGGAGCTGGTTACATCCACCATAGGGACTCTTGCCGGGCTGAGGGGGGGGGGCAGATGCCACGAATCAGTGCCCCTCTCCCAGCCATAACCGTTAGGCCGGCCGGTTGGAAAGGGTTGATTCATGCGATCAGTCGCTGTGCTCAATATAGAACAAATTAATCCCTCAGGGACTCACATTATAGGTGCCAGCGGAAATTTCGACTGATTACCATACTATAATACTTTACAAGGTTCCAAAGGTTAGGAGACTTAATCAGAGTGGGGGGCGTCTAGAGATTGCCAGCCAAAGACTTAAACATTTAATTTGTACTGACACTAGGAGTCAGCAGCCACAAGCTTCCTAACCGACTATTATGATGTGGGAGCAAACTATGATCTACGGTTTCCATTAGACCTCTCTCGAAATTAGATTTAAGACGGCAATTTGTAGAAGTAGGATACGGATTGAATCTCAACCAGAATCTCCTACGGCTATTCCTAAAAGTATCTAATACTATATTAAATCTTTCGATATATTCTACAAGGTGATCATTAAGAATTGTTCAGTTTGGTAAATCAGCAGCTAACTTCTCCTCTTTATGGGAGGTTATGAGTTAAAAAGTAGATTCTTTGTTCCTTGATATCCGGAATATGATCCTTCTTTTACACAATTTTTATATGGGGCAGTCATATTTCTACAGAGGACTATTCGCCAGGTAGTGACTGTCATCAGAGTCCCTCTCTCAAAACAAAATCTTTCACACAAGCTTAAAGTCGGGTTCCCGCATTTTAGATATCAGAGTCCAGCTCGAGTGGCCAAGACTGTCACATCCTCTCCAGGGAGGGGCTCAAGAGCGTCTCCTGGTTGGATCTCGCCACCACGAGATCCCAGTAATCGCCAGGAGAGGGAGCCGGCAGGCAGGGGCCCTTCAAGAAGGCGCCTTTTCGGGCGAGGGCTTGCACAGGCAATGCAATCCCCCCCCCTTTTTTTCAGGGTAGCTCACGAAAATGAGCTCTGCCACCACCATTGCTCAAATAATTGGGCTCAGGGCAAAAGCCGGCCCGAGGTCTCAGCCGTCTGATTCTCAGGGGGCTCTCTAACCGACTCTTGGGGCCTAATCCTCAACTTCGAATGTAGATCCATCCGCAGAATCCACTCTCCCAGAGACTTGGCCTTTGATGGGTGAACCGGTCGTCAAGTCTATATCCACCGGGCTTGGTTCACTTCCTCCCGCCCCTGTATTAAACATCTCAAAGAATGCGTCAAACTGCCGAGATGCCGCCTTCCTTGTATGCGCCATTCTGGCCGTAATTTTACCGAGTCGCGCTGCCTGTAGACTAATCTCGTCGGCCGTACCGGAGGTGTTTAAATCTTCCGGATCTAGCTCAGGAAGGCCTAGCTCACTTTCTGGTAAGTCTAGTAACTCGATGAGGTGTGCTCCGCCTACCGCCGAATTTGCTTCTGGGATAATAGGCTCAGTTCCACAGTCCACCCGGACTCTCTTCGCTCTGGATACCCTGGGTGCCCCTTCGAGCTTACTCGTCTGGGTAGCGATGTCCACACTGATTGGTCGGGCCTCAAGGTGCGCCTTCTTCTCTTTCGAGCCGCCCCTAGACATGCTCCCAAAGCCTGCTTCTTTAGCCATTCTAGGAAGAGCAGAAGCAGTTCCGGAAAAAGGACGGGACCCAAGCTCCCCCATGTCAACCGCCCCTCTAAATCGCCACCTAGCTGCAGGCAGTGAATCTAAGTCGTCAATAGCCCTGCTAGACAAGTGGCTGTGGTGCCGCCAAACCGGAGCATTGTCAGCGCTAAGATGGGCATATTCAGCCGGAGAAAATCGGGGCTTCCCACTGCTAAGAAGATCCGAGGTAGGTCGAGACTTTTTATGGGAGCTCATCCCCCCCAGGTCAGAATCTCTTCTATCTCGGCTGCTGCAAGGTGACTCGGCAGGATCACAGGCGGTCTTACCCCTGTTACCTATAGAAGAGGTAAATCCGTCCCTTTCACTCCAAGGGATATACGGAGCAGTATTATATCTGCCGGACCCCTCTCGCCCTCCAGCCCCGAGATACAATTCTGTGGAGAATCGATGCCTCGGAAGAATGTCGTCATCACTATCGCTGCTATCAAAGTCTTCAAGAACTCTGCTAGCTCGAGAAGGTGGGAATGAGGACTTTTTATATCTGCCGGACCCCTCTCGCCCGCCAGCCCCGGGATACAATCCTGTGGAGACTGGACGACTCGTAAGAAAGTCGTAACTATCACTGCTATCAGAGTCGTCAATAGCCCTGCTAGACAAGTGGCTGTGGTGCCGCCAAGCCGGAGCAAGGTCGGCGCTTAGATGTTCATATGCAGGCGGAGAATATCCCCTCTTCACACCGATAGGAAGAGAAGAAGCAGTTCGAGACTTTTTATAGCCGCCAATCCCCCCAAGACCTGCAGGAATTGCATCTAAGTCGTCTCTATCACTGAAACCAGAGTCGTAAATAGCCCTGCTATCCACATGGCTTCTGTGATGCTGCTTATCATGAGTGCTTGTCCGAAGATGGGAATCTGGCACTATCGATTTGTAGCATTGGACTCCCTCCTCCGTACTCAACCATGGTCTGCAACCGGTCGCCGCAGCAAGCCAATGACGAATAGCCCTATTGGCGGTTTCCGCGACTTGTGCTTTGTCCCTGGCTTCCGATCGTCGGAATTCAGCTATAGGGTGGGAAATGACTACCTTAAGACTGTCCCCGGCCTGCATAACAATCTTATGGGAGTGACTGTCCAGGGAGCTATCAAGCCGCTGATACGGAGAATACGGGGATTCTTCACCCATACGGTCCAGGGAGAATTGGCTGTAAAGTAACCAGAGCCCACCTCTAGCTCCTCCGGGTATCTCTAGGTGGGTTGGGATGGCCTTGGCTAGGTGTTCTAATTTCTTTTCTGAGACCTTTTGTTTTGTCTTCCAAGTGACTGTGACGTACAGCGTCCTGTACTCCTCATGATCGAGACCATCGTGATCTGGATACATTTTATGGGTCTCGGTCCTGTGAAAGAGAGGTGAGACGGTGACTTCCACTCCAGGAAGAATTTTTCCATCTCTAGTTGCTGCCTGCAATGTGCTCTCCTGATGATACCATCCGATTGCCGCTATGGTTACTAATAACTTTTGCCCTAAGATATTCCTTCTCTTGCTTTTCGTATTCATTTTGATCTCCCTATGCTGCTGTCTCAGTTTGAGTGAGAGCTGGTTAAGTACGGGAGACATATTACACACTTCAATCATAAAATGCAAGTACTTATCTTAATAAAACGTAATATAAATAAAGAGAGATGAAGTTTATTACTAGCCAGTATAAAAAATACTGAAGACGAGTTGTTTTGTATTGACCGGTAGGTTAACTATATATCAATTAGGCTGCTCTTCCCAATTCTGGCGATACATCCTAATTCATCTGAGATTGCGAGGAAACCTACCTTCTCCAGGAATCGCCGCCTCCTCAGGAATTCGCCGCCGATATAACGCCGACCTAAAAAAAAGTGAAGCCTGTCCTCATTATATGCGCCGCTATTTAAAAAAAGAAGGAGGAGGGATGGTCGTTGTTCTATCAAGAAGGGGTTTTGGGCAATTTATCATCTCTTTTAAGGGATATTTGTTCATAGTCGCTGATTTTATGGTATGCTGTTCATGTTTTGGCCGTTCTATCGCCTGGTACTTGGATCATATGGGTTTCGTCGGATCGACTGCCTCTCTGGTAATCGTCATTTTCGTTTTGATTGTTGTTCACGAATTCGGACATCTTCTTGTGGCTCGAAAAAATCACGTCTTTGTCCATGCCTTCTCTATCGGTATAGGACCCGTCCTCTGGGAGCGAGAAGACAAGCGCGGTTTGAAATGGAGGATATCTCTTTTTCCAATTGGTGGTTACGTTAAGATGCTTGGAGATTCCGATATCAGTAGTGTCAGGGAATCAATTCCTGATGGATTTTCTGAAGAAGATATGGATCGAATGTCGATGCATCGCAAAAAACCATGGCAGAGATTGCTTATTGCTTTCGGGGGCCCTCTGGCGAATTTGTTTTTTGCGATTACTGTTCTATTTTTCTTTTCCGTGATCAATGGAGTATCCGAAGACAATAACAAAATCTCGGTCCAAGATGAGTCGTCGCTTGCTTATATTTCGGGATTACGTGATGGAGACGCGATCGTAGAAGCCAATGGGAAAGTGATAAAGACTTTTTCCAATTTGAGGGATCAGATTATCGCATCTCAGGGAAAAGTCTTGGGCCTTAAAGTTAAAAAATCAGATGGGCAGTGTCAAGATATTGAGATCAAAATGTATGCCGACGAAGATGGAAAAATTACTCCAATTAAAATTCTGGGAATTTCTCCGGATACCAAAAATGTTAAATACAAAAGGCTTCAATTAATTGATGGAATTGTTTTCGCTTTAACCACAACTTATAGATTTTCTGTTGACAATATTGCATCGATATTTAAGATTGTTACCGGTGAATTAAGTACTAAAAACGTCGGAGGGGCTCTATCTATAGCAAAAATGGCAATCTCCAGCGCCGAATCTGGTATCCCTAATTTTATATGGATGTTGGCGATGTTATCAATTATTCTAGGGTCTGTTAATTTACTTCCAATTCCTGTGCTGGACGGGGGCATGATATTGATTTCGGCCATTGAATGGTTATCTGGTAGGCCATTACCCAAAAAAGTTATTGATATAATTTTTATGATAGGGCTTATTTTAGTAGCAGCTTTGATGTTACTCGGGCTTTGGAATGATATTTCAAATTTTAAAATCTTCAAATAAGTTGAGGGATTGATACGATGAAAGCATTACATTTTTTTGTGTGTTTTGTGGTCGGGATCTTGTTTACCCAATCATCATTGGCTGAACGGATTTCGAAAATAGAGTACGTCGGATGCAACCGAGTTGAGCAAGAAACGGTCGCATCGTACTTGCCAGTGAGCGTTGGAGACAGTGGAGATCCAGATACCATCAATGAAGCTCTGAAAGCTTTGGATGCGACCGGGTTTTTTGAAGAAGTCACAATCGAAATGCGCGGATCGGTTATGGTCGTAAAGGTAAAAGAAGCGTCGATTATAAATAAGATATCTTTTGAAGGAAACAAGAATCTCTCAGATCGAGATATTGCAAAGGCGGCAACGTTGAAAGCAAGGGAGACGTTATCTCCGGCGAAAATAAAGGAAATTCAACAAGGCTTGTTAGATGCTTACCGTAAAATAGGGCGATATAATGCCTCTGTTGAACCTAAAATTATTCGCCTCCCTAATAATCAGGTAAATTTAGTTTTCGAGATTAATGAAGGAGATTCCGCGGGGATTGGGCGTATCGTTTTCGTTGGGAACAATTCTTTCTCTGCTAGTGAATTGAGAGATGTCATTTTCTCGAGGGTAAAGAGATGGTACAGGTTCCTCGTAACGGATGATGTATATGATCCGGAACGTGTGGCCGAAGATAAGGCGGCCCTTGTCAGGTTCTATCGAGAGAAAGGTTATGCTGATGCTATGGTGGTTTCAGCGACGGCTGAATTGTCTTATGATAAGAAAGAGTTTGTTTTAACGTTTGCGATAGATGAGGGCCGTCTATTCAGTTTTGGCAACATAAATGTGAAATCTCACATCAAAAAATTGCCAGAAAAGGATATAGCATGCAATCTTTATTGTAAGAGAGGCGAGGTATTTAATGCCGTCCTTTTGAACGTCGACGCGATGCAAATCGCCAAACGAGCCGGTGAAAAAGGATTTTCTTCGGTTAATGTTGAGCCAAAACTCGAAAAAGATACCGCAAAAGGAGCGGTTGGGGTTACTTTCAATTTATCTGAGGGAGATAGAGTTTACGTTTCGAAGATTATCATTAAAGGTAATACTAGGACTCGTGATCATATTATTCGGAGAGAAATTCCGATCGAAGAAGGAGATGCGTACAGCCAAATTATGGTTAATATGGCGGAATCCAGCTTACGAAACCTAGGATATTTTAAATCAGTTAATATTGAAGCGATTCAAGATCCAAATGCTCCAGATAAATGCATTATCCAAGTTTCTCTTGAAGAAGGCTCGACTGGGGAAGCGATGGCAGCGGCGACTTATTCGTCATCAGATGGAGTTGGGATAGATTTGTCTTATAGCGAGTCCAATTTCTTGGGCACCGGAAAATCTCTCAGTGTATTTCTTGGATCTAGCAGAGCGAGGACCGGCAGCAGCTATGAGATTGATCCGACGACTGGAAAGGAGACTCGCGTAGCTAGGAAAAGTAAGTTTAAATTCTTGAATAATGTTCATGTAAATGTGGCCGATCCTCACATCTTTGACAAAGATATCACTGGTTCCGTAGGTGGATTCATGTGTCAAAGCAGTAGATGGGACGCCTTCTCAACGAAAGAGATTGGTGGATCTTTGGGGGCATCATACAGCCTGAGCTCCAATTTTGCTCAGAGCTGGGATTATACCCTGACGAATCGGAAGTTCGAGGATGTCATGCCTCATGCCACTCCGATCATTAAATACCAGGTTATGAAAAGGGATGGCGAGACGGTTAGTGCCACGCGACCTGGGAAATGTAATTCGTCGGCCATGAAGCATACGATTAGCTACGGGACTTCATTCTTGACCGGGTTAAAGGGATCATTGCGAGCCGGACTTGGCACGACGATCGCTGGACTAGGTGGAGATGCTCGTCACCTGAAAAATGAGTTATTTGGATCTTATGTTCTCCCTATTAATCGAAAAACAAATGTTAAATTTTCTATGTCATTCGGATTACTTACTAAAGTAGGAAGCAAGAAACCTAATATTGCCGATAGCTTCGTCCTCGGATTAGATTCCTTCAGAGGATTTGATGATTGCGGTCTTGGTCCGATGGCCGAAACCATTCGTGCCGTAGTGACGCAACATCCATTAACCGGCCAGCCGGTTATCAAATCCGCGGTATTCAGGGATTATGCTGGAGCTACCAAATATTGGAAGGGAACCGTAGAGCTTACATTCCCAATCGGATTCTCCGAAGAACTTTGCCTCAGAGGGTTTGGATTTACTGATTTTGGTACTCTGTGGGGCGCTCCAGAAAAGGGAGACTCTTTCTTGGTTAAAACTGGTAAGAAGGTTATAGTCGATAAACATAATAATATCTCTATAGTAGATGGTAATTCCGCGATCGATATGAAAGATATTGTAATCAAGGAGGATCACATCACTTGTGCTTTCGATAAGGAGACAGGTTCTATGATGGTAAGTCACAAAATCCGTGATTCGAAGAAAATTAGAGTTTCGGTTGGTTTGGGTATATCGCTCGTAACTCCGTTAGGACCTCTGAAATTTACGTTTGCCTTCCCGATCCGGAGAGAAAAGTACGACGAACCATACCGATTCTTGGTAGGTTACAGTACAACGTTTTAGGAGGGCATTCTGAGGGAAAATGTGATTCCATGATCGATGACGATGTCATCTGCTTCGTCCTAAAATTGGGACAAGTAGATGTCATCGCTTCGATTATCATCTTGGGAATCTTGTTCAATTACCGCAGAGCAGATTTCGAACATGCGGCGTGTTTTGTTTGTTTCGTTATAGTTTTTAATACCTTATTGAAAAATGTTTTTAAAGTCCCGCTCTTCCCTCATCTGGGTTCTGGATACGCTTTCCCTAGCGGGCATATGCACGCTTCCGCTATTTTTTATGGTTATTTCGTTTACAAAACTCCCAGTCATATAGCAAGAGGTGTACTTATTGCCATTCTGGGATGCATAGGGGCGGCGATCGTATATCGGCATTTCCATGATTGGTACGATATTTTTGGAGCTATTGCGTTTGCATCCGCTGAAATTGCGATATATCATTTCTTGCAAACGAAATATGCCCCCAGATACATAACCATTATGTCGATTTTATCATTAATTATCATCTTTTACACTCTGCAATTATTTTATATATCAGAAGCTCACGTCTGGTCAGCATTTTACATTTTTGTTGGATTTCTCATTGGAATGAGATGCTGCATAAAAATTGCTCTAACAGAGTTGATCCAAAAATTTACGGGATTATTATTGTGTGGAGGATTATTCGTGGTAGTACATATGTATGGTAAATTTTCTGAAATCATTGAAAGAACAGAATTATGTCTCAGTCAATTAAACCTTCTACTATTCCCGATTGCGATATATTTGGCAATTTGGATAGTGTCCAAAATACCCGGCTTAAGCCGACAGAGATTTTCTGAAAAATAGAAGAAAAATAATGGAAAAACAACATATACAAGCGCCACTAAGGAAGGCGGCTCCTTCTCCAAAGGATTGAGATACCATCCCGGCTAGAGCGCTCGCACTAGCGGCCGATATCGAAACGATAAGATAATACGTTCCAAACCCAGTCCCGCGTAGATTTTTAGGAACGTAATCAGAAACCAAAGTCGCAAACATGGCCTCCGTAATACCTCTTTGAATTCCCCAAAATATCGTTCCTAGGAAAATCATTGATAATCCACTAGCGCAACCAATTGTTAAGTGTGCCAAAGCTAGAAAAATTATTCCAATAAAAAGGACGGTAGTCCTGTTCATTCGGTCCGACAACTTCCCCATCGGGTAGGAAACGAAGACAGAAAATAGATTGTAAATGATTGTGATGGAGGTACCATACGCCACATCAAGCTCAAAACTTCCGCAGGCAAATAATGATATAAAAACCTCGCTAAAACGAGCCGTCATCGTCGCGACCACGATGATCATTAATATCCAGAATTTTTTGCCCAATAATTTTAGATCTTGTATCCGGATTTTCCGGCGATCTGATTTGTGTTGACTAGGCTCACTCTTTTTTTCATGAACAAAAAACAATAAGATAAAGATGGCCAAGGTGGCTGGTATGGAAGCTAAGATAAACATAAATTCGAAATCATTGTGAGTCACCTGCATGACGACGATTCCAAATATCCCTCCGATCGTGGAGCCGATAACGGCTAGGGATTGCCTCATACCGAAGCATGCTCCCTTGTGTTCTTTTTGAGCTAAATCACTGATTAGAGCTTCTCTCGGAGTAGCCTGAATGCCGTTTCCGATTCGATCGATTGCTCGGGCGGTGAGTACTTCCCCGAAAGATTTTGACAGGGCCAGCATCGGTTTTGCGACCGCGAGCATCGTAAATCCCAAAAGCATTAGAGGTTTCCTGCGCCGCATATAATCGCTAAACACGCCGGAAAAAATTCGGACTCCATAAGCTATTGCTTCGACCAACGCCTCGGCCAGCCCGATCGTCGCAATCGAAACCCCAATGACCGTCTTCAAATAAAGGGCAGACCCCGCGAAAACGACGGAAGTAGAAACATTGACCAAAAGAGAAGACAAGCCGACAATCCAAACGGCCCTGGGAATCGAACTTCGCAGAGAATCAAAGAACCCCTTCGAGAAACGCATATAAATAGATTATTTCATTAACGAAAGCGCCATTCTAACATAAAATTATTGGTCCCACAATCCCAGAATTCTGATTGTAATTTCAGGCTAATTAAATGAAAATGTTATGTTTCGGCGCTGTTCCTAGCCCGGCATCCCAGGTCATAGCGGTCGGCCTTTTTGGGGTCATCCAGATCGCGGGTCAAGCATGGGCTCCCAGGTGCAGTATATCGCAGCAATAGGCCTTCTTCTTTTGCCAATACCTATACATATAACCCCCCGCAACCATCGCCGCACTAAACCCAACCAGCAGCATATTAGCCTTAGACCCAGAGACCAGGGCAAGCGCCCGAGGTGCTTCCAGTATCTCCAACTCCTCTTGCATTCTCTGGTGCCGCGCCCTTTCGTAGCCCGCCAAGTAAGCCAGGGTCAGTTCACACAAACGGCTCATCTCATCGGCGGGCCCGGACGAAGCCCCGAGATCGACCTCGAATCCCAGGGAGGACCACATCGGGTCGGCTCCGGAATAAGGAGAAACCCTAATCGGAGCATCCTCTTGGCCGGGATTCAAGGCCTCCAACCAGAGCCCTCCCGTGAGCTTCAAGGCCTCTAAACAACAGGAACGTCCATCCGCTTCTCCCTGGACCAAACGTTCGAAATCGGCAAACAGGATGGTAGGAGGTATGAATCGGGCACGATCAACATCCGCCCTTCCCAGCTGAAATGCCCGCAAGACCAATGGATCAGCGGTATCAACAAGAGCATCGGAACCTGGCCAGTCGTCCCCAGTACGGTGAGTAACCCCATGGGTCAGTTCACGAATCATGCCAAGCAGGAGAGGGAATTTCGCAGTTTCGCAAGCAAGGCCATAGGTCGGGAGTAGGAAACAGGCCGTCAGAGTTATCATCTTCAGAAATTTGGTCATCATCCATCCCTCGGTAAAAAAAAGCAGCTCACCTCCCTCATAATAGCAGAGTATAATTATAATTTCATTACCCGGCTATATCTTTCCTCCCTGTTAAGGCTCTCACAGCTACCATCCGTCAGGATGATATCCACAAGCAATTGTCCCAACCCAAGCCCCAGGAGAAGGAATACTCGTTTACACTTGAGGACTCAAAGCTTTCAAGCTAGCCACCTCCGATTTCAGCCTCGCCAAATCCGCTTTCAGTATAGTAGCCTCATCTCTCAGTCTCTGCTGTCTACTCACCTCGAAACCAGTCATATATGCGCAAGCTAGGGCGCCTAGATATGGATATTCGGTAGAAGGGGATGCCATAACAGAACCGACAAGACCTCCCTCGGTTAGGATCTCATACACAGGGGACATCCCCAGGAACCTCCACACCTCATTATCTCCGGAGTAAGGCCTCATGTGCAACCGCCACAGATCCCCTCCCTGGATGTTCTCGGTAAGGGAGGAAGATAGGGATACATCCCACTCAGCCTTTTTCAGGGCGGAGAGATATCCTCCGCGGGCATCCCCAGTCCCTGGGATGAAAAACTCAGAGTTGGCAAAAAGAAGGGAATTCGGGATAACCGGGACAGAGGATCCCTCTCGTATCCCAGCCTGATAACAAGCCATCACGGGGAGAGAGAAATCCGGGGTAGGATCAATTTCAACAGCCTTGAAGTCCCCGGTGTAATCCTCTTCAGTAGGAGAATCCCCACACCAGATATCATGAATCACACCAAGGAGGATTGGGTACGTGGGGGGCCGGCCCCGCGGGGGGGGGGGGGGGGGGGGGGGGGGTGGGGGAGTGGCCGGCCGGGGGGGGGGGGGGGTGTGG
>JAIRWL010000013.1 GCA_031268935.1 Holosporales bacterium | reverse complement strand
TACTCAAATTCGATAAGCGATCGATCATCGCTCTGTACAGTATAGGAAATCCAGATTAAAGAACAGTAAATGCCCCCAGTTTTGAGGAAAAAAAAGGTAACCCGCCCACTCCCTGTCCTCCTCCCCCTCACCACTTCCCATCCAATCTCTTTATCTATCCGTCGAGGATGCCGTGAAGATTTTTTTCCTTATTTTCTATGGATATGAATGAATATCGTCGGTTTCTTGTCAAATTGCTTGAACATGATCTTTTTTATGGCCATCACACATTCTTTCTTGATATCGGAAATGGAATCCGGGTGTTTCGAAAGCTCGTTAGAAACAATCTGATATATCCTCGATTCGAGAGTTTTTGCTTCCTTTTTTTCGATATATATTCCTCGAGTGATAATATCCGGAGAGTTTACTAGCCGAGATTCATTCGAAATGATAAAGCTAACACTAAGGCTACCTTCGCTCGACATCATCGATCTCTCCTTCAAAACGTCGTGAGTGATCGGTATCAGACACTGCCCATCCAATGCCATAAAAGTGAGGTCTATTTTAGATACCTTACTGAGTCGCCCTCCCGATACCCCAACAATATCTCCCGATTCAATAATCAACGATTCCGAAATGCCGCTTTGTTCAGCCAACTTTTGGTGAGCGTGAAGCATCACGGCATCTCCATGAATCGGTATGAACGATTTTGGCTTGAGCCACTCATACATACGGATAAGATCCCCCTTGCTCGGGTGGCCCGAAACGTGGATATCGTCTTCCGTCGTCGTCGTCACAATCTCAACTCCGTTGCGAGTCAAGAGATTTTGCATATCACGAATACAGATCTCATTACCAGGGATCACCTTCGATGAAAATAGAACAACATCGTGCTTCCCGAGCTTAATCACCCGATTTTCCCCACGAGCCAATCTGAAAAGAGCAGATCGAGTTTCTCCTTGAGATCCAGTACACATCAATAAAACCTTGGAGGGCGGTAAACTTATCGCCTCCTCTTCTGGAATAATCGAGGAAATGCCGGCCTTAAAATCTTTGGAAAGGTATGAAGTTTCCGAAACCGCCGAGATCATTTTAAACATAGAACGCCCGACGATGGCAATCTTTCGCCCAGATCTTCGAGCAAGATGGAATACGGTTTCCATTCTGGCCACGTTAGAGGCAAAGCAGGTCACCGTAATCCTTTTTTTATCATACTGTGAAATTACTCGAGATAGGGCTTCCCTTACGGCCGTCTCTGAGCCAGCCTCATCGGCAACCAAAACATTGGTCGAATCACAAAGAAGGCAATCTACCCCCTCTTTGCCTATTTCTATTAATCTCTTTTCGTCGATTTTATCCCCCAATAATGGGGCATCATCTATCTTCCAGTCGCCCGTATGAAATATGGTCCCAGCCTTCGTCTTGATGTATAACCCACAGGCCCCTAGTATCGAATGCGCTAAAGATACATACTCTATCTCAAAATTTTCGAGTTTTATTGGGTTTTTGCAAGTAACGAGATTGATCTTTACATCGTTACCCCATGAATATTCTTTGAGTTTCTGTCTCAGAACGGCCGCCGGGAATTCTGTTACATATATCGGGCATTTCAACTGCGGCCAAAGATATTGAATGGCCCCAATATGATCTTCATGTGCGTGAGTTATGAAGAGCCCCTTAATCTTATCGGCCATCCTGATCGGAAAAGAGATATCAGGAGTCAACACCTCTATCCCCAAGGAATCGTGAAATGCGATTCCCAGATCAACGATTATCCATTCTCCGTTGGTTCCGATCATAGTGCAATTAGCGCCAATCTGCTCCAACCCCCCGAGAGGCAATATCAATAGTTCATTTGTTTTTGGTTGCATATCAATCCCTTGGAATAATTAAATTACAATGTTTCGGCATCTACGGCTCCAAACACTTTTCCCTTCTCTACCCATCCGACATATTTTTTGCCATCGCTGCCATTTCGTACTTCTACTTTACACCAATTTCCATCGATAGCCAGCAATGTCATTACCACATTCTTTTTGAGGCACGCTATTACACGAGCTCCAGCATCATTACCATCCCTCAACAAAGTTCCCTTCTGATCGGATACAATCAGCGATCTTTTTGGAGATAGCTTGCTTTTGTGAATCCAACTTTCTTCTCCATATGGATCTACTATTCTTCTCCAATGTCCGAATTTTGCGGTTATTAAGACGGGAACTCCGGGACTGATGTAAGCAAAAGCTACCTTGAATTGATTACCCGGCCCTTTATGTGAATTGACCTTAGGAAATTTGGTGGATGCGAAATAAGGATGCTCACACACCCCGCCAACCTTACTAGCCGACACACCATTTATCGAGCTCAGAAGAAGTAGCACGATACCCAAACTATGATTGACACAATTCACCGATATATACTCCCAAATCGAGTGCAACCTTAACACAAAGATCCGATTTATCCAGCTTATTATTAATGTTACGTAACAAATCCGGAATCAGAATTTTTTCGATCTTATGGTCACGATAAGATAGCATGATACTACCCTCTCCGGCCAAGAGAGAATTGACCGCCTCCGTCCCAAAGGCAGTTCCAACAATTCGATCCGCTACGGCAGTCGCCCCGCCCCTTTGAACATGACCGAGAGTAATCGCTCTGGATTCAAATCCCTTATCATTAAGATAATCCGAGATGTGTTGCCCTATGCCTTTGTATTTGACCGTCCCGTAACTCTGAGCCTCTTTATGAAAAAAGCCATCTCGATGCTTTAACTCTTCAGATTCGACGGCTTCTGCAACGACGATAATGCAATACTTCTTCCCAAGAGCATAATTCCGTTCCACCCTCGCAACGACTTTTTCCATATCGTACTCGAATTCGGGGACCAGGATGATATCTGCTCCAGATGCCAATCCAGCATATAACGCAATAAATCCAGCATCTCGCCCCATTACTTCAACAACCATAGCCCTCTGATGACTTTTCGCCGTGGATCTTATACTCGAAATAGAATTCACTACCCCCTCTACGGCCGTCGAAAATCCAAGCGATAAACTGGTCATACTAACATCATTATCGATAGTCTTTGGAATTGCCACGACCTTTATCAAATCGAGAGCATGATTTAATAGTTCGCCGAGAATGGTAAGACTTCCATCTCCACCAATATAAATTAATCCATCGAGTGATAATTTTTTGTAACCATCGCAAACCATTTGCAAGGTTTCTTTCTGAGAATGGCCGCGCTCAATACAAGTAGTAAATGATTTAGTATCAGAAAAGAGGATGCTTCCGGACTCGGAAAGTAAGTCTTCTCCGCAGTTTTTGGTGGACAACGTCACGGTATCACAATTTTCTGGAAATAATCCGAAAAAGCCGCGCTTAATTCCGATAAGCTCGTGTCCAAGGAGCTCGGCTCGAATCGTGGCCGCTCTGATGGAAGAATTCAATCCAGAGCAATCCCCGCCCACGGTAATTATTCCCAATCTCTTTTTCATCAATATCTACTAAAAAAAACTGTTAGCATCTCACCATGTATCAACGATTGTATCTTAAATAATCTCTCCTAAAAAAGCAAATTACCGGAATGGATTGGGGAGCCTAATCAATATGGCTTGCCTGTGTTATAAACGAGAAATGTGACTGAAATATGTAGATAATCCTCGTAACATTTCAGATCTTTGGGAATCGAACGGAAGTAGTGTATCATGACTGGACAGACCCATTTTTTTATCAGTCCTAGATATGTCGAAAGTCAAAAATGCTTTGTCTACCACCAGAATGGAAGATTTCGCGGGATGGTATCAAGCGGTGGTGACAGCGGCCGATCTCGCCGAAAATGCCAGTGTACGAGGCTGCATGGTAATCAAACCCTTCGGTTTTGCCATCTGGGAAAGGATGCAATCCATTTTAGATTCTAAATTCAAAGAACTGGGGCATAGTAACTGCTATTTTCCTCTGCTGATTCCGGTAGAACTTTTTGAAAAAGAGGCTGAGCATGTCGCAGGATTTGCCAAAGAAATGGCTATCGTAACTCACCACAGACTTGAGCATCGAAATGGGAAATTCGTCCCGGCCTCACCCCTCGAATCTCCCCTAGCCATCAGACCAACTTCTGAATTGATCATCGGAGAATCAATGGCCCGATGGGTAAAATCATATCGGGATTTACCGGTTTTGATCAATCAGTGGTGTAATGTTTTCCGGTGGGAAATGAGAACGAGATTATTCTTACGGACTTCTGAATTCCTATGGCAAGAAGGACATACCGCCCACGAAACCGAAGATGAGGCCGTGCGGGAAGCACGCACGATGCACGAGCTATATCTCTGGTTCATCCGAGATGTTCTAAAAATGTATTGTATCGCCGGGAAGAAACCCGCCCACGATAGGTTCGCCGGAGCCGTCGAGTCCCTGTCGATCGAAGCGATGATGCAGGATGGGAAAGCCCTCCAGGCAGCGACCAGCCATTATTTAGGGCAGAATTTTGCAAAAGCGGTCAATATCCAATTCCAAGGACGTGATGGGGCAATGCACTATGCCCATACGACCTCTTGGGGATCGACCACTAGGATGATCGGGGGATTAATTATGGCTCACGGCGATGATGACGGGTTGAATTTACCATCTGAGGTGGCCCCATATCACGTCGTCATCATTCCGATTTTGAAGGGAACGGGTCAGGATGGAGAAATTATCGAGTACTGTCAGAAAATAAGATCATCTGTCCAAATGAGGGCAAGGGTTTTTATCGATCTCAAAGAAATTTCTCCCCAAAACAAAAAATGGGATTACGTAAGAAAAGGAATTCCTTTCATCTGTGAAATAGGAGTAAATGAATTGCGAGATGAGAGTGTTTATTTTATCAAACGAGCTAATGATCTCGAAAAAACTAAACTGCCTCTAGAAGAATTTGCGGCGCGGATTGAGGAATTGATCCAAGAACATGATGATACTCTACAACAAAAAAATGAGGCCGCTTGCAAATTGAAATTAGTAACAGGAGTCAAAAATTTCGAGGAAGTCAAGGAGTTCTTCTCTCGAGATACTGGGTTTATAATGGCCAAGTGGGCCGGATCTGAAAAAAATTTGGCGAGTCTCGAAGAATTGGCGGTATCAATCAGATGCTTACCAATTACACAATCCGGAACTCTTGGAAAATGCATTTTAACAGGTGAAGACGCCAAAATTGACGTTGTATTAGCAAAGAGTTATTGATACAATGTCGCTTTCTCAAAATGGCTTGTTGTTTTTGTAGATGTTTCGCAAAATTCTCATAGCCAACCGTGGTGAGATTGCCGTCAGGATTCTTAGAGCCTGCAAGATGATGGGCATCAAGACAGTCGCCGTGCATTCAGTCATCGATGAAGCCTTGATGCACGTAAGATTAGCTGATGAGAGTGTTTGTATTGGGCCGGATAAGGCGGCCGACAGTTATCTAAACATTGCATCCATTCTAAGTGCCGCAGAGTTGACTGGCTGTGATGCGATTCATCCTGGGGTCGGTTTTTTGTCTGAGAATGAAAAATTCGCAAAGATGGTAGCTGGACACGGAATTAAGTTCATCGGCCCCGATCCTCGACATCTCGCCGAAATGGGAGATAAAATACTCGCAAAAAAAACGATGGCAAGTTATGGAGTCCCGGTCGTAAAAGGATCGAATGGCAATGTTCAAAGTATTGATGAAGCGATGGATATTGCCGAAGAAATTGGTTATCCGATTTTGTTTAAGGCGGCCTCGGGCGGCGGAGGAAAAGGCATGAAAGTCGCCAATTCCACATCAGAAATTGAATCTGCATTTAAATTAGCTAAAGCGGAATCAAAATCCAGTTTTAATGATGACACGGTATATATGGAGCGCTATCTCCAAAATCCTCGTCATATCGAAGTTCAGATTATTTCCGACGCCTTTGGGAATGTAATTCATCTCGGAGAACGAGATTGCTCAATACAGAGAAATCATCAAAAAATAATCGAGGAAGCTCCATCCACGGCTCTGTCGCATGATCAACGGAAAGTAATCGGTGAAATTGCAATAAATGCAGTCAAAAGATTGGGATATGTTGGAGTAGGCACTTTGGAGTTTCTATATGAAAACAACGAATTCTTCTTCATGGAGATGAATACGAGACTGCAGGTAGAGCACGGAGTTAGCGAAGAATTGACCGGAATCGATATCGTCAAAGAACAGATTCGCATCGCCTCGGGAGAAAGGTTGTCTTTTTCTCAATCTGATGTCCAATTCTCTGGACACGTAATCGAATTTCGAATTAACGCCGAATCTCCCGATACGTTTCTTCCATCTCCAGGGAAAGTCGATGAACTCTTTTTCCCTGGGGGTAATGGAATTCGAATTGACTCACATCTGTATAGGGACTATACCGTTCCTCCATTTTATGATAGTCTGATCGCCAAAATTATAGTTCATGCCGATAATAGAGCAGATTGTCTTTCCAAAGCGATGGGCGCGCTGGATGAATTGGTAATCGATGGCATTTTAAATACAACTGATTTGCATAAAAAATTAGTTCGTAATAATGATATAATACTAGGGAATTTCAATATTCATTGGTTAGAGAAAAATCTAGGAGGATTATGATTTTAAAAGCTGAAAATTTATCGAACATCGATTCTGTAAATCACGGATTTTGTGATAGGCATGGAGGCAGGAGTCTTGGCGATTTCTCTTCTTTAAATTTTAGCTGGACCTGCGGAGACGATTTTGGAAAAGTTTTAAAAAATAGAGGGATCGTGGCTAGGCGATTCGGAGCCGCTTTATCCGAAACCGTTGTCCTGCACCAATGCCATGGAGATGTCGTTCATATCGTTAATTCTGGTAACTTAGAGGAATACAAATCCTCTAGCCCTGAGCTTTCGATACAAAATGAAGGAGATGCGCTTATTACAAATTTACCGGGGATACTAGTAGGTGTTCAGACTGCCGATTGCGCCCCAATCTTACTGTGTGATCAAAAAGTCAATTTCGTCTCAGCGATTCATGCCGGGTGGCGCGGTACTGTCGGCAAAATAATCGAGAACACGGTCTCTACATTAACGAAGTTAGGTTGCAAAAATCTTTACGCGGCAATCGGTCCTTGCATACAGAAGCAAAGTTTTGAAGTTGAAGATGATATAATTTCATTAGTCGATGAGAAGTATATATCGGAAGTCTCTGGGAAAAAGTATTTTGATATGTCTCTTATGATTTATGATAAATTATTAGCGATGGGAGTTAAAAATATTGAACAAATCGGAATCGATACTGTTTCTGATGAAAATTTTTTTAGTCACAGAAGACAAAATGGGCGCTGTGGTACACAATTTTCGGGTATCCTCTTAAAAAGAAGATTTTTGTAAATTAGGAAGGATTAGAATAAGTATGAACAATATGCAGCAAATGTTAGCTCGGGCGCAGAAATTGCAGTCAAAGGTGGCCGAGGTACAGAAAGAGCTCGAAAATAAGGAAGTGACCGGAACTTCTGGTGGCGGTGCAATTAAAGTCATCATGACCGTCAGTGGCGTCGTAAAGTCAATTTCGATCGATAAAGAGCTCGTCAATCCTGATGAAACAGACTTGCTGGAAGATCTAATCGTTGCGGCACTTAGTGATGCTAGAGCGGCATCAGCCAAGATTTATGAAGCAGAAATGTCCGCAGCGACGGGAGGTTTAAATCTTCCTGGAATGTTCTAAAGGAAAAAAGGATTAAAAAGTGTTTGCAAATTTATCTCAGAAACTAATTTCTGTTTTCGATTCGTTGCGGAAACGTGGTGTTTTGACGGAAGAAATTTTAGATACCACGATACGCGAGATTCGGATTTCTTTATTGGAGGCTGATGTTGCTTTAAGCGTAACGAAAACTTTCACCGCTAATCTTAAAGAAAGACTTGTTGGTCAAAAGGCTATAAAAAGCACGACACCGGAACAAACGATCGTCAAGGCCGTCTATGATGAAATTGTAAATCTTTTGGGCGATTCTTCAGATTCGCTTGCCGTAGCCCACAAAAAATCAATATTAGTTGCCGGTCTTCAGGGGACTGGAAAAACAACGACGACCGCCAAGCTGGCCAATCTTTTGAAAATGAAATTTGGGAAAAATGTCTTGACCGTATCTCTTGATACGTACCGCCCCGCCGCAATCGACCAGTTACAGAAACTGTCCCAAAAAAATGGTATCGATTTCTTTGATGATTTAGATCTCGAGAAAGATACTCCAATTTCGATTGCCAAAAAAGTAAGTAATTCGCAGAATAAAAAAAAGTATGACACGATAATATATGATACGGCCGGCAGACTACATATCGATGCGGAGATGATGAATGAAATTGGGCAAATCAAAAAGATAGTGGAGCCCGATGAAATCTTGCTTGTTATCGATAGTATGATGGGGCAAGATGCTGTCAATACGGCCAGAGCTTTTCATGAAGAACTTGCGGTAACGGGGCTGATATTAACTCGAATCGATGGAGATAGCCGAGGTGGCGCCGCCCTTTCAGCGAAATTTGTAACCAATTGCCAAATAAAATTTATTTGTACGGGAGAAAAAATCGGTGATATCGATGTATTTCATCCAGATCGGATTGCCTCGAAGATTCTCGACAAAGGTGACATTCTGAGTTTCGTCGAAAAAGCGATGAATGAGGAGACACTATCGGAAATTCAAGATATCCCGACCGGAAAAAATTTTGATCTCAACGGCATGGAGAAGTATCTAAAACAAATGGAAAAACTTGGAGGAATCGGTGGGTTTCTGAAATTTTTACCTGGAATCAATAAGCTTAAGGAGCAATTACAGCAAGCTAACATTTCTGATAAAACACTAGCTCGCCAGATTGCAATTATAAGATCGATGACTAAATTGGAAAGAAAAGATCCAAAACTTCTCAATGCTTCTAGAAGGCGGAGGATTGCGGCCGGATGCGCTCAACCCGTCTCGGAAGTCAATAAGCTTTTGAAACAATTTGATCAAATCAAGACGATGATGTCGAAATTAGCTACCAATCCAGATATTATGCGGAAGATGACCGGAAGCCTCAAAAATAGACCTTAAGGAAACGATTGAAAATCTTTTTGCATGAAACATTATCTCAGATCTAGTACATTGCGTTGGATTCTGGAAATTTTTCACGAGATTAATCAGTCACTATGTTAGGCAAGATTCCAAAATCGGAAATTTTTGAAAAAGTGTCTAGTGCAAATGAAACCCTAAAAAGTAATGATGTTGATTTTGTAATTCTTGCTGGCGGACTTGGTACCCGAACTCATACCAATTGCCCAAAAATGTTCCTCGAAATCGCCGGACAAGCACTTATTCGATACATCATAAATCTGTGCGCTATATTCAGTGATCGCATCATATCCGTCGTCTCTCCGCAACTTATTGGCCATCATCTCTTTGATGGCAGTGTTCAGGCTATCCAGGAAAAGCCGAAGGGCACGGGGGATGCGATTAAGTCGGCCATTCCCTTCATCGATTCTGAGAATATTGTGATCATGTGCTCGGATACTCCACTTATCGAATCGAAACACATTAATGCATTATTGGCAACCGATGGAGATGTTGCAATTATTGCCTGCAGAATCCCTGATGATATGCTCGATATGCCGTATGGCCGCATTATTTTTGACGAACATCAGCAGTTTGTTAAAATTGTGGAGCATAGTGATATTAATTATAAGGAAAAAGATTACCCGTACGCCAATTGCGGTATTTATCGGATTAAGACTAATATCCTGAAGAAATACATCCCATATTTATCTCAGGATCACCTTTCAGGAGAATATTACATAACAGATCTTTTATCAATTTTGAACGAAAACGACGTAAAAATTTCGGTCATAATGAGTGACGAATACTGGCCATTTCACGGAATTAATACGTTAAATGATCTCGCCCTTGCCGAAAATATAATTCAAAAAAAGTTACGAAGCAAATTCATGAAAAATGGTGTAAAATTATCTGATCCAGAATCAGTTTATTTTTCATTCGATTCAGAAATAGGTAGCGATGTTACCATCGAGCAGGATGTTGTAATAAAAAACGGTGTTACGATTCGCTCCGGATCGACTATTAAATCATTCTGCTACTTAGAAAATTGCGTCATCATGGAAAATGCTGTCATTGGTCCATTCGCTAGAATTCGAGATCAGTCCGTTATGATGGAAAATGCAATCATCGGAAATTTTGTGGAAATTAAACAATCCACCATAGGGCGCAGCGCTAAGGTCAAACATCTATCTTATATCGGCAACACATACGTCGGATACAAATCGAATATAGGTGCCGGGACGATTACTTGTAATTACGATGGAGTAAAGAAGCATAAATCCGTTATCGGTGACAATGTAATGGTGGGTTCAAATTGTTCAATAATATCTCCAATCAAAATTGGAGATGAGGCCTTAGTCGCGGCGGGCAGTGTTATTACCGAAGACGTGCCGGGAAATACTTTGGCAATTGCACGCCCTAAACAACAAAACTTAATCAATAAAGCCTCGGAAATATTGAATAGAAAAAGGAGGCTTAATCGTAATGCAACTTAACGAAATACATATAAATCCAAAAGTAGAATGGATTACAACTAAGAATTATCGATGCCGGTAGTAGTTTGTGGTGCGATGTGTCAATGTAGCTTCGGACTGGCTCCATCGTCCCTCATTGTAATCCCCAAGGTTCCGGTATTTATCTCCAATATGCCGGTCGGCTCGATCGTCGATATAATTCCTATGGCTAATATCGCGCCTTTCGGAATGTGCAATAGTATGGCGAATCCGATGGTTGCGGCGGCGACGGCCGCGGCCTTCGGAGTATTAACCCCGATGCCTTGCGTTCCGGCAATATCGGCCCCTTGGATCACATCAAAAGTTACCGTCCTCCTCCCGATGGGCCCGATTCTTGCCCATGATTCTAAATGTATCTGTATGTGGGGAGGATCGATCGGAATCATATTCCCTGGACAAGTGACCGTATCCTAAAAATAAATCTTAAGAATTGAGTTCGATAATATAGGCACTTAGTGTAGGATAAAAATCACACAAATCGATGATTGATTTTGGCGGAAGATATTTGTTACCGTGGACGGGGTCGGCGGGTTATGGTTCTTCGCGAATCGTTTCAGAATATATAAATATTATAAAGATAACGTGCTTATTTGGAATACTTCTCCTATCGCCTTTTGTTTGTTCCATATTCCCGTCTATTGGTATGGAGTTATCTATACGACTTCCCTACTGTCATCATGGGCCGTAGCAACCTGGACACTGCGTAAAATCAGAAATATATCACCTTCAATCGTTCCATCTGCAGAAAAATTCGACAAATTTATGCTTTTCTCGATAATTTGGATGATTATAGGCGCCAGATTAGGGCACGTTCTATTTTTCGATTTTGAGTATTATTTACAAAATCCCTTTGAAATTCTTATGTTACGCCAAGGAGGACTAGCTTTTCACGGATCGGTTATGGCTCTAGCTGCCTACACTTACTACTTTTGCCACACTTATAAATTTAAATGGAAAATAATATTAGACGTACTATGTTTGGCGGGAGCCTTGGGATTGGGGATCGGCCGGCTCGCCAATTTCGTCAATCAGGAGCTTTATGGCAAAGTTTGCACCTCAGATTTCGCAGTTATCTTCAGTTTGGTAGATCACCTACCACGGTATCCGACACAACTTTTCGAGGCTCTCTTTGAAGGATTTCTGAATTTTTGGATTTTATTAGTGATTTTCAGGTTAAAAGGGGTGAATACGATCGGATCTGGTGTTTTAACATCAGTATTTTGTATAATCTATTCATCTTCCAGATTTATTATAGAATTTTATAAAGAAGTTGCAATCGAGCAATATTTCGGTTGGCTATCCCTAACCATTGGGCAAACTTTATCGATTGCCCTATTTCTATTTGGAATCTTTGTGATAAACTACGAGCAGTTGCAAAATAAAAGCCCTCGTTAGAAAGACGCGATCCGATGATTGATGTTGCCTTCGTTAAAGCAAATCCTGGCAGTTTAGATGCAGCTATGCAAAACCGGCAAAAACCCGAGATCGAGGCTGAAGTTTTGAAACTCGAGCAAGAGGCTCGGTTGCAACAAACGAAATTACAGCAACTTCTCGAGGAAAGAAATGCCATTACCGCAGAATGCTCAAAACATATGTCCAAAGGCGAAGATTGCTCGGAATTGACGAATCGAATGACTTCTCTGAAGAAGGAAATTCAAGAACAAACAGAATGTGCAAATCAGGCTAAAAATAAGTATATAAGTTTATTGGAGACGATTCCCAATATCCCATCGGTAGAATGCCCGGTAGGCCTCGACGAGAATAGTAATCTCGAGGTCAGGCGATTCGGAACACCGAAAGAATTTGATTTTGAACCACTAGAACATTACGAAATTGGGGCAAAATTAGGAATGATGGACTTTGAGAGGGCTATCAAAATAGCCGGATCTCGATTCGTCCTCCTGTACTCCGATCTATCAAAATTAGAGAGGGCCCTGGCGCAATTTATGCTGGATGTGCATACTAAAGAAAAAGGATATACAGAGGTTTATGTTCCCCTTATTCTCGAGCGAAAGGCGATGTATGGCGTCGGACAGTTGCCAAAATTTGAAGAAGATGTATTTAAGACGACTCTTGGATCTTATTTGATTCCGACATCAGAAGCATCTCTCACAAATATACACTGTGACGAAATCCTACGGGAAATTGATTTACCGATTCGTCTTACGGCATATACACCGTGTTTCCGTTCCGAGGCAGGAGCTTCCGGAAGGGATACGGCCGGCATGCTGCGACAACACCAGTTTGGGAAAGTTGAATTGGTAAGCATAACGTCCTCAAGCCAATCCATTGAAGAACACGAAAGAATGACTGGATGCGCTGAAGATATTCTCAAGCGCTTAGAATTACCGTTCAGAACGGTCATTTTATCGACTGGAGATATGGGATTCGCTTCTGAAAAAACTTATGACATAGAGGTTTGGTTACCAGGGCAGAAAATGTATCGTGAAATATCAAGTTGCTCAAGGTGCGGTACATTTCAATCACGTCGTATGAATACAAGATACAAGAGTCTGGATTCAAAAAAGAACGAATTTGTACATACATTAAATGGCTCTGGGATCGCGGTCGGAAGGTGTCTGATAGCAATTCTAGAGAACTACCAGCAAGCCGATGGCTCGGTCACCATTCCGACATGTCTGATCCCATACTTCGGAAAAGACAAAATACAAGCTCCAGAAAGATATAATCCCTAGTAGATTCTTCCAGGAGAAATATCCCCAAAGGACAAACTCTGCAACAACATAGTAACAGCTTGAGGGCCGGGAGCAGGGGGCAGCCACTAGGACATTCTTGCAGGATTCGGGTCACGAGAACCTAGCTGGGGCTGCAGCACGGTGTCGATCCTAGAGTGGCGACAGCATGATGGGCGAACCAGGTAGATGGTCAACCAACCCTCTAACAGCGTCTCCCGGCGGGTCCCCCAATGGGGAGCCAATTTCGATTGGGGAGAGAGGCCCGGGCCAAACGATAGCGGGCTCTGCCTGGCTCCGTGGCTGTCCCTCTCCCTCCCCAACCCAGGTCCCTATCGCATCCGGCCTGAACAGACCGGCTCCTTGCAGAATACCCATAAAGGCGGCAACCGTAAACTCTAGTCCCCAGCCCTTTACTATCCTCATTATGATTTCTACGGGAACCTGTCCCAACAAGGCTACTCCTTCTGGTGTCTTCAACATCTCCTTAACCCAATCCTCGGGGGAGACGAAATTGGCTACCATACTCCACAGAGCCATGGCTATTGTGAGAGGGGGATTGAGGGGATCCTGACCGGACACCAGCTGCGTCCCTGGCGGGTCCGTCATGAGAGCTAGATACCTTAGAAAGCTTCGTGCACACGTAACCACTGCTGCGTGCTGGGCCTGGGCCCTCTCCAGTTCCACTCCAAATCCCCAATCTTCGTCGGCTGAGTAGCCGTTACTGATCACTGTGCCGAGAGCTAAGGTACCTCCTACGAAAATATGTCTCAGCTTGCTTGTTAGAAACGACATAATTACTCCATTTGAAATTACTCAGGGGGGATATTACTACAACCTAAGGATAGCCGCCAATGCTATTCTGATTTTACTCACTCCGATATGAAAAATTGCTTTTTTAAGACGGCCCCGGGGATATATCCTAGTCCGAACTAATTTCCAAGGGATCTCGGCCAATGCCCCTTGTATCGTTTTCTTCAATAGGCCTCTTTCGAAATTGAAATGCACGTACAGAATTTGAATAAATTAATTAACAGATACAGGATATCAAATAATAAAAAAGATACATTTTAACTCAGAACATCCCATAAATGAGGAGAAGTTATATGATGATTTACCAAACAGGAGAATTCTTAAAGAGAACTTTATGGGA